>NZ_AUMA01000007.1 GCF_000422565.1 Desulfovibrio aminophilus DSM 12254 | reverse complement strand
CTCTGGCTTGCCCAGAAAAGGCGGCATAGCCCATGAACCTGTCCACCTTAGTTTTGCCGCCGAGTGGTCCAAAAACCGGACCCACTTCTGACTTCGAGGACGCCCGACACCTGGGCCAGTTGGGCGCCGGCCTCGGTGGAGCCAACGGCCTCGCTGACATGCACCGTGGTGAAGGCCGTGAGCCGCTGCCCAAGGGACTTCGGATCGAGCAGGGCCTCGTAGCCCTGAATCACGCCCTTGCGCTCCAGCTTGCGGATGCGCTCGAGCACGGCCGAGGGCGCCATGCCCACGCGCCGGGCGATCTCCGCGTTGGACACACGGCCGTCTCCCTGAAGAATCATCAGAATATTCCTGTCGATTCCGTCGATCATTCTTTGTTCCTTCTGTTTTGAGAATATCGTTCTGTTCGCCCATTTTTGTCAAGAGGCTTCCGGTTTTGCCTTTTCTCCTTGAATGCAATAATAATAGAAGTTGGCGTGCGACAATCCACGCCAGGAATGGACCCACATGAACCAACCAGCCGCCTTGCGCATCGACTACGCCCCCCAGGCCCCGGACGGCCTGACCCTGTCGTTCGCGGGCAGGCTGGACGCCCAGGCCCTCGGCCGCCTCTGGAACGAGATCCTCGCCCGTGCGGGACAGGCCGGCGTGCGGCATGTGCTGGCCGACCTTTCCGGAGTGAAGGCCCTGGACGGCGCGGGCATCGCCCTGCTGTTGCGCCTGCGTCTGGACAAGGAGGCCCAGGGCGGCGGCCTGGAGCTGCGCGGCCTGCCCGAGCGCTACGAACGGCTCCTGGACCTCTTCGACACCGACCGCTTGCGCCGGGACGAGGGCCCGGCCCGCCCCAGGCCGGGACTGGTGGACCGGGCCGGACTGGCCGGGATGCGCTTCTTCGACGATCTTCAGCAGATGGTCGCCTTCGTGGGCGAATGCACCCTGGCCCTGGGCTACGCCCTGCGCCACCCCCGCCGCGTACGCTGGCAGGACATGCTGCTCACCTGCGAGCGGGCCGGGGCCGAAAGCCTGCCCATCATCCTGCTCATCGGTTTCCTCATGGGCCTGATCATGGCCTTCCAGTCGGCCATGAGCCTGGAGCGTTTCGGAGCCCAGATCTTCGTGCCCAACATGCTCGGGCTGGTCATGTTTCGGGAGCTGGGCGGGCTGGTCACGGCCATCCTCTTGGCCGGACGCTCGGGCTCGTCCTTCGCCGCCGAGATCGGGACCATGAAGGTCAACGAGGAGGTCAACGCCCTGGTGACCATGGGCCTGGACCCCGTGCGCTTCCTGGTGGCGCCCAAAGTTCTGGCGGCCGTGGCCATGATGCCGCTGATGATCCTTTTCTTCAATTTCGCCAGCCTCGTGGGCGGGGCCGTGGTCATGCTCTCCCTGGAATTTCCCCTGGCCACCTACACCTCGCGGGTCTTCGCCAACCTGGGCATGATCGATTTCCTCGGCGGGCTGTTCAAGGGCCTGATCTTCAGCCTGCTGGTGGCCGGAGTGGGCTGCCAGCGCGGCCTGACCACCGGCGCGGGAGCCGGAGCCGTGGGCCAGTCGACCACCAGCGCGGTGGTTTCCGGCATCATTCTCATCGCCGTGGCCGACGGCATCTTCGCCGTGGCCTTCTACTACCTGGGCATCTGAGGGACGCCGTGGCCGCCGATCCCCTGGACATCGTCATCAGCGTACGCGACATGACCTGCGCCTACGGCGAACGGGTCATCGTCCGCGACGTCTCCTTCGACGTGCGCCGGGGCGAGATCTTCGTCATCCTGGGCGGATCGGGCTGCGGCAAAAGCACCGTGCTCAAGCACCTCATCGGGCTCTACCGCCCGGCGGCCGGGACCGTGACCTACCACTTTCCGGAGTCGGAACGGCCCCTGCGCATGGATATCGAAGGCGGCGCGGACCGCGAGGCCATCCTGCGGCGGATCGGGGTCATGTATCAGGGCGGAGCCCTGTTCGGCTCCATGACCCTGCTGGAGAACGTGCGTCTGCCCCTGGAGGAGTTCACGGACCTGCCTCCCTCGGCGCGGGACTTCGTGGCCCGCATGAAACTCTCCCTGGTGGGCCTGGAGGAGTTCCGCGACCACCTGCCCTCGGAACTGTCCGGCGGCATGCAGAAACGCGCGGCCATCGCCCGGGCCATGGCTTTGGATCCCGAGGTGCTCTTCCTGGACGAGCCCTCGGCCGGACTCGACCCCATCACCTCCGCCGGGCTCGACGAACTGATCCAGAGCCTCTCACGTTCCCTGGGCATGACCTTCGTGGTCGTCTCCCACGAACTGCCGAGCATCTTCGCCATCGCGGACACGGCCATCATGCTGGACAAGACGGCCCAGGGCATCGTGGCCCAGGGCAACCCGGCCGATCTCCGGGATTCCTCGGACAACCCCCTGGTGCGCCGCTTCTTCCACCGCGAGACGGCCGGCGCGGAGGCTTCATGAGCACACGGCCCAACACCTTCAAGCTCGGACTCTTCCTCATCACGGGCAGCGCCCTGTTCGTGCTCATGGTGGTGGTCCTGGGCGCGGGGCGGTTCTTCAAGAAGATCTATCACCTGGAAACCTACATCAACGAGTCGGTCAACGGCCTGGAAGTCGGTTCTCCGGTCAAGTACCGGGGCGTGCAGGTGGGCCGGGTGAGCGCCATCGGCTTCGTGGCCGACAAGTACTCCGGCTTCTTCAGCGGCAAGTACCGTTACGTTCTCGTGGAATGCGAGGTCGAGGCCCGCTATTTCCACAATATACCCGACGAGGAACTGGCCCACGGCATCAAGTCCGAGATCGAGCGGGGCATGCGCATGCGTCCGGTCTCCCAGGGCCTCACGGGCCAGCTCTACCTGGGCATCGATTACCTGGACCCGGCAGCCAACCCGCCCCTGGAAATCAACTGGGAGCCGCAGTACCTCTATGTCCCCTCCGCGCCGAGCACCCTCTCCAAGGTGGAGGAGGCCGTCTCGCGCATCAGCGACACATTGGGCGCGTTGAACAAGCAGGACCTGGAGGCCATCATCTCGGACGTGAAGACCATCACGGCCAGCCTCTCGCAGTTCATGAAGGGCGGCGACAAGCAGGGCGTGGGAAAACTCCTGGCCTCCAACCTGGAGGACCTGGGCAAGGCCATCGACCGGGTCAACGACCTGCTCAACCGCCGCGAGTTCGACACGCTGATCACCAGCGCGGCCAACGCGGCCAAGGGCGTGGACCACATCGTGGCCTCGGCCGGGGACGACGTGCTGGTCATCGCCGCCTCCATGCGCGAGGCCTCCGAAAGCATCAAGGCCGCCAGCGGCCAGATCGAGAAGACCCTGGCCAGTCCCGAAATGAAGGCCAACCTGGCCGGGCTGGGAACGACCCTCAAGAACGTCAACGCCTCGGCCGGAGACATGCGCGCGGCCGCCTCCAGGCTGCATGACCTGCTGGGCCGGGTGAACGCCCTGGTGGCCGGGCAGCAGACCAATATCGAGGACATCGTCGAGGACACGCGGCGCCTGATGGAGAACCTGCGGGAACTCTCCAACGAGGCCAAGCGCTATCCCTCGGGCATGATCTTCGGCGATCCGCCGGCCAAAGTGAACCCGGAGAACCCATGAACAGACGCGTCCTTCTCCTGGGCCTCTGCGCCCTCCTCCTCGCGGCCCTCGGCGGCTGCATGGGCGGGCTCAAGCACCCGCCGGTGGAAAAGCGCCATTTCGACCTCCAGGTGAAACGCGGCGAGGCGAAACCGCCGCGCGCCGGAGGGCCGACGCTGGCCGTGCGCCGGGTCATGGTCTCGCCGCGCTACGACGGCCGGGAGATGGTCTACCGCACCGGCCCCACGGATTTCTCCTCGGACTTCTACAACCTCTATTTCGTCTCGCCGTCCCAGATGCTCGGCCAGGACCTGCGCCAATGGCTGGCTCAAAGCGGCGTGTTCGGCCACGTGCTGGATTCCGCCACCCTGGTGCGGCCGGACCTGACCCTGGAGACCAACGCGGCCGTGTTCTGCGGCGACTACTCGATGAAGCCGGGCAAGGCCGTGGTCGAGATGCAGTTCCTGCTCCTGGATGAGCGCGATCCCGACACCCCGGTGGTCTTTTCCCGGGACTACCGCCGCGAGGAACCGCTGACCGGCGGCGAGCCGCGCGACCTGGTGGAGGGATTGCGCCGGGCCGTGGCCGGAATCTACGGCGACCTGGAGAACGACCTGAGGGCGCTGCCCGCGTTGCGCTAGACGAGCGGAACCGTGAAAAAACGAAGGGGGCCTCGGGGCCCCCTTTTCTTTGGCGTGGTCAGCGGCCGCAGGCCGCCAGAAAGGTCTTGTGCCGTTCGCCGTAAGGCGGGTGGTTGAAGAAGGCCGAACCCGAGACGAGCACATCGGCCCCGGCGGCCACGATCTCGGCGCAGTTCTCCGGGGTCACGCCGCCGTCCACCTGGATCAGGGCGCGGGACCCGCAGGCCGCGATCATACGCTTCAGCTCACGGATCTTGTCCAGGCTGAAGGGAATGAAGGACTGCCCCCCGAAGCCCGGGTTCACGCTCATGACCAGGACCATGTCCAGCTGCGGCAGAAGATATTTCACGGCCTCGGCCGGAGTGGCGGGATTGAGGGCAACGGCGGCCTTCTTCCCGGCCTTGGCGATCATGGCGCAAGTCCGCTCCAGATGCACGGTGGCCTCGGCGTGGACGCAGATGAGGTCCGCCCCGGCGTCCACGAAGTCCTGGATGTAGCGCTCCGGGCGCTCGATCATCAGGTGGGTGTCGAAAAACAGGGAGCAGCCCTTGCGCATGGCCTTGATCACCGGCGGGCCGAAGGTGATGTTCGGCACGAAGGCGCCGTCCATGACATCCAGGTGGGCCCAGCGGATTCCGGCGGCCTCCAGGGCGGCCAGTTCGTCGCCCAGGCGCGCGAAGTCCGAAGACAAGAGCGAGGGGGAGAGAATCACATCCGACACGGCCGTCCCCCTACGCCTCGCCCATGGCGAAGTCCACCTTGATCTTGAACAGGCGGCTGGCGGGCAGGTTGAGGATCGGGATGCCCGTGGCGGCCGTGATCCCGGCCAGGGTGGACTCCACGTTCTCCCAGGAGGGGCCGATGTAGGCGAACCAGACGTTGAACTCATGCTCCCGCAGATAGTTGTGGGTCACGCCGGGGTGGCGGTTGACTTCGGACACGAAGGATTCCAACTGATCCTCGGGCACCCGGGCGGCGCAAAGCGTGGAGCGCCAGCCCAGCCTGCGGGAGTCGAAGTTGGCCCCGGTGCGGCGGATCACGCCGCTCTGCCTAAGCGCCCGCACCCGGGCCAGCACCTCGGCCTCGGTCAGGCCCAGGCGTTCGCCTACGGCTCCGTAGGGCCGGGATTCCAGGGGAAAGTCGGACTGGATGATGTCGAGAATCCTCTTGTCGTGTTCGTCCATGAAAACCTCCGGGATCGCCTTGGTCAGTACGTCGCCCGGCCCGGAATTGTCAACGCGCGGGCTTTGCGCAAAACCTCGGCCTGGGCTAGGATGCCCTCCATGAGCACAGATGATCGCCCCAAGAGCCGCTCCCAGAAAAAGCGCGAGATGACCGCCCTGCAGGATACGGGCGCGCGGCTGGTGGAACTTTCCCCCGAGGCCCTGTCCCGCGTGGAGATGCCCGAAACCCTGCGCCGGGCCGTCCTCGAGGCCCGGAAGATGAAGGGCCACGAGGCGCGCCGCCGTCAGTTGCAATACATCGGCTCGCTCATGCGCGACGCCGACCCCGAGCCCATCCGCCGGGCCCTGGAGATCAAGGACCAGGACCGGCTGGCCGACTCCCGCGCCTTCCAGCGTCTGGAACGCTGGCGCGACGGCCTGGTGGAGGCCCTGCCCGGTGTCGCCGAGGAAATCCTCGCGAGCTACCCCGCGGCCGACGTGGAACGCCTTGCGCGCATGGCGGCCGAGGCCCGGCGGGAGCGCGAGAAGAACGCTCCGCCCAAGGCCTTCCGCGCCCTGTTCCGGGCCTTGCGCGATCTGGATTCCAGGGTCTGACCAGGCCTTGACGCGGCGAGCCTGGGACTTATTTCAACACAGTCCATTTTCCCCCAACGACAAGGAGCATTCCCGTGATCTTCGAATACGCCGGCATCGTCACCGAACTGGAGGACCGCACCTGTCCGCACTGCCACAAACCCCTGGAGCCCTGGGTCGCCCCTCCGGGCTCAGGCTGGGGCATCATAGTGGTCTGCAACAACAACCAGTGCCCGCACTTCCAGAACTCGGACAAGGAAATCATCAACAAACGCGACGACTCCAACCTGGGCTGCCGCTATGCGGAGAACCCGGACAACGGCTACAAGCCCTTCAATCTCGTGGCCCTGTGCCGCTCGTGAAGAGCTGACCGACCGGATCGTACACGGGGCGGCCTCCGGGTCGCCCCGTGCTTTTCACTGGCCCACCGTGTTTCCTTTCCCAGACTTTGGTGGTAGGCCTTCATTCCCGGCCGCAAGCGGCCTCAAGGAGCTGTCCGTGACCCGTTCCCGGGGCGACCTGCTCGCCCTGCTGGCCCTCGTGAGCGCCTCGACGCTCTGGGCCAGTTCCTTCGTGGCCCTGAAGGTGGCCTTCCGCCACTATGACCCCATGCTGGTCATCTTCGGCCGCATGGCCGTGGCCAGCCTCTGCTTCGCCCTGGCCTGGAAAGGACTGCGCGCCGGAATCTCCTACCGCCGGGGGGACTGGAAGCCGCTGCTGTTCATGGCCGTGTGCGAGCCTTGCTTCTATTTCATATTCGAGGCCATGGCCCTGAAGCACACCGACGCCTCCCAGGCGGGCATGATCACGGCCATGCTGCCCCTGCTGGTGGCGGTCGCCGCCCGCTTCGTGCTCAAGGAGCACATCTCGCGGCGTACTCTCGCCGGCTTCGGAGTGGCCATCGCCGGGGCCATCCTGCTCTCGGCCGGGGGCCAGGCCACGCTCTCGTCGCCCAACCCGGCCCTGGGCAACTTCATGGAATTCCTGGCCATGGTTTGCGCCACGGGCTACATGATCACGCTCAAGTCGCTCTCCGCACGCTACTCGCCTTGGGTGCTCACGTCCTTGCAGGCCTTCGTGGGCGCGCTCTTCTACCTGCCCCTGGCCTTGGGCCCCTGGGCTCCGCCCATCGGCGAATTTGAACCCCTGGGCTTGGCGGCGATCCTCTATCTGGGGATGTTCGTGACCATAGGCGGCTACGGCTTCTACAACTACGGCATGAGCAAGGTTCCGGCCAACCAGGCCTCGGCCTTCATCAACCTCATCCCAGTCATCACCCTCTTCCTCGGCTGGGCCATGCTGGACGAACAGCTCTCGCCCGCCCAGTACGCCGCCTCCGGGCTGGTCCTCGCGGGCGTGTTCCTGAGCCAGGACCGCCGCAAGGCCTAGTCGCCCAAGAACACCGGCTCGGGCAGCGCCCCTGGCCGAGCCTCGGACAGAAGCGCCAGGGCGGCCCGGCGCCCTTCCTCGCCGATGTCCCGGCTGAAGTCCGTGACGAACGTTTCAATGTGCCGCCGGATCACGGCTTCGTCCATCTCCTGGGCGTGGCTTCGGACATATTCCCGGAGTCCGGCAGCCTCGCCCCGGGCCAGATCCAGACTGCGACGAATGGCGTCCTGGACCAGCCGGGCCGTGCCCGGCCCCAGGGCGCGGCGCACGGCGATGACGCCTAGGGGAATGGGCAGACCGCGCCGCTCCTCCCACCACCGCCCCAGGTCGGCCAATCGCGACAGGCCGTGCTCCGCGTAGGTGAAACGCCCTTCGTGGATGACCACCCCGGCGGCCACCTCGCCGCGGGCCACGGCGGGCATGATCTGGTCAAAGACCATCTCCATCCTCTCCAGCTCCAGGCCGAGTTCCCGGCAGTACAAACCGAAAAGCAGGTTGGCGGTGGTCCGGCTTCCCGGAATGGCCACGGCCTTGCCGTTCAAGTCGCGCGGCTCAACGCCCTCCCGGGCCACCAGCAAAGGCCCCACGCCCCGCCCCATCGCCCCTCCGGCCCGCAGCAGGAGCCAATCATCCAGAAGCCCGGCGGCGGCCGCGAAGGAGACCTTGCAGACGTCCGCCTCGCCTCGGGCGGCACGGACGTTGAGCACCTCCACGTCGGCCAGGGAGATATCCAGGCGGAACCCGGGCAGGGGAACCAACCCGGAAGCCAGACCGTAAAAAATGAAGGTGTCGTTGGGGCAGGGCGAATAGTTCAGGCGCAGCACTTGCTCGTTCATTTTCGTTCACCGTTCCGCGGGATTGCCCGGCGCATTGACAGCCGGGGACGTTGGCCGTAGAGAAATGACCACCCGGTCATTTCTACTCCGAACATTCAGCCGGGGCAAGGAAAACCCATGAGCGACGCCCGCGGAACCTTCACCAACCTGCCCGAGGACAAGCGCGCCCGCGTCCTGGATGCGGCCCTGGAGGAATTCGCGGACCACGGCTTCCAAGGCGCCAGCATGAACCGCCTGGCCACCCGGCTGTCGATCGCCAAGGGCTCGATCTTCCAGTACTTCGGCAGCAAGGAAGGGCTGTTCGCCTACACCTTCGGCCGGGCCGTGGATCTTTTCAAGGCTCCACTCAAGGCCGCCCGTGAGCGCGCCAGGGATGGCGGCTTCTTCGAGGTTCTGCGCCAAAGTCTGCTGACGGGCATGGAGTTCATCGCCTCCTATCCACGCATCCACCGCATTTATCTGAAAATGCTCCACAATGAAGATTTCCCCCTGCGAGAACAGGTTCTCGGCCAGGTGCGCGCCGCATCGGCCAAGTACTTCCGTCCCCTGGTGCTGGAGGGCATCGAGCGCGGGGAACTGCGGCCGGACCTGGACCCGGATCTGGCCGTGTACGTCCTGCACACGCTCCTGGACCGCTTTCTCCAGTCCCTGGCCGCCGCGCCCCTGGACGGCGGGCTGGGGATCTTCGGCGCGCCGCGCGACGTGGTGGAACGTCGGGCCGGGGAACTCGTCGAATTTCTGCGCCGGGGATTCTCGGCCTGAGGAGGAACATGGATCTGCGACGCTATGAGCGACTGGGCCTGGACGACGTGGCCGCCCGAGTGCTGAACGGAGAACGCCTGAACGCCGAGGACGGCCTGCGGCTCTTCGACTGCCCGGACGTGACCGCCGTGGGCGAGCTGGCCCACCACCGCCGCACGGAACTGCACGGAGACAAGGTCTTCTTCGTGCGCAACCGGCACATCAACTACACCAACGTCTGCGTGAACCGCTGCACGTTCTGCGCCTATCACCGCGACCCGGGCCAGGAGGGCGGTTTCACCCTGGACGCCCGGACCGTGCTGGCCAAGTTGGCGGCCGACGCCGCGCCGCCCCGGGAGATCCACATCGTGGGCGGCTGCCACCCGGACCTGCGCCTGGAATATTTCGAAGATCTCCTCGGCCGCCTGCGCCGAACCTTTCCCGAGGCCGTTCTGAAATGCTTCACGGCCGTGGAGATCGCGCACTTCGCGACCCTGGAGGGCATCTCCACCCGCGAGGTGCTGACCCGGCTCCAGGCCGCCGGGTTGTCCATGCTCCCGGGCGGCGGAGCCGAAGTCTTCGCCGAGGACGTGCGGGCCAAAATCTGCCCGCGCAAGATCGACGGAACGGAATGGCTGCGCATCCACGGCGAGGCCCACGAACTGGGCCTGGCCACCAATTGCACGCTGCTCTTCGGGCACCTGGAATCCCGCGCCGACCGCGTGGACCATCTCCTGCAGCTGCGCGCCCAGCAGGACGCCACAGGCGGGTTCACCTGCTTCATCCCCCTGCCCTTCCTCACGGAAAACAGCCGCCTCAAGGTGGACAACCCTCTGGACGGCCTGGAGGAGTTGCGGACCATCGCCGTGTCCCGACTGCTCCTGGACAACGTTCCGCACGTCAAGGCCTACTGGGTCATGCTCGGAGTCAAGCAGGCCCAGGCCGCGCTCTTCTTCGGGGCCGACGACTTCGACGGCACGGTGGTGGAGGAGAAGATCGGGCACATGGCCGGAGCCGACTCGGCCCAGGCCCTCTGGCGGCGGGACATCGAAGAGATGATCCGAGGTTGCGGCCTGACCCCGGTGGAACGCGACACCTTGTTCCGGGAGGTGGCCTGATGCGCGCCCTAAGCGAAAAAATCCTCGCGGGCGGGCGGGTGACGCCCGCCGAGGCCGCGACCCTCTACTTCGAGGCCCCGTTGCATGAGCTGGGCCGCCTGGCCCACGCCGTGCGGCTGCGCAAACACCCCGAGCCGGTAGTCACCTTCGTCTCGGACCGCAACATCAACTATTCCAACATCTGCGTCTGCGGCTGCCGGTTCTGCGCCTACTTCCGCGCCCCGGGCCAGGAAGGCGGCTTCCTGCTCGACCGCGAGGAACTGGGCCGGAAAATCGAGGAGACCCTGGCGCTCGGCGGCACGCAAATCCTCCTCCAAGGCGGCCATCACCCGGACCTGCCCCTGTCCTGGTACGAGGACATGCTGCGCTTCATCAAGAACTATCCGATCCACGCGCACGCCTTCTCCCCGCCGGAGATCGCGCACTTCGCCAAGCTGAACGGCCTGAGCACGGCCGGAGTCATCGCCCGGCTCAAGGCCGCCGGACTGGACTCCATCCCCGGCGGAGGGGCCGAGATCCTCGTGGACGCGGTGCGTTCCCGGGTTTCCCCGCGCAAGTGCGGGGCCGACGAATGGCTGCGGATCATGGAGGAGGCCCACGACCTGGGCCTGCGGACCACGGCGACCATGATGTTCGGCCACGAGGAGGAGCCCGCCCAGCGCCTGGAGCACCTCTTCGCCCTGCGCGCCTCCCAGGACCGCACGGGCGGCTATACGGCCTTCATCCCCTGGACCTTCCAGCCCGCAAACACGGCCATCGAGGCCCGGCAACTCACCAGCGTGGAGTACCTCCGCCTCCTGGCCGTCGCGCGCATCGTCCTGGACAACTTCGACAATCTCCAAGTCTCCTGGGTCACCATGGGCCCCAAGATCGCGCAGTTGGCGCTCTTCTTCGGCGGCAACGACTTCGGCTCGACCATGATCGAGGAAAACGTGGTCCGGGCCGCCGGAGTGAGCTTCCGGCTCTCCCGGGAGGAGATACGCCGCCTCATCAAGGGCGCGGGTTTCACGCCGCGGCAGCGGCGCATGGATTACTCCCTATTGGAGGAAGCATGAGCCATCCCACCACCGGCGTACGCCTGGGGCGCATCGGCTACCTGAACGTCCTGCCCCTGTTCCTGCCCCTGGAGACAGGGCGGGTACGCCACGACCTCACCCTGGTGGCCGGGCCGCCCTCCTACCTGAACACCCTCATGGCCGACGGCCGCCTGGACATCTCCGGGGTCTCGTCCATCGAGTACGGCCGTCGCCCGGAGCGCTACCTTCTGGTGCCGGACCTTTCCATCGGCAGCCGGGGGCCGGTGCAGAGCGTGCTGCTGCTCTCACGCTTGCCCCTGGAGCGCCTGGACGGCCGGACCATCCTCGTCTCCTCCCAAACCCACACCTCGGCGGCCCTGCTGCGCCTGCTGCTCAAGGAACATCTGCGCGTAGCCACCGGCTTCGCCACCGGCGACGCCAGCCGAAGCCTGGCCGAAGGCGAACGGCCCGAGGCCATCCTGGCCATCGGCGACGAGGCCCTGCGCCTGCGGCGGCACCCGGACTACCCGCACACCCTGGACCTGGGCGAGGCATGGCGGCAGTGGACCGGCCTGCCCTTCATCTTCGGACTCTGGGCAGTGCGGCGGGAGGCCCTGGCCGAACGGCCGGAGGCCCTGTGGGCCGCCTGCGGCGTGCTGGCCCAGGCCAAAGCCGCCGGACTGGCCATGCTGGAGACGACAATCGCCCGAGCAGCGGCCGACACCCCGCTCAGCGTGGAGGAACTGCGCTCCTATTTCGCGGGCCTGTCCTACGATCTGGGCCCCGAGGAGCAGCAAGGCCTGAATCTCTTCTACCGCAAGCTTGTCGGGGCCGGAATCATCGCTTCCGCGCCGGAGCTGGCCTTCGTGGAGTCTTCGACCGCCCAGCCAGCTTACTTGTAGTAGACCTTGACCTGGTTGGTGTGCAGGTCGCGCCGACCCGGCGTGGGCTCGCCCGCCGTGATGACCACGCTCTCGCCCGAGGCCACCAGGGGGGAACGGTCCACGAACTGCTGGCAGCGGCCCAGGTGGCTGTCCGGCTTGCGTCCCACTAAATGGGGAATGACGCCCCAGCTGAAGTTGAGCAGCCCCAGCGCTTCACGGCTGGGCGTCAGGGCGTGGATCGGCTGACGCGGCCGCCGTCCGCTGACCCGCTGGGCCGTGGTGCCCGAACGGGTGTGGCAGACGAGGTGGTGGGCGCCGGTCTGCTCGGCCAAAAGGCAGGCGCAGTAGGCCAGGGTGCGCTCCGGGTCGCCCTCGCGCTCCGGCAGCGCCGGGCCTTCGGCCTGATCCAGGGCATAGCCCTCGGCCTGTTCGGCGATGTCGCGCATGGCCCGCACCGTCTCCACCGGCCAGCGGCCGATGGCCGTCTCTTCCGAAAGCATGACGCAGTCCGCGCCGTCCAGGATGGCGTTGGCCACGTCCGTGGTTTCGGCCCGCGTGGGTACGGGGTTGGAAACCATGGACAGGAGCATCTGGGTGGCCACGATCACCGGCTTGTCGCGCAGGCGGCAGGCCTGGATGATCTGCTTCTGGATGATCGGCAGTTTGGACAGCGGGCACTCCTGGCCCAAGTCGCCCCGGGCCACCATGACCCCGTCGGCCACGTCCAGGATGCTCTCCAAATTGTCCACGGCCTGCTGCCGTTCCAGCTTCACGATGATGGGAATCCAACGACGGCGGGCCTCGATCTCGGCCTTCAGGTCGAGCACGTCCTGGGCCGTCTGCACGAAGGACAGGGCCGCCGCGTCGATACCCACGTCCAGGGCCTCGTGGATGTCCGCGCGGTCCTTGTCCGTAAGCGCCGGGATGATGATGCTCTTGCCCGGAAAGACGATGCCCTTGTGTGAAGTGAGCAGGCCGGGGTTCTCGGCCGTGAGTTCGAACAGCTCGTCCTTGACCAGCCCCCGGCTCACCCGGAACTGAAGCATGCCATCGGAGAGGTTCACCGGCATGCCTTCGGCAAGTCCGGCCAGCAATTCCGGCCGGTCCAGGGGAATGAACGGCGTGCCCGGGGGGACTTCGCCAGCCCGTCCCGGCAGCCCCAGAATCGCGACCCCACCCTTCTCCACGTTCAGCGGGCTGCCCGCCACCTCGCCGATGCGCAGCTTGGGACCGGAGAGATCCGCCAGGACGGTCAGGGAGATCCCGCTCTCCCGCTCAACGGCGCGGATGGCGCGGATGACGCGCACAAAGGACTTGGCGTCGCTGTGGGAAAAATTCAGACGGAAGACGCGCACGCCCGCGTCCACCAGGGCGCGCAGGATGGCCGGTTCCTTGGTGGACGGACCCACCGTGGCAACGATCTTGGTTCGCATGAGATCCTCCCGTGCCGGGTCGTCCGGCTCGTCCCATGCTAGCAGCAAGACCCCAGGGGAGACAACCGCCGGGCGGGCCCGGATCATTTCCCTTCGGTCAGCAGGTGTATGAAAGCCCTCTCCGCCGGAGAAAGCGTACGGCCGGTGCGGGTGATGAGCCAAAACCCACGCCTGGGGCGGAAATCCGGCAGAACCAGCTCGACGAATTCATTCCGCCGCACCCCCTCGGTGGAAGCCAGCCGGGAAACGACGCCCAGGCCCAATCCCGCGCGCACGCAACGCAACACGGCCTCGGTGCTGTCCACCACGGCCGAAGGCCGCAGTTCAGAGAGATCACGGCCCATACGCCGCAAAGCTTCCTGGAAGGCCCGACGCGTTCCCGAGCCTTCCTCGCGCAAAACCCAGGGCTGCCCGGCCAAACGTTCCCAGGACAGCGGCGCGGTGGAATTCGTTTCCGGTGGCGCGATGACCACCAAATCGTCTTCCAACAGGGGCACGGTGCGCAGTTCCGGCGTCTCAGGATCAGCCCCCACCACACCGAGCGCCAGTTCTCCGGCCGCGACCTGCGCCGCGATGACCGCCGTGTCACCGGCGTGCAGGCGGACGTGCGCCTCGGGATAACGCCTGGCGAAGGCGGCCAGATGTCCGGGCAGGATGTAGTGCGCGGGGATGGTGCTCCCGCCTACCAGGACATCCCCGACTATTCGGCCTTGGGACTGCTGGAGTTCCGCCGTGACGGCCTCCAGCCGGGCGAAGACGTCGCGGGCGGCGGCATAGAGAATTCCAGCCTCGCGGGTGGGCAGGACCAATCGCCCCAAACGGTCGAAGAGCCGTACGCCCAGCTCTTCCTCCAGGGAAGCGACATGGGCGCTGACGGTCGGCTGCGACAGGAACAACTCAGCGCCGGCCTTGGAAAAGCCCCGATTCTCGTAGACCTTGGCGAAGGCCTGTAATTTGCGGAAATCCATGATGCGCCGGATTATGAATAGATTTTATCGATAAATCCAGACAAAAAAAGGGCAGACCCGAAGGTCTGCCCATGTGGACGCTACTCAGCGGCCGGCTCTTCGGCCTTTTTAGCCTTCTTGGCCGCGGCCTTCTTAGGCTTCTCCTCGCCTTCGGCGGCCTTCTTCGGCGCGGCCTTCTTGGCGGGGGCCTTCTTCGGTGCGGCGGCCTTGGTTTCGGCCTTCTTCTCGTCGGTCGCGGACTCTTCCTTCTTCTCCTCCGCAACCTTCACAATGCGCTTGGTCAGCTCGATGAGGACCATGGGCGCGGCGTCACCGACGCGGGGCTGGGAGAACTTCACGATGCGCGTGTAGCCGCCCTTGCCGCCCGCATAGCGGGGGCCGATGTCGCTGAAGAGCTTCTGCACCATCTGGTGGTTGTTGAGGACCTTGTAGGCCTCGCGCCGGGCATGCAGGTCGTCCCGCAAGGCCAGGGTGATGAGCTTCTCAACCACGGAGCGCAGATCCTTGGCCTTGGCCTCGGTCGTGCGGATGGCCTCGTAGGTGAGCAGGGCGCGGGCCATGTTGCGGAACATGGCCATACGGTGCGAGGAGTTCCTGTTGAACTTCCGTCCGGACTTTCTATGCCTCATTTTTCTCTTTCCTCTTCAACCATTCCTGGTATTTCTTGTCGAAATCATCGACGCTCATGCCGAAACGGAGCCCCATGTTGTCCAGAACGCGGCGTATCTCATCCAGGGACTTGCGCCCAAAGTTCTTGGTCTTGAGCATGGCCTGCTCGGTACGCTGCACCAACTCACCCACCAACTGAATGTTGGCGGCCTTGAGACAGTTGGTGGCGCGGACCGACAGCTCCAGTTCGTCGATGCCCTTGAAGAGATTGGGGTTGATGTCGGCCCCGCCCTCGGAGGACTTCTCCGTCTCGGAGGACAGCTCGTCGAAGTTGATGAAGACCGAGAGCTGGTCCTTGAGGATCTTGGCGCTGTAAGCGCAGGCGTCCTCGGGCGGAACCGATCCGTCGGTCCAGACCTCAAGGATGAGCTTGTCGTAGTTGGTCATCTGCCCGACACGGGCCTGCTCCACCGAGTAGGCCACCTTGCGCACCGGCGAGTAGCTGGCGTCCAGGGTGATGAGCCCGATGTCCTCGGTCAATCCCTCGTGCATCTCGGCAGGCATGTATCCCTTGCCCATGCGGACTTCCAACTCCATCTTGAGCGGGCGGTCCTCGGTCAGGGTACAGATGATCTGATCGGAATTGAGCACGCGGACGTTCTGGTTCTCGCGGATCATGGCCGCGGTCACGGGGCCCTTGGTCTTGGCCTCAAGGACCAGGATCTGCGGCTCGGTGCTGGTCATGCCCAAGCGCACCTGTTTCAGGTTGAGCACCACCTCGGTGATGTCCTCAAGAACGCCCTGAACCGTGGTGAACTCGTGCTGCACGCCCTCGATGCGGGCGGCGACGATGGCCGCGCCCTGCAAGGACGACAGCAGCACCCGGCGCATGGCGTTGCCGATGGTGGTCGCGAAACCGCGCTCCAGGGGCTCGCACACGAACTTGCCGTAGGTGTCCGTGGACTTGGGGTCCCGCACCAGTTGTTCCGGCCGAACGAGTTCGGACCAGTTCCTGGCGTTGATCAGCTTGTCGCCGTGTTGAATGAGCATGCAAAAACCTACGCTTGTTTATTTGGAGTACAGCTCGACGATGAGGTGCTCGTTGATCGGGAACTGAATGTCCTCGCGGACCGGCAGAGCCTTGACCGTTCCCTTGAAGTTGGCCCCATCGGACTCCAGCCAGCCCGGGCAACCCCGGCGGGCGATGACTTCCTGGGCTTCCATGATGACGGGCACCTTGCGGCTTTCCTCGCGCACCTCGACCACATCGTTGGGCCGGACAAGCAGGGAAGGCACGTTCACCCGGCGGCCGTTGACCTTGAACACGCCGTGGGTCACCAGCTGGCGGGCCTGGTCGCGGGAGTTGGCGAAGCCCAAACGGTAGATGACGTTGTCCAGGCGACGCTCCAAAAGGATGAGCAGATTGGCGCCGGTGACGCCCTTCTGCGCCTCGGCGCGCTCGAAATACGTATGGAACTGGCCTTCGAGCAGCCCATACATGCGGCGGACCTTTTGCTTCTCGCGCAACTGGACGGCATAGTCGCTCATCTTCTTGCGCAGGCGTCCAGCCCCGCCGGGAGCGTAGGGGCGGCGCTCATAGGCGCACTTATCGGTATAGCAGCGGTCGCCTTTGAGAAAGAGCTTCTGCCCTTCACGGCGGCACAGTCTGCATTTGGCATCGGTGTATCTGGCCAAGAGAATCCCTCCTTGCGCTTACACCCGGCGCCGTTTCGGAGGACGGCAGCCGTTGTGGGGGATGGGGGTGATGTCACGGATGAAACTGACCTTGAACCCGGAGTTGTTGATGGCGCGCATGGCGGCCTCACGACCGGCACCAGGTCCCTTCACGAAAACGCCCACGGTGCGCATACCGTGCTCCTGCGCCACCTTGGCCGCGTTTTCGGCCGCGATCTGCGCGGCGAAGGGCGTGCTCTTGCGGGATCCCTTGAACGCAGCGCCTGCGCTGGCCCAGCTCACCACGTTCCCCTTGAGGTCCGTAAAGGTGATGATGGTGTTGTTGAAGGTGGCCTGCACATGGGCGACGCCCACGGGAACGTTCTTCTTCTCTTTCTTTTTTCCGGCGCGACGAGGTCTTGCCATTACACTTCTCCGGTTCTCTTGAAAAAACGCAATGAATCAGCGCTCAACACGACCGAAACATTCCCGGTCGTGCGGAGCGCCGAACCAAGTCCTCTACGCGGCGGAGCCGCCGGCAGCGGGGGCCTTGCTCTTCTTCTTTCCCATAAGCGAACGGCGCGGCCCCTTGCGGGTGCGGGCGTTGGTATGGGTGCGCTGTCCGCGGGCAGGCAGGCCCTTGCGATGCCGCAAGCCGCGATAGCAGCCGATATCCATCAGCCGCTTGATGTTCTGGGTCAGCTCGCGACGGAGGTCGCCTTCGACCTTGTAGCGCTGCTCGATCTCGTTGCGGATGGTATTGGTCTCGTCCGCGCTCAGATCGTCGGTGCTCTTGGTCCATTCCACGCCGGTGTCGGCCAGGATCTTGCGCGCCGTCGTACGGCCGATGCCGTAAATATAGGTCAGCGCGATGTCCATCCGCTTCTTCTTGGGCAAATCAACGCCAGCAATGCGTGCCACGTTCGGTCCCCTCTCTGGTTAACCCTGGCGCTGCTTGTGCCGGGGATTGTCGCAAATGACCCGCAACACACCCTTGCGCCTGATGATTTTGCATTTGGTACAAATCTTTTTCACCGAAGGTCTGACTTTCATGACCGTCTCCAGCACTTGGTATCGTTCTCGGGACCGGCGATCCCTTGAAGATCGCGAATTCCCTTCGTTTCAGCCAGATCGCGAAAAAAGCGAAGGGTTCCTATACAGCACATTTCCAGAAACCGCAACCCCTCGCCTTCCCTGTCCCGCCCTAGTCCGAGAGGCTCAGGATCTGGGGCCCATCCGGCGTAATCGCCACAGTATGCTCGAAGTGGGCGGCCAGTTTGCGGTCCTTGGTCACCGCAGTCCAGCCGTCGGCCAGCACTTCCACTTCATGCCCGCCCTCGGTGATCATGGGCTCGATGGCCAGCACCATCCCGGCCTTCAGCGGCAGCCCAAGAATTCCACGAGGAACAAAGTTGGGTACTTCCGGCTTCTCATGCATTCGTGCGCCGATGCCATGGCCCACGAACCGCCGGACCACTCCAAACCCAGCCGACTCGGCACGCCGCTGCACGGCGGCCGAAATGTCGTACAGGTTGTTCCCGGGGCGGGCCTGCTCAATCCCGAGCAACAGGGATTCCCGGGTCACATCCATGAGCCGGGCGGCCTCTCCGCGCACCTGGCCCACGGGGAAGGTTCGCGCCGAATCGCCGTAAAACCCCTTATACACCACGCCCATGTCGAAGGAAACAATGTCCCCCTCCCGAAGCACCTTGTCCCGGGTGGGGAAGCCATGCACGACCTCCGAATTCACCGAACAACAAAGAGCGTAGCCATATCCCTGGTATCCCAGGAAAGCCGGTCTGACCTGATGCTCTTCGCACAACCGGCGGCAGATGTCTTCAAACTCGGAGCATTCCGCTCCAGGGCGAACCGCCTCCCCCAAGGCATCCAGGATTTGGGAGGTGATCCGGTTCGCAACACGCATTAAGGCGATTTCATTCGGATTCTTAAGAAAGACTCCGCGAAACTTTTTCAACTCTATCGCCTGCCCTTGATCCGGGTCTTCCCCATGAGTCCCTCGTATTGCCGGGAGATGAGATAGGACTCGATCTGGCCCATGAAGTCCATGGCCACGCCGACCACGATGAGAATAGACGTGCCGCCGAAGTAAAACGGTACATTGAAGTTGGCGATGAGCACCGTGGGCAGGACGCAGATGGCCGAGATATACAGCGCGCCCCAAAGCGTAATGCGGGCCAACACGCGGTCGATGTACTCGCGCGTCCGTGCGCCGGGACGAATGCCCGGAATGAACCCGCCCTGCTTCTGGATATTTTCCGCGATGCCCTTGGGATCGAAGATGATCGCCGTGTAGAAGTAGGCGAAGAAGATGATCACCGCGATGTACAGAATGTTGTACACGATGGACTGCGGGCTCAACAGGGTGGACACCGTCTTCAACCACTCCGCGCTGGAGAAGTTCGCCACCGTGGCCGGAAAAAGCAGAAGACTCGAGGCGAAGATCGGCGGTATGACTCCGGCGGTGTTGATGCGCAACGGCAGGTGCGTGGTCTGTCCGCCGAACATCTTCCGACCCATCATGCGCTTGGCGTAATGGATGGGAATGCGGCGCTGCCCGCGCTCCATGAAGACGATGAAGCCGAGCACGGCCACCATCACGGCCAAGATGAGCAGAAGCACGAAAAGCGACAGTTCGCCCGCGCTCATGAGCCGGAAGGTGTTGACCACCGCGGACGGCAAGCCTGCCACGATGCCCGCGAAGATGATCAGCGAGATGCCGTTGCCGATACCCTTGGCGGTGATGCGTTCACCCAGCCACATGAGGAAGATGGTTCCCGCAGTCAGGGTGACAACGCTCATGAAACGGAACATCCACCCCGGATCGACGACCACGGGTGCTCCGGTGGGGCTGGTCATGCTCTCCAGTCCCACGGCGATGCCGAGACCCTGAATGAGCGTGATGAGCACCGTTCCGTAGCGGGTGTATTCGGTGATCTTCTTGCGCCCGGCCTGACCGTCTTCCTTGGACAGCCGCTTCAGTTCGGGGCTGACCACGGTGAGCAGTTGCAGGATGATGGACGCGGAGATGTACGGCATGATGCCCAGGGCGAAGATGGAGAGATTCTTCAACCCGCCGCCGGAGAACATGTCGAACAGGCCGAATAGGGTATTCTGCGCGCTGGCGAAGAACTCCGCCAGAGCCGCGCCGTCCACCCCGGGGACCGGAACGTGGATGCCCAGGCGATAAACGGCCAGCAACAGGAAGGTCCACCCGAGCTTCTTCTTCAGCTCGGGCAGCCGCGCCAGATTTTCGACACCGGACAAAGCCACGTATGCGTCCCCTTACTTTCCTTCCAAGGACTTGGCGGAACCGCCGGCCTTGGTGATCTTCTCAGCGGCCGAAGCGCTGAAGCGATGGGCCTCGATGGTCACCGCGGCGGTCACTTCGCCGTCGCCCAGGATCTTGACCGGGGCGCCCGGGCGGCACAGGCCGCGCTCGTAGATGTCGGCCACGGTGATCTCGGACTTGCCCTCGAAGGCGGCCAGCAGAAGACCGACATTCACGGCCTCGTACTCCACCCGGAAGGGATTCTTGAAGCCGCGCTTGGGCAGGCGGCGCTGCAAGGGCATCTGACCGCCCTCAAAGCCCTTCTTGGACTTGCCGCCGGAACGGGACAGCTGACCTTTGTGTCCACGGCCGGACGTTCCGCCCAGCCCGGATCCCGGGCCGCGGCCGACACGTCTGCGGGTCTGGCGCTCCTCGGGGAAGGGATACAATTCGTGCAGATTCATGACTTGGACACCTCAACCAGATGCTTCACGTTCTCGATCATGCCCGCCACGGCGGGAGTGTCCTTCAAAGTATTTTCCTGACGGATGCGTTTGAGCCCCAGGGCGGCCAGCGTCTTGCGCTGGGCCGGGGTGCAGCCGATCAGGCTTTTCACGAGCTTCACCTTGAACACGCGGATTCCCCTTTCTGGTCGTCGTTACTTGCGCGGAGTGACCAGTTCCTTGCCGCGGAGCCCGGACACATCGTCCGCGCTGCGCAGGGAGGCCAGGCCGGTGATGGTGGCGCGCAACACGTTATGGGGGTTGTTGGTGCCGATGGCCTTGGTCAGGATGTCGGACACGCCCACAGCCTCCATGACGGCGCGCACAGGGCCGCCGGCGATGATGCCGGTACCGCGGCTGGCGGGCTTCAGAAGCACCCGGCCCGCGCCGAAGCGCCCCAGCACCTCGTAAGGCAGGGTGCCTTCCAGCACGGGGATGCGGATCATGGATTTCTTGGCCTTGTCGGACGCCTTGCGGATGGCCTCGGGAACCTCATTGGCCTTGCCGAGACCATAGCCGACCTTGCCCTGACCATCGCCCACCACCACCAGGCAGCTGAAGCTGAAGCGCCGGCCGCCCTTGACGACCTTGGCCACGCGGTTCAGGTAGACGATCTTTTCAATCAGCCCGGATTCGTTCTGTTCCACCATCGCGTCACACCCTCTAGAATTTGAGCCCGCCCTCGCGGGCGCCTTCGGCCAGGGCCTTGATGCGGCCGTGGTACAGATAGCCGTTGCGGTCGAAGACCACCATCTCGATGCCTCCGGCCAAAGCCTTGGCGGCTATGTCCTTACCCACCTTGCCGGCGCACTCCAGATTCAGCTTCGCCGTCTCGCCACCTTTGCCCAGGGCTAGGGTGGAGGAACTCGCGAGAGTCCGACCGGCGATATCGTCGATGAGTTGCGCATAGATTTGCCGGTTGGAACGGAAGACCACCAACCTGGGCCTCTCCGCGCTGCCGGAAATCTTCTTGCGGATGCGCACCTTGCGGCGGGCCCGCGATTCTTCCTTCGTCATCTTCATGGCTTCGTCCTGCTTCCCGGGCCTTACTTGGCGCCGGACTTACCGGCCTTGCGGCGGATCTGCTCGTCGACGTACTTGATGCCCTTCCCCTTGTAAGGTTCGGGCGGCCGCACACGGCGCAGCTGGGCGGCGACTTCGCCCACCATCTGCTTGTCCAGGCCGGAAATGGTCAGCTTGTTTCCCTCGGCGGCGGCGTCAATGCCGGCGGGCAGGGGATACTCCACCGGATGGGAATATCCCACGGTGAGCACCACCTTCTTGCCTTGCACGGAAACCTTGTAGCCGACGCCGATCACTTCCAGCGTCTTCTGGAATCCGGCGGTCACTCCATGGATGCAGTTGGCCAGCAACGTACGGCGGAGACCGTGCTGAGCATTGGCCATGCGAGACTCATCCACGGGCGAAACCTGAATCTTGTCGCCCTCGAGCGAATAGGACACCTTGGGATGCACCGGAGTGCTCAAGGCGCCCTTGGGGCCCTTCACGGAAATGGCCTCCGGGCCGATCTTCACCTCGACACCGGAAGGGATGTCGATGGGCTTTTTGCCTATACGGGACATGACCTACTCCCTCGCTACCAGATTTCGCAGACGAGCTCGCCGCCCAGATTGCCTTCCGCGGCCTTGGCCCCGGCCATCAGGCCCCGCGAGGTGGAGAGGATGCAGATGCCCAGGCCGTTCTGCACACGCGGGATTTCAGAAACCCCAACATAGATGCGGCGACCGGGCTTGCTCACCTTCTTCAGACCCGAAATGAGGGGCTTGCCGTCGACATACTTAAGGGCCAACTGCATGCTGGCGCCGTCAACGGAATAATCTTCAATGTACCCTTCCTCCTTGAGGATTCCAGCAATGGAAGCCTTCATCTTGGAGGCCGGGATGTCCACCTGGCGGTGATACGCCTGGTGGGCGTTCCGAATGCGGGTCAGCATGTCGGCGACGGGATCAACAACAGCCATTGTCTTCTCCTTGAGCGATTACCAGCTCGCCTTGCGCACACCAGGCAGTTCGCCGGCGAGGGACTTGTTCCGGAAGCAGATACGGCAGATGCCGTAACGCCGAAGGAAGGCGCGGGAACGGCCGCAGATCGGGCACCGATTGTAGGCGCGAACCGAAAACTTGGGTTTGCGGCGAGCCTTGACTCTCAAACACGTCCTGGCCAAAGCCTTCTCCTCCTATTTTTTGAAGGGCATGCCCAGAAGGTCAAGAAGCATCTTGCCTTCCTTGTCCGTCGCGGCGGACGTGGCGATGGTCACATTCATGCCCTTCACCCGCTCCACCTTGTCGATTTCAATCTCGGGAAAAATGGTGTGCTCCCGGATGCCGAGGGTGAAGTTGCCGCGCCCGTCGAAGCCGCGATCCGGGATGCCGCGGAAGTCGCGAACCCGGGGCAGGGCGAAATTGACGAGCTTATCCAAAAAATCCCACATCAGGTCGTGGCGCAAAGTCACGCGACAGCCAACGGCCATGCCCGTACGCAGCTTGAAGGCCGCGATGGACTTCTTGGCGCGGGTGACAACGGCACGCTGTCCGGCGATCTTGGTCAGCTCCTCGACGGCGTCCTCGATGAGCTTGTTGTTGACACTCGCCTCGCCCAACCCGATGTTCAAGGAGACCTTCTGAATCCGAGGGATCTCCATGGAGCTCTTGTAGCCGAACTCCTTCTTCAGGGCGGGCGCCACCTTTTCCGAATAAATCTGTTCCAGTCGAGTCATGGCAGCACCCTAGTCCACGGTCTCGTTGCACTTCTTGCAATAACGGACTTTCTTCCCGTCATTGTCGGCCTTGTACCCGATCCGGGTGGCCTTGGCGCACGCGGTGCACACATAAGCCACGTTGGAGATATGGACCGGGGCTTCCTTTTCCACGATACCGCCGGGCTGATTCTTGTAGGGGTTGGCCTTGGTGTGACGCTGAATCTTGTTCACGCCTTCCACGAGCACGGTGTCCTTCTTCTTCAGAAGTTTGAGCACCTTGCCGATCTTCCCCTTGTCCTTGCCGGCCAGGACCATGACTTTGTCGTCTTTGCGAATCTTGGTGTTCATTGCCGGTTCCCCTTAGAGGACCTCGGGGGCGAGGGACACGATCTTCATGAAGTTCTTCTGACGAAGTTCCCTGGCCACGGGTCCGAAAATGCGCGTCCCCACCGGCTCGAGCTGATTGTTCAGCAGGACGGCCGAGTTGCTGTCGAACTTGATGTAGGAGCCGTCGGCGCGGCCGACTTCCTTCTTGGTGCGGACGACAACGGCCTTCATGACCGCGCCCTTCTTCACCTTGGAGTGCGGCATGGCCTCCTTCACGGAGACGACGATGATGTCTCCCACGCCGGCATAACGGCGCTTGGAACCGCCCAGAACCTTGATGCAGGCGACCTGCTTGGCCCCGGAATTGTCGGCCACGTCGAGTTTGCTCTCAACCTGGATCATAGTGCCACCCTATTGCGCCTTTTCGAGTATCTTCACCAGATGCCACCGCTTGCGGCGGGACAGCGGACGGGACTCGACGATCTCGACCTTGTCGCCGACGCCGCATTCGTTGGCCGGGTCGTGGGCCATGAACTTCTTCCTGCGGCGGATATACTTCTTGAACAGCGGATGCTTCACCAGGGTCTCGACCTGCACGACAATGGTCTTGTCGCCCTTGTCGCTGGCCACGACCCCTTCCAGGGTCCGCTTGTTGGTCTTGCTCAGCTCAGCCATGAACTTACGCCCCCGCGTTTCTTTCCCGCTGCACAGTGAGGATGCGGGCGATGGTTTTCTTCACGGTCGGAATGCGCTGGGTGTTCTCAAGCTGCGCCGTGGCGTGCTGAAAGCGCAGGTTGAACAGTTCCTTGCGGAACTCCCCGAGCTTCTCGCCAAGCTGCTTGTCGTCCAGGGCACGGATTTCCTTGCTCTTCATTATTCAGCCCCCTCCTTGACCACGATCACGGTCTTGATGGGCAGCTTGTAGCGCGCCAGATTGAGGGCTTCCTTGGCCAGAGCCATATCCACCCCTTTGACCTCATACAGAACGCGGCCGGGGCGGACGGGAGCCACCCAGCCCTCGGGCGCGCCCTTGCCGGACCCCATGCGGGTTTCGGCGGGCTTCTTGGTGATCGGCACGTCGGGGAAGACACGGATCCAAATCTTTCCGCCGCGCTTGATGTGGCGCATGATGGCCACGCGGGCGGCTTCGATCTGTTGGCTGGTCAACTTCCCGGGCTCAAGGGCCTTCAGACCGACCTCGCCGAAGGCGATGCTCGTGCCGCGGCTGGCCTGACCCTTGATGCGGCCTTTCTGCCGCTTGCGGTATTTCACTTTCTTCGGAGCAAGCATTACTGTTCCACCTCTGCGTCAAGAATCTCGCCCTTGAAGATCCAGACCCTGACCCCGATGACGCCGTACGTGGTCTTGGCGATGGCGTAGCCGAAATCAATGTCGGCGCGAAGGGTGTGCAGCGGCACACGGCCGTCGCGGTACCACTCGGAGCGGGCGATTTCAGCGCCGGCCAGACGGCCGGCGCAGGCCACCTTGATGCCCTCGGCCCCGAATTTCCGGGACAGGGACACGGTCCGTTTCATGGCGCGGCGGAAGGCCACGCGGCGCTCCAGCTGAAGCGCGATGCTCTCGGCCACGAGCTGGGCCTCCACCTCGGGGCGGCGAATCTCGTTGACCTCAATGGTGAACTCGGTGCCGAACTTCTTGCGCAGATCCTCGCGGAGCTTCTCGATCTCCACTCCCTTGCGGCCGATGACGATGCCGGGCCGGGCGGTGTGGATGATGAGCCGGACCTTACCGCCGGCGCGCTCGATCTCGATGCGCGCGATGCCGGCTTGGTAAAGCTTTTCCTTGACGAACTTCCGGAGCTGATCGTCCTGAAGCACGAAGGCGGGATAGTCCTTGCGGCTGTACCAGCGCGACAGCCAATTCTTGGTGTATCCCAGCCGGAACCCGTACGGATGAACTTTTTGGCCCATACCCCTACCCTACATTTCCTTCACGACGATGGTGATGTGGCTCGTGCGCTTCCGGATGCGGTAGGCGCGGCCCATGGCGCGCGGCATGATCCGCTTCCACATGGGGCCCTCGTTGACGAGCACGGTGTCCACAACCAGGGAGTCCACGTCCACGCCGGGCAGTTGCTCGGCGTTGGCGATGGCCGAATACAGAACCTTGCTCAAGTAGCGGGCGGGCTTCTTGGGCGTGAACTTGAGAATGTTCAGGGCGTCCTCGACGGCTTTGCCCCGGATGTTCTCAGCCACCAGACGGGTCTTGCGCGGGGAAACGCGCAAAAACTTGGCGACGGCTTTGGCTTCCATGTCAAACCCTCTTACTTGGCCTTGGTTTTCTTATCCGCGGCGTGGCCGAAGAAGGTCCGGGTGGGAGCGAACTCGCCGAGCTTGTGGCCCACCATGTTCTCCGTCACGAACACGGGAATGAACTTGCGTCCGTTATGGACAGCGAAGGTCATCCCGACCATTTCGGGCACGATCGTGGACCGGCGGGACCAGGTCTTGATCACCCGGCGGTCCTTGTTCTCATTGGCCTTGACCACCTTCTTCTCGAGGTGGCTGTCCACGAAGGGACCTTTCTTCAACGATCTCGGCATGACGCGCTCCTACTTCTGCCCGCGGCGTTTCACGATGAGCTTGGAGGAAGTCTTCTTCCTGTTGCGGGTCTTGTAACCCTTCGTCGGCTTACCCCAGGGAGTCGTGGGATGACGACCGCCGGAACTCCGGCCCTCGCCACCGCCCAGGGGGTGGTCGATGGGGTTCATGGCCACGCCGCGAACCTTGGGACGACGTCCAAGCCAGCGGTTGCGGCCGGCTTTGCCCAGACTCACCTTCTCATGATGAATGTTGCCCACTTGGCCCACGGTAGCCACACAAGACGAAAGCACCTTGCGGACCTCGCCCGAGGGCATGCGCAAAAGGGCGTAGGAACCTTCCTTGGCGACCAGCTGCGCGTAGGCGCCCGCCGCTCGGCAGAATTGACCGCCACGGCCCGGATGCAGCTCGACGTTATGCACCACGGTGCCCACGGGGATGCGCGCCAGGAACAAAGCGTTGCCGGGCTTGATGTCCGCGCTCTCGCTGGAAACCACGGAATCGCCGACGGCCAGCCCCAGAGGGGCCAGGATGTAGCGCTTCTCACCGTCCGCGTAGTGCAGAAGGGCGATGCGGGCGCTGCGGTTCGGGTCGTACTCGATGGCCGCCACCGTGGCAGGAACGTTGCGCTTGTCGCGCTTGAAATCCACCAAACGGTAGAGGCGCTTGTGACCGCCGCCGCGACGGCGGGAGGTCAGGCGACCGTAGCAGTTGCGGCCGGACTTCTTACTCAGGCCTTCGACCAGAGACTTCTCGGGCGCCTTCTTGGTGATCTCCTCAAAGCTGGAGACCGTCTGGAACCGGCGGCCGGCGGAAGTGGGTTTGAGCTTGCGCACAGCCATGTCTAGACTCCCTCGAAGAACTCGATCTTGTCTCCGGCGGCCAACTTGACGTAGGCCTTCTTGTATCCGGAGATGCGGCCGGTGGCGCGGCCGAAACGGCTGCGCCCCATGGGCGCCTTCTTGACGATGTTCACGGCCTCGACCTTGACGTTGAACGCCTGCTCAACCGCCTTCTTGACCTCGATCTTGTTGGCCGAGGGGTGCACGAAGAAAGCGACGCTGTTGGTCGCCTCCTTGGCGGCGGTGGCCTTCTCGGAAATGAGCGGCCGCAAAAGGATCTGCGTGTAGTCCATGGCTACTTCAACCTCTCCTGGACCTCGCGCGCCGCACTCTCGAGCAAAACCAGCTTCGGGTAGTACAACACGTCGTAAACATTGAGTTTGTCGGCCTCAAGCACCTTAATGCCAGGGATATTCCTGGCCGAAAGAACGAGAGTGTTAGCAGGATCCTTGGAAACAATCAAGGCTTTTTCCAGTCCCAGGCTCTTGGCGACCTGAACGAAGCCCTTGGTCTTTACCTCAGGCAGATCGATGGAGTTGACCACCATCAGGTTGTCACCGGAGAGTCGCGAAGTCAGAGCCATGCGCAGGGCCAAACTGCGGATCTTCTTGTTCACCTTGAACGCGTAGCTGCGCGGCTGGGGGCCAAAGAGAACGGCGCCGCCTCGCCAAAGGGGCGAACGAATGGTTCCGGCGCGAGCGCGGCCAGTGCCTTTCTGGCGCCAGGGCTTCTTGCCGCCGCCGCTGACCTGGCCGCGGGCCTTGGCGGCATGGGTGCCGGCGCGCTTGGCGGCCAGATGGGCGCGAACCACGAGGTGCAAAATCTCGGGCCGAATCTCGACCTCGAAGATCTCCGGGGCCAGCTCGATGCTGCCCACTTCCTTTTTGTTCTGATCGAATATGCTCACGGTAGCCATGGTCGTCCCCTCTAGCTGCTCTTGCGGATCATCACCAGGCCGTTGGCGGCCCCGGGAACCTGGCCCTTGACCAGGATGAGATTGTCATCCGGGCGGACGTCCACGATCTCGACGTTGAGAATGGTCACACGCCGATCGCCCATGTGGCCGCCCATGCGCTTCCCCTTGAAGACACGGCTCGGCTCGGTGTTGGAGCCGATGGATCCGGGCGACCGGTGCACCTTTTCCACGCCGTGCGACGCGGGCTTGCCCGCGAAGTTGTGGCGCTTCATGACGCCCTGAAAGCCCTTACCGCGAGAACGGCCGGTGACCTTGACCTTCTCGCCGGGCTTGAAGATGTCCACGGTCAGCTCCTGGCCGACTTCGTAGCCGTCCACGCTGTCCAGGGGAAACTCGCGCTGGTGGCGGAAGAAACCCTTGCCGGCCTTGGCCTGATGGCCCTTGGTCGGCTTGTTCACGCGGCGCTCCGGCTGCGTGCCGTAGGCCACCTGAAGGGCCTCATAACCTTCCTTATCCGTCTTTTTGATCTGAGTGATCGGGCAAGGCCCGGCGGTGATCACGGTCACGGGAACGACGCTGCCGTCGTTGCCGAAGATCCGGGTCATGCCAACCTTACGCCCGAGTATTCCAAGCGTCTTGGCCATGGCGGTGTCTCCTACAACTTGATTTCGACGTCCACGCCGGCCGGCAGGGACAGCTTACCCAGCGCATCCACGGTCTGCTGGGTGGGCTCCAGGATGTCCAGAAGGCGCTTGTGGATGCGCATCTCGAACTGCTCACGGGACTTCTTGTCCACATGCACCGAACGCTGCACCGTGGTGATGTGCCGGTCGGTGGGCAGCGGAATGGGCCCCGCGACGGCCGCTCCGGTATTGCGGGCGGTGTCCACGATTTCAGTCACCGCCTTGTCCAGGATGCGGTAGTCGTAGGCCTTGAGCTTGATTCTGATGCGATCGCTCGTCATGGAAGCCATATACAATCTCCTAGCGATTTCGCGGCGTTGCATCCAACGGCGCGTTCCGGAGTGCCCTCGCCCTGAGCGAAAAGCGGCTCATGGGCTTAATCTTACTCTCCCAACTCTGTCAAGGAAAACCTTTTCAGAGTCACTTCTTCTTGATGACCTCTTCGGCGATGCTCGCGGGCACCTGCTCGTAGTGGTCGAACTGCATGGTGAAGGTGGCCCGGCCCTGGGTCTTGGACCGCAGGTCCGTGGCGTAGCCGAACATGGTCGACAACGGTACGTTGACGCTGACGACCTGGGCGTTGGCCCGGGCTTCCAGGTTGTTCACGCGACCGCGGCGGCCGTTCAGGTCACCCATGACGTCACCAAGGTATTCCTCGGGCGTCACGACCTCCACCGCCATGATCGGTTCCAGGAGCACCGGGGACGCCTTCTGACAGGCCTCCTTGATGGCCATGGAGCCGCAGACGTAGAAGGCCTGCTCGCTGGAGTCAACATCGTGGAAGGAGCCGAAGACCAGCTTGACCCGCACGTCGACCAGGGGGAAACCGGCGAATACGCCGTTCTTCAGGGCATCCTGGATGCCGCGGTCGACCGGGGGAATGTATTCCTTGGGAATGATGCCGCCCTTGATCTCATCCACGAACTCGTAACCGCCGTCGCTCTTGGGCTCCACTTCCAGCACCACGTGGGCGTACTGGCCGCGGCCGCCGGTCTGCTTGACGTGCCGCACATCCACCTTCACCGGCTTGGTGATGGTTTCGCGGTAGGCCACGCGGGGCGCACCCACATTGGCGTTCACGTTGAACTCGCGCAGCAGGCGGTCGACGATGATCTCAAGGTGCAGCTCACCCATTCCGGCGATGAGCGTCTGTCCGGTCTCCTCGTCGCCTTTGACCCGGAAGGAGGGATCCTCCTTGGTCAGCTTGGCCAGACTCTGGGAGAGCAGATCGCGGTCGGCCTTGGTCTTGGGCTCGATGGCCACTTCGATGACCGGCTCGGGGATATCCAGGGACTCCAGCATGACCGGCAGCTTCAGGTCGGCCAGGGTGTCGCCGGTGGAGACGGTCTTCAGGCCCACGGCGGCGACGATGTCGCCCGCGTAGGCCTCCTTGATTTCCTCACGCTTGTTGGCGTGCATCTTCAGCAGGCGGCCGATGCGCTCCTTCTTGCCGGAGCCCGAGTTGACCACGGTGGCGCCTGATTCGATGCGGCCGGAATAAAGGCGCAGGAAGGTCAGGTGGCCGACGAAGGGGTCGGTCATGAGCTTGAAGGCCAGGGCCGCCAGAGGCTTGTCGTCCTCGCAGGGACACTGGATCTCCGCACCGGTGTCGGCATGGGTGCCGGTCATGACCTCCACGTCCAGGGGGGACGGCAGATAGTCCACCACGGCATCCAGCAGGGGCTGGACCCCCTTGTTGCGGAAGGCCGTGCCGCAGACCACCGGGCAGATCTTCAGGCCGACGGTGGCCTTGCGCACACCGAGCTTGATGTCTTCAGGCGTGAGTTCCTCGCCGCCCAGGTACTTCTCCAGCAGGGCCTCGTCCTCCTCGGCCACCGCGTCGATCAGCTCCTGGCGGTATTTGTCGTACTGGGCCTTCATGTCCGCCGGCACGTCCGTGACGGTGAACTCCATGCCCAGGCTCTCCGGCTTGTCGTAGATGATGGTCTTCCCTGAGAGCAGGTCCACCACGCCGACGAAGTTGTCCTCACTGCCGATCGGCAGTTGCAGGGCCACGGGCTTGGCGCCCAGCCGATCCTTGATCATGTCCAGGCAGCGATAGAAATCCGCGCCCACGCGGTCCATCTTGTTCACGAAGGCCATGCGCGGCACACGGTAGCGATCGGCCTGACGCCAGACCGTCTCGGACTGCGGCTGCACGCCGGAAACGGCGTCGAACACGGCCACCGCGCCGTCCAGGACACGCAGGGAGCGCTCCACCTCCATGGTGAAGTCGACGTGGCCGGGGGTGTCGATGATGTTGATGCGGTAGTCTTTCCAGAAGCACGTGGTGGCGGCGGAAGTGATGGTGATGCCGCGTTCCTGCTCCTGAACCATCCAGTCCATGGTGGCCGCGCCGTCATGGACCTCGCCGATCTTGTGCGACACCCCGGTGTAGAACAGGATGCGCTCGGTCGTGGTGGTCTTGCCGGCATCAATGTGCGCCATGATGCCGATGTTGCGTTGCTTGTCGCGTTGAACCTGTCTGGGCACGGTGAACCTCGAATACTACCAGCGGTAGTGGGCGAAGGCTTTGTTGGCCTCGGCCATCTTGTGGACGTCTTCGCGCTTTTTCACGGCGCCGCCACGGTTGTTGAAGGCGTCGATCAGTTCACCGGAAAGACGGGCGACCATGCCCTTCTCGCCGCGCCCCCGGGAGTAGTTGATGAGCCAACGGATGGCCAGGGCGATCTGACGGTCGGGACGGACTTCGACGGGCACCTGATAGGTGGCGCCGCCCACACGGCGGGACTTGACCTCAACGTACGGCTTCACGTTGTCCACGGCCTTCTCGAAAGCCTTGAGGGCGTCCTCGTTGGCCTTTTCGCCGAGGTTGTCCAGAGCCTGGTAGAAAATGCGCTCCGCCGTGCTCTTCTTGCCCTGGAGCATGAGGCGGTTGATGAACTTGGCGGCGAGACGACTGCCGTAGACAGGATCAGGAAGGACGTGGCGCTTGGCCACGGAACCCTTACGGGGCATTACAGTGCTCCTTGAATATTGGCCGGGGGGACATTATTTCGGGGCCCCTCCCCTACTTTGTCGTCGCTCCCCGGGCGTGAAAAAACAAAAAGCTACTTCGGGCGCTTCGCGCCGTACTTGGAACGGCCCTGGCGGCGATCCGCCACCCCGGCCGTGTCCAGCGTGCCGCGCACGATGTGGTAACGCACACCGGGCAAGTCCTTGACGCGGCCACCGCGAATGAGGACCACGGAGTGCTCCTGAAGGTTGTGGCCTTCACCCGGAATATAGGCCGTGACCTCGATACCGTTGGTCAGGCGCACACGGGCGACCTTGCGCAAGGCCGAGTTCGGCTTTTTGGGCGTGGTCGTGTACACGCGGGTGCACACGCCGCGGCGCTGAGGACACTCAAGCAGCGCAGGCGTCTTCTTGCGCTTGAGAACCTGCTTGCGCTCCTTGCGAATCAACTGATTGATGGTGGGCATGCATCCTCCACAAAATGATAAAGTAACCTGCAAAGAGGCGGGAATGTAGCTCCATCCCCCCCCCTTGTCAAGGGCTTGTTCCCGTCTTGCCTCGGGGCCCGCTCGCGGAGCCGGGGACCACCCCCGCCCGCGCTGAAAAACCGCGAAACGGAGGAGCGGGTTGAAGCCCGCCCCTCCGGCGTATCCGCTATTGCTCCTGGTCCACGAGCAGGGGATTGTCCTCCAGCTCCTCCAGGAACTTGTCCGGCCGCTCAGGCTGCTCGGGCACGGCGATCTCGGCGTCCACATAAGGACGGTAGCCGGTGCCCGCCGGGATGAGCCGGCCGACGATGACGTTCTCCTTGAGGCCTCGCAGGGAGTCGGCCTTGCCCTGCAGGGACGCCTCGGTCAGAACCTTGGTGGTCTCCTGGAAGGAGGCCGCGGAGATGAACGAGTCCGTGGACAGGGAGGCCTGGGTGATGCCGAGAACCAGGGTTTCGGCCGTGGCCGGTTTGACGCCCTTGGCCATGGCGGCCATGTTCTCCTCCATGAAGCGCTGCTTGTCGACCTGCTCGCCCACGAGGAAGCCCGTGTCGCCCGGGTCGAGGATGCTCACCTTCTTGAGCATCTGGCGCACGATGACCTCGATGTGCTTGTCGTTGATGTTCACGCCCTGGAAGCGGTAGACGTCCTGGATCTCCTCCACGAGGTAGCGGGCCAGGGCCTTCTCGCCCTTGATCTTGAGGATGTCGTGCAGGTCCGGGTAGCCTTCGGTGAGTTGATCTCCAGCGTTCACGAAGTCCCCTTCCTGGGCCGTGATGTGCTTGCCCTTGGGAATGAGGTATTCCTTGGGCTCGCCGGTCTCCGGAGTGACCACGATCTTGCGCTTGCCCTTGGTTTCCGGGCCGAAGGCCACGGTGCCGTCGATCTCCGAGACCACGGCCAGCTCCTTGGGCTTGCGCACCTCGAAGAGCTCGGCGACGCGCGGCAGACCGCCGACGATGTCCTTCGTCTTGGAGGATTCACGGGGTTTGCGGGCGATGATGTCGCCGGCGCTGATCGTGTCTCCGTCCTTGACCATGAGGATGGCGCCCACGGGCATGGGAAACACGGCCGTGCTGGCGCTGCCGGGCCGGGTCACGGGCTTGCCCTTCTCGTCCACGATGGACAGCGAGGGGCGGTAGCTCGTGGTGCGGTACTCCATGATGGTGTACGTGGCCCGCTGGGTCACCTCGTCCACGCGTTCCTGGAAGGTCTTGCCTTCGATGATGTCCGTGAAGCGCACGGTGCCCGTCACGTCCGAGACGAACGGCTCGTTGAAGGGGTCCCATTCGGCGATGGGCGTACTCTTCTTCACCGCCTGGCCCTCGCTGACCAGCAGGCGCGCGCCCGAAGGCAGGACGTACTTCTCACGCTCCCTGCCCTGCTCGTCCACCACGGCCACCTGGCAGCTCTTGCCGAGCACCAGTTGATGACCTTCGGTGTTGGTGACGGTGCGCATGCGCGAGAAGGTGATCCGGCCCTGATGCTGCGTCTCGATGCTCGACTGCTCGATGACGCGGCTGGCCGTACCACCGATGTGGAACGTGCGCATGGTCAGCTGGGTGCCGGGCTCGCCGATGGACTGGGCGGCGATGATGCCGACCGTCTCGCCCACGTTGACCAGGTGCCCGCGGGCCAGATCACGGCCGTAACACATGGCGCAGACGCCGTGGTTGCTCTTGCAGGTCAGACCGGAGCGGATGACGACCGTGTTCACGCCCGCCTCATCCAGCTTGACCGCGTAGTTCTCGTCGATGAGGGTGTTGCCGGGGATGAGGATCTCGCCCGTCTCCTCGTCATAGACGTCGAACATGGTGATCCGGCCCAGGACGCGCTCGGCCAGGCGCTGCTTGATCTCGCCGCCCTTGATGTAGTGGCCGATCTCCAGGCCGTCCACGGTGCCGCAGTCGATCTCCGAGACGGTCACGTCCTGGACCACGTCCACCAGACGGCGGGTCAGGTAACCGGAGTTGGCCGTCTTGAGCGCGGTGTCGGCCAAGCCCTTGCGCGCGCCGTGCGTGGAGATGAAGTACTGGAGAACCGAAAGGCCCTCGCGGAAGGAAGCCGTGATGGGCGTCTCGATGATCTCGCCGGAAGGCTTGGCCATGAGGCCGCGCATGCCGGCCAGCTGGCGCATCTGATCCTGATTGCCTCGGGCGCCGGAGGTGGCCATCATGTAGATCGGGTTGAAGCTGGCGTTGACCTCTTCCTTGCCCGTCCGGGAGTCGCGGACCACGTCCGTGGACATCTCCTTCATCATCTCGGTGGAGACGTCGTTGGTGACCTTGGTCCAGACGTCCACGACCTTGTTGTACTTCTCCGTGCGGGTGATGATGCCGTCGCGGTACTGGGCCTCGATGTCCGTGACCTCGCGGTTGGCGGCGTCCAGCAGCGGAGCCTTGCGGTCCGGGATCTTGAGATCCTTGACGCCGATGGAGACGCCCGCCCGGGTGGCGTACTCGTAGCCCAGGGACTTGAGGCGGTCGCAGAGAATGACCGTGGCCTTGGTGCCCGCGCTGCGGTAGGCGTCGGAAACCAAGCGGCCGATGTTCTTCTTGTTCAGGACCGTGTTCACGGTCTCGAAGGGCATCTGCTCGGGCAGGATCTCCCCGGCGATGACGCGGCCGGTGGTGGTTTCCAGGAGCTTGCCCTCGATGCGGCACTTGATCCGCGCGTGCAGGCCCAGGATGCCAGCGTTGTGCGCGGCGATGACCTCCCAGGGCGCGGTGAAGACCATGCCCTCGCCCCGCTCGAAGCTGCGGGCCGTGGTCAGGTAGTAGAGACCGAGCACGATGTCCTGGCTCGGGTTGATGATCGGCTGGCCGTTGGCCGGCGAGAGGATGTTGTTGGAGCTCATCATGAGCACCCGGCACTCGATCTGGGCCTCGACCGAGAGCGGCACATGCACGGCCATCTGGTCGCCGTCGAAGTCGGCGTTGTAGGCCGAGCAGACGAGCGGATGCAGCTGGATGGCCTTGCCCTCGACGAGCAGCGGCTCGAAGGACTGGATGCCCAGGCGGTGCAGGGTCGGGGCGCGGTTGAGCATGATCGGGTACTCGCGGACCACGTCCTCAAGGATGTCCCAGACCACCAGATCCTCGCGCTCGACCATCTTCTTGGCGCTCTTGATGGTCGTGGCGATCTCGCGGCGCTCCAGCTCGGCGTAGATGAACGGCTTGAACAGCTCCAGGGCCATCTTCTTGGGCAGGCCGCACTGGTGCAGCTTGAGGCTCGGGCCGACCACGATGACCGAACGGCCGGAGTAGTCCACACGCTTGCCCAGGAGGTTCTGACGGAAACGGCCCTGTTTGCCCTTGATCATGTCCGAGAGGGACTTCAGCGGGCGGCCGTTGGTGCCGGTGATGGCCCGGCCGCGGCGGCCGTTGTCGAACAGGGCGTCCACGGCCTCCTGGAGCATCCGCTTCTCGTTGCGGATGATGATCTCCGGCGCGCCCAGCTCGATGAGCCGTTTGAGGCGATTGTTGCGGTTGATCACGCGGCGGTAGAGGTCATTCAGATCCGAGGTGGCGAAACGGCCGCCATCCAGGGGGACCAGGGGGCGCAGCTCGGGCGGAATGACCGGGATGACCTCCATGATCATCCACTCCGGCCGGTTGCCGGATTCCAGGAAGGCCTCCACGATCTTCAGCCGCTTGGTGAGTTTCTTCTTCTTGGTCTGGGAGCGCGTGCTCTGGGACTCGTCGCGCAGTTCGACGCGCAGGGCCTCCAGGTCGATGGCTTCCAGGAGCTTGCGGATGCTCTCCGCGCCCATGCCCACCGTGATGGCGTCCTCGCCGTAGTGGTCGATGACCTGGAGGTACTGGTCCTCGGAGATCACCTGCAGCCGCTTGAGCGGCGTGTCACCCGGTTCGAGAACGATATAGGAGTCGAAGTAAAGCACCTTCTCCAGATCGGCCATGGTGATGTCGAGCAATGTGCCGATCTTGGAGGGCAGGGTTTTCAGGAACCAGATGTGGGCCACCGGCGCGGCCAACTCGATGTGGCCCATGCGCTCGCGGCGCACCTTGGAGGCGATGACCTCGACGCCGCATTTCTCGCAGACGATGCCCCGGTGCTTCATGCGCTTGTACTTGCCGCAGTTGCACTCGTAGTCCTTCACCGGGCCGAAGATCTTGGCGCAGAACAGGCCGTCCCGCTCCGGCTTGAAGGTGCGGTAGTTGATGGTCTCCGGCTTCTTGACTTCGCCGAAGCTCCACTCCCGGATCTTCTCCGGAGAGGCGATGGAGATCTGGATGGCTTTCAAGTTACGGCCCACCAGCGTGGTAGCCGGCGATCCCCGCATACTGAACAGATCGTCCAAGGTCATGGAATTCCCTCGTCTGTAATATGTTGCTCAAAGCACCCGGCCCCGGAGGGCCGGGTTCCGCCCGCCCGTTGCGCGTCCTAGAAGGACGGGCGCGGCGAAGGCTGAAGCTTCTTCTTCTCGTCCTGGACCAGATTCACGTCCAGGCCCAAGGACATGAGCTCCTTGACCAGAACGTTGAAGGATTCGGGCAGACCGGCTTCCAGGAAGTTGTCGCCCTTGACGATCTTTTCATACATCTTCACACGTCCGGCCACGTCATCGGACTTGACCGTGAGGAACTCCTGCAGCAGATGCGCGGCGCCGTAAGCCTCCAGGGCCCAGACTTCCATTTCGCCCAGACGCTGGCCGCCGAACTGGGCCTTGCCGCCCAGGGGCTGCTGCGTGACCAGGGAGTAAGGACCGGTGCTCCTGGCGTGGATCTTCTCGTCGACCAGGTGGTGGAGCTTCAGCATGTACATGACGCCCACCGTGACCCGGTTGTGGAAGGGCTCGCCGGTGCGGCCGTCGTAGAGCACGACCTTGCCGTCGTCGGGCAGGCCGGCCTTGGTCAGCCAGCCCCAGATCTCATCCTCGGAGGCGCCGTCGAACACCGGGGTCTTGGTGACCACGCCGTTCTTCAGGCTGCGCACGGACTGGGCGAACTCCTCGTCGTTCATGGAGTCCACCAGGGCGCTGATCTCGGGGGAGTCGAACACGTCCTTCACGTCCTGACGGATCTTCGTATAGACCTCGCCGTCCTCGAGCATCTGGCTCAGCTGGCGGCCCAGTTCCAGACCGGCCCAGCCCAGGTGCGTCTCCATGATCTGGCCGATGTTCATGCGCGAAGGCACGCCCAGGGGGTTGAGCACGATGTCCACGGGCTTGCCGTTGGCGAAGAAGGGCATGTCCTCCTCGGGCAGGATGCAGGACACGACGCCCTTGTTGCCGTGGCGTCCGGCCATCTTGTCGCCCACCGAGAGCTTGCGCTTCACGGCCACGTAGACCTTGACCATCTTGATCACGCCGGGGGGCAGGTCGTCGCCCTCGGTGACCTTCTCACGCTTCACGTCGTAGACGGTCTTGATGTATTTCACCTGGCGGTCGTAGTCGGCCAGGATGTTCCGCACGGCCTCGTTGGCGTCCTTGTCCTTGAACAGGCCCGCCAGCTTCTTCAGCGGCACGTCGAAGAGCACCTCGCGGGTCATGGGCTTGCCGGCCGCCAGCAGAACCTCGCCCTTCTTCTTGCCGGGCAGGGCCTGGTCGACCTCCTTGCCTTCCACCGAGAGCCAGATCTTCTCCCGGCACTGGTCGGTGAGGGCCGCGATGTGCTTGAGCTCCTTCATGTCGAACTTGTCCAGCTCGTAGCGTTCGATCTCCTGGGTGCGCTCGTCCTTTTCGCCCGAGCGGCGGTTGAAGACCTTCACGTCCACGATGGTTCCCTCGATTCCCGGCGGAACCTTGAGGGAGGTGTTCTTCACGTCGCGCGCCTTGTCGCCGAAGATGGCGCGCAGAAGCTTCTCCTCGGGGGTGAGCTGCGTTTCGCCCTTGGGCGTGATCTTGCCGACCAGGATGTCGTCGGCCTTGACTCGCGCGCCCAGGCGGATGATGCCGCACTCGTCGAGGTTGCGAAGCATCTCCTCGGAGACGTTGGAGATGTCCCGGGTGATCTCCTCGGGGCCGAGCTTGGTGTCGCGGGCCACCACCTCGAATTCCTCGATGTGGATGGAGGTGAAGGTGTCCTCCTTCACCGTGCGCTCGGAGATGAGGATCGAGTCTTCGTAGTTGTAGCCGCACCAGGGCATGAAGGCCACCAGGAGGTTCTTGCCGAGCGCCAGCTCGCCGTCCCGGATGGCCGGGCCGTCGGCGAGCACGTCGCCCTTGCGCACCCGCTGTCCGAGTCCCACGCGGGGAACCTGGCCGAAGCAGGAGTTCTGGTTGGACTTGTGCCACTTGAGCAGCTCATAGTGCACGGCGCCGCCGCTGTTCTGGGCCACGTTGCCGTCGTAGTTCACGATGATCCGCTCGGAGTCGGCGTAATGGATCACGCCGTCGCCGGCGGCCAGAAGACAGGCGCCGGAATCGCGCGCCACGTCGGCCTCCACGCCGGTGCCCACCAGGGGCTGCTCGGCGCGCAGCAGGGGCACGGCCTGGCGCTGCATGTTCGAGCCCATGAGGGCGCGGTTGGCGTCGTCATGTTCCAGGAACGGGATGAGGGCCGCGGACACCGAGACGATCTGGCTCGGGCTGATGTCCTGCAGCGTCACCTCGGTGCTCGGGACCATGGACACGTCGCCCTCGGTGCGGGCGGTGATGATGTCGTGGACGAAGCTGCCGTCGGGGTTCAGCTCCACGCTGGCCTGGGCGACCACCTCGTCGGCCTCGCGCGAGGCGTCCAGGTAGACCACCTCGTTGGTGACCTTGTTCTCCTTGACCACCCGGAACGGGGTTTCGATGAAGCCGAAGTCGTTGACCTTGGCGAAGGTGGTCAGGGAAACGATGAGGCCGATGTTCGGGCCTTCCGGCGTCTCGATGGGGCAGATGCGGCCGTAATGGCTGGCGTGCACGTCGCGCACTTCGAAGCCCGCGCGCTCACGGGTCAGGCCGCCGGGGCCCAGGGCCGAGAGACGACGCTTGTGAGTGACCTCGGAGAGCGGGTTGGTCTGGTCCATGAACTGCGAAAGCTGGGAGGTTCCGAAGAACTCCTTGAGCACCGCGGCCACGGGCTTGGGGTTGATCAGGTCGTGGGGCATGAGCGTGGCCACTTCCTGCAGGCTCATGCGCTCCTTGATGGCCCGCTCCATGCGCACCAGGCCGATGCGGTACTGATTCTCCACCAACTCGCCCACGGGCCGCACGCGGCGGTTGCCCAAGTGGTCGATGTCGTCGGCCGGGCCGTGGGAGTCCTTGAGCTTGGTGAGCATCTTGATGGCCTTGAGGATGTCCTCGTTGGTCAAGGTGCGCAGCTCGATGGACTGGTCCAGCCCCAGGCGGGAGTTCAGCTTGTAGCGGCCGACGCTGGAAAGGTCGTAGTAGTCGGCGCTGCGGAACAGATTTTCGAAGAAGCTGGCCGCGATCTCGGGAGTGGGCGGCGAACTGGGACGCAGACGCTTGTAGATCTCGATCTGGGCGCCCTCAAGGTCCGTGGTCTTGTCCAGGAGCAGGGTGTCGCGGATGGAGGAGGACACGTCCATGCCCTTGGTGTGGAGCACGGAGAACTCATGCACGCCGGCGGTGCGCAGCTTCTCGATGAGGTCGGCGGTCAGCTCGTCGGCGGCCGAGGCCAACACTTCGCCGGTCTTGGCGTCGGTCAGGTCGCGGGCCAGGAACAGCCCGAGCACGGAGGCGGGGTCCACCTCCAGGCGGGTGATGCCCTCGCGGACCATGCGGCGCCATGCGGCCTTGGTGATGGCCTGTCCCTTCTTCACCAGAACCTTGTCCGCGCCCTGCACGTCGGCGTAGGCGTCCTCCTTGCGGTACTGCTCCTCGCGCACGGTGCGGAAGAGCTTCTCGTCCTCGAAGGAGTAGTCCTCGGTCTCGTAGAAATAGTCCAGGATGTCGGACTTGGACATGCCCATGGCCTTGAGCAGGATCGTGGCGGGCATCTTCCGGCGCCGGTCGATGCGCACGTAGAGGATGTCCTTGTGGTCGAAATCGAAATCCAGCCAGGAGCCGCGCATGGGGATGATGCGGCAAGAGTAAAGAACCTTGCGGCTGGAGTGCGACTTGCCCGAGTCGTGCTCGAAGATGATGCCGGGCGAACGCTGGAGCTGGTTGACGATGACCCGCTCCGTGCCGTTGATGATGAAGGTGCCCTTCTCGGTCATGAGCGGCAGCGTGCCGAAATAGATCTCCTGCTCCTTGATGTCGCGGATGGTGCGGTTTCCCGACTCCTCATCCACGTCATAGACCACGAGCCGGACCTTGATGCGGATGGGAGCCTCGTACGTCAGGCCCTTGGAGATGCATTCGGGCATGTCGTACTTGGGCTCACCGATCTCGTAGCTCACGTACTCGAGGCTGGCCGTCTTGTTGAAATCCTCGATAGGGAACACGGAGCGGAAGACGCCCTCCAGACCGTAGTCGCCACGACTGGCCGGGGCCTCTTCCAACTGGAGAAACCGCTTGTAGGAGTCCGTCTGGAGCTCCAGCAGGTGGGGGGTGGTCAACGCATCCGCAATCTTGCCGAATCTTTTTCTGAGCTGACCCATTGTACCCTCATCGTTCTGAGAAGGTTATAGGTGTGTGGAAAACCTGGATTCGGGCCCTTGGGCCCTGGCCCTCGGCGGCCGGATCAAAGACTTCTGGCGCGGGCTTTACGCGTCGCGGTCGGGCTGCGCCCGTACCGGTTGCCGGTTCTCGCGGCCCGGGGGGCCCGCCGAAGCGGGCGTTCCGCCTGGCGGAGCCGCATCGCCAGGGGATTCGCGAAAACGCATCGCAAGACGTCAATGAGCGGAAAACGCAAAATGGCACAGAGGGCGCAATCCCACACCGGGGATTGCGCCCCATGTTCCTTTCGAACTTGACGGGCTGAAATTATTACTTAATTTCAACCTTAGCGCCGGCCTCCTCAAGCTGCTTCTTGGCCTCGTCGGCCTCGGCCTTGGAAACCGCTTCCTTGACCGGCTTCGGGGCCTCGTCGACCACGGCCTTGGCTTCCTTCAGGCCCAGGCCCGTGAGGGCGCGCACGACCTTGATGACGCCGATCTTGTTGTCGCCGGCGGCGGCCAGGATGACGTCGAACTCGGTCTTCTCCTCGGCGGCCTCGGCCGGAGCGGCGGCAGCCGGAGCGGCGGCGAAGGCGGCCACCGGGGCGGCGGCGGAAACGCCGAACTTCTCCTCGAGCTCCTTGATGAACTCGGAGAGCTCAAGCACAGTCATGTTGGCAATGAATTCAACAACCTGTTCTTTGGTCACGGACATGATCTCATCCTCCTGGGAAATTGATTCCGCTTACTCGCGGCGGTGTTAGGCAGCGGCTTCCTTCTTGTCCTTGATGGCGTTCAAGGCATAGAGGCAATTCCGCAGCAGGTTCGCGAACAGGCCCACGAAGTTGGTGGGAACGGCATTCATGGTGCCGAGGACCCGCGCCAACAGTTCGGGCTTGCTCGGAAGCTTGGCAAGCTCTTTTACGCCGTCCGCGTCAAGAAACTTTCCTTCAAGGCTGCCGAAACGCAGATCGAACATCTTGCTCGTCTTGGCGAATTCGGACAGGGCCTTGGCCATGGCCACAGGGTCTTCATACCCCAGGGCGATGGCGCAGTTTTCCTTGAAGTACTGCTCAAGGACAACATGGGACGTGTCCTTGAGAGCCAACCGGGCCAGGGTGTTCTTGACGACTTGGTAATCGACGCCGGCATCGCGGAGCTTCACGCGGAGGTTGGTGACCTCCTCCACGGTCATGCCCTTGAAGTCGGTGACGACGGCAATGCTTGCCCGACCAGCCTTCTCACGAAGGGACTCAATGATCTGGGCTTTTTCTTGCCTGTTCATCAACACTCCTCGTCGTTGGGCCCGGAAAGCAGGTCAAAGCGTGTCTCGGCAGGAAATTAAGGGGCGAACCCACCTGCTGTCTTCGACTCAACTTCCCGTGCGTATTCGAGCCTCCCTTCGCAGTGCCATGAACACCGTTCCGGGAGGCCGTTTGCCATGTTTTTACTAGCTCTCCAGGAACTTACGGATGCTCAGGGGATCCACCTTCACGCCGGGGCCCATGGTCGTGGCCACGGCCATCCCCTGCATGTAGGTGCCCTTCGCGCTGGAGGGCTTGAGGCGGTTGACGGTGTCGAGCAGGGCCTTCAGGTTCTCCAAGAGCTTCTCGGGACCGAAGGACACCTTGCCGATGGGGGCGTGCAGCACGCCCGCCTTGTCCACCTTGAATTCCACCTTGCCAGCCTTGAGTTCGCGAACGGCCTTGCCGATCTCGAAGGTCACAGTGCCGGTCTTGGCGTTGGGCATGAGTCCGCGGGGGCCGAGCACCCGGCCCACCTGACCCACCAGGGCCATCATGTCCGGGGTGGCCACGGCCTTGTCGAACTCCAGCCAGCCGCCCTTGATCTTCTCCAGAAGATCCTCGGCGCCGGCCACGTCGGCTCCGGCCTCCTTGGCCTCGGCTTCCTTATCGCCCTTGCAGAAGGCGGCCACGCGCACCGTCTTGCCCAAGCCGTTGGGCAGGCTCACGGCGCCGCGCACCATCTGATCGGAGTACTTGGGGTCGACTCCCAGGTTGATCGCCACGTCCACGGTCTCGTCGAACTTGGCGAAGGCTTTGCCGACGGCCATCTTGAGGGCTTCATCGACCTGATACTTCTGGGTCAGGTCCGGGCCCTCGACGGCCTTGCGATATTTCTTTCCATGCTGTGCCATGGCAACGTCCCCTCTAGGCTATCACTTCAATGCCCATGCTGCGGGCGGTTCCCATGACGCTGCGCTTGGCGGCCTCGACATCGTTGGCGGTGAGATCGGGAAGCTTGAGCTTGGCGATCTCCTCCACCTGAGCCATGGTCACCTTGCCGACCTTGTCCTTGTTCGGAGTCCCCGACCCCTTGTCCAGCTTGGCCGCCTTCAGGAGCAGCACCGAGGCCGGAGGGGTCTTGGTGATGAAGGTGAAGGAACGGTCGGCGTAGACGGTGATGATCACCGGAATGATCATCCCCTTCTGGTCCTGGGTCTTGGCATTGAAAGCCTTGCAGAACTCCATGATGTTCACGCCGTGCTGGCCCAGGGCCGGGCCGACCGGCGGCGACGGATTGGCGGCGCCAGCGGGGATCTGCAGTTTGATTTTGCCGGTAATCTTCTTGGCCATTGTATTGTACCTCGAACGGACTCGCCGAAAGCGGAGCCCGCCTATCCTTTCGTCACCTGAACGAAGTCAAGCTCCACCGGGGTCTGGCGACCGAAGATGGACACCGCCACGCGCAGCTTGCCCTTGTCGTAGTTGACGTCCTCTACGACGCCGTTGAACCCGCCGAAAGGCCCATCGATGACCCTGACCTCGTCCCCACGTTCGAAGTGGAACTTGGGCCGGGGCTGCTCCTGACGCGTCTCCATCATGGCCAGGATGGCCTCGGCCTCGCTGTCGCGCATGGGCGTGGGGCGGTTCTTGCCGCCCACGAAGCCGGTGACGCGGGGGATGGACTGAATCAGGTGCCAGGATTCGTCGCTCAGCACCATCTTGAGCATGACGTAGCCGGGGTAGAACTTGCGTGTGGAGGTCCGCTTCTCCCCCTTGACCATCTCCACGACCTTTTCGGTGGGCATGACCACTTCCTTGACTTGGCCGTGATCCTGCCCGGTCCGCATCATTTCGCGGATGGTCTGCTCGACGCGATGCTCGAAGCCGGAATACGTATGGACGATATACCAGCGAGCACGCTGCTCTGTCTGTGCACTGTCGACAATGTCGCTCATCGGATGCCTACACTCGGGTCACTAGGACAAAATCGCCTCTATGATCTTGGAGAATCCCAGGTCAACAATTCCCAGGAACAGCGACATCACGAGAACAAGGACCAGGACCGCGATGCAGGTGGTGACCGTCTCCTTGCGGGTAGGCCAAACCACCTTCTTGATCTCGACCTTGGACTCCTCGAAGAACGTCTTCAGTTCCCCGAGTTTGCCGACCAGGCCGGTGGCCTGGGGGGTCTGCTCGGCCGAATCTTTCGTCTTGTCTTTGGCCATTTCGCCTCATCCTGGTCGCAGAGTGGAATGGCAGGGCAGGAGGGATTCGAACCCCCAACATCCGGTTTTGGAGACCGGCGCTCTAGCCGTTAGAGCTACTGCCCTGCGTTATGGAACCTACTTGGACTCGCGGTGAAGAGTGTGCTTCTTGTCCCAAGGACAATACTTCATCACTTCCAGGCGGCCGGTAGTGTTCTTCTTGTTCTTCTCGGTCGCGTAATTGCGCCGCTTGCACTCGGTGCACTGCAGCTGGATGTTGACCCGCATGATTTACTCCAGGATGTCGGTGACGACGCCCGCGCCGACGGTGCGGCCGCCCTCGCGGATGGCGAAGCGCAGGCCCTTTTCCATGGCGATGGGGGCGATCAGCTCAACGGTGAAGGTGGCGTTGTCGCCCGGCATGACCATCTCGACGCCCTCTTCCAGGGTCACCACGCCGGTGATGTCCGTGGTGCGGAAGTAGAACTGGGGACGGTAGCCGGAGAAGAACGGGGTGTGACGGCCGCCCTCTTCCTTGGACAGGACGTAGACCTCGCCCTTGAACTTCTTGTGCGGGGTGATGCTGCCCGGCTTGGCCAGCACCTGACCGCGCTCCACGTCCTCGCGCTTCACGCCGCGAAGGAGCACGCCCACGTTGTCGCCCGCCTGACCCTGGTCCAGGATCTTGCGGAACATCTCCACGCCGGTGCAGGTGGACTTGACGGTGTCCTTGATGCCGATGATCGCGACTTCGTCGCCGACCTTGATGATGCCGCGCTCCACACGACCGGTCACGACGGTGCCGCGGCCGGAGATGGAGAACACGTCCTCGATGGGCATCAGGTAGGGCATGTCGATCTCGCGCTTGGGCTCCGGGATGTAGGAGTCGCAGGCGTCGAGCAGCTCGAAGATGGGCTTGGCGTCGGCGGAGTTGACGTCGTCGCTCTCCAGGGCCTTCAGGGCCGAACCCTTGATGATCGGAATCTCGTCGCCGGGGAAGCCGTACTTGGTGAGCAGCTCACGCACTTCCAGCTCGACCAGCTCCAGCAGTTCGGCGTCGTCGACCATGTCGCACTTGTTCAGGAACACGACCATGCTGGGCACGCCGACCTGACGGGCGAGCAGGATGTGCTCACGGGTCTGGGGCATGGGGCCGTCGGTGGCGGCCACGACCAGAATGGCGCCGTCCATCTGGGCCGCGCCGGTGATCATGTTCTTGATGTAGTCGGCGTGGCCGGGGCAGTCCACGTGGGCGTAGTGACGGGTGGCGGTCTCGTACTCCACGTGCGCCGTGGCGATCGTGATGCCGCGCTCCTTCTCTTCGGGAGCCTTGTCGATCTGATCGTAACCGACGAAGCTGCCCATGCCCTTCAGCGAGGCCATCTTGGTGACGGCGGCGGTGAGGGTGGTCTTGCCGTGGTCGATGTGACCGATGGTGCCGATGTTGACGTGCGGCTTGTTCCGCTCAAACTTGGCCTTTCCCATTGCTAACCCCCTAGACTAAAAAGTTCTCTTCGGTTTCCACGGGTGTTTATGATGTCTGTGGAGCCCACGATCGGATTTGAACCGATGACCTCTTCCTTACCAAGGAAGTGCTCTACCTCCTGAGCTACGTGGGCCTTGCACGCGCAGTGACGTGTGGAAGGGCGCGGCTGGAGCGGGAAACGGGACTCGAACCCGCAACCCTCAGCTTGGAAGGCTGATGCTCTAGCCAATTGAGCTATTCCCGCCTTGACGCTTCCGTAGTCCAGCGACGGGGACGATCCCCGCCTCCTACAGCGCGACTTTCCCAAAGATCGTATGGTGGTGGGGGGTGGATTTGAACCACCGAAGTCATACGACGACAGATTTACAGTCTGTTCCCTTTGGCCACTCGGGAACCCCACCACTGGAGCTGGCGATGGGACTTGAACCCGCAACCTACGGATTACAAATCCGTTGCTCTGCCAGTTGAGCTACGCCAGCCGCGCGAACGAAGGGATATACATCCTTGCCCTGGAAAAAGCAAGGATTTTCTGGCCCCTTTCTCGGCCGCACGCCCTGGAACATTCCAGGGAGGGGCACCGTTTACTCACCAGAAGCCGCTTCTGTCAAGAAGCTTTTCCCCTTTCCAGAAAAAAACCCCTCTTTTTCCCTTTGACGCGGAGGCCCTCGATGCGTATTGGCCCCTGCATGCAGACTCCGCCCATCACTCCCGACGCGCCCTGGCTGGCGCCCCTGGCCGGATACTCGGACCTCCCCTTCCGCATGCTCTGCCGCCGCCAGGGCGCGGCCGTGGCCTGCACCGAGATGGTCAGCGCCAAGGGCCTCCTCTACGGCGGCCCCGGCAGCGACCGCATCCTGGACACCCACCCCGAGGACGCCCCCCTGGTGATTCAGCTCTTCGGCTCCGAGCCCGCGACATTCGGGCCGGTCATGGACCGGCTGCTGGAACGTGGCTTCCGGTACTTCGACCTGAACTCCGGTTGCCCGGTGCGCAAGGTGCTCAAGTCCGGCAGCGGGGCGGCCCTGATGAAGACGCCGGAAACACTCCTGGCGATCGCCGAGGTCATGGTCCGGTCCGCCGCGCCCGGTTCGGTGGGCGTCAAGATCCGCCTCGGCTTCAACGTGGGCGAGGAAAATTTCCTGGACTTGGCGCGCCGGCTGGAAGACCTGGGCGTGGGCTGGCTCACCCTGCACCCGCGCTACGCTCGGCAGATGTTCATGGGCCGGGCCCACTGGGATCGCCTGGCCGCGCTGGTTCGGAGCGTGGATGTTCCGGTGGTGGCCAGTGGTGATCTGCTCTGCGCCGAGGACGCCGTCCGCTGCGTGGAGGAAACCGGCGTGGCTGGGCTCATGTTCGCCCGGGGCGCCCTGCACGACCCGAGCATCTTCGCCCGCTACCTGGCCCTGCGACGTGGCGCCACCCTGCCGCCCGCCGACGGTCCCTTCCTGGCCGCGGTGGTGCGCGAACACATCCGCCTGACCCGGGAATTCGACGGTTCCCCGCGCTCCTTCCGCAAAATCCGCTCCCTCATCCCCCGCTATGCCCGGGGGCTGCGCGACGTCCGCGCCCTGCGCACCCGACTGCTCACCTGCCTCACCTGGGAGGCGCTGGAGGAAACGGCCGAGGCCATCGCCATCCTGGAACCCGCCGATCCCCATCCTCATTACGCCCCCGAGGCTTTTCCATTGACGGACCCTTATGCCGAAGACTAATCTGTCCGATATGGGTTCAAAATAACATCACAACCGGAGATCGGGGGCCATGGTGAAGACGACCAACATCCTCCTGGAGTCTGGAACCAACGAGCTGGAAATCGTTGAGTTTTACATCGAGGAAGCCTCCAGGGCGAGCGACGGCGAATCCTACAAGGGATACTACGGCGTCAACGTCGCCAAGGTTCTGGAGATCATGCAGAAGCCCAAGATCACCGAAATGCCCGAGGTTTCCCATCCCTCGGTGCTCGGGGCCTTCAACCTGCGCTCGAAGGTCATTCCGTTGGTGGATCTGGCCATGTGGCTGGGCAAAAAGCGCGTAGAGAAGGAACCGCCCAAGGTCATCGTCACCGAATTCAACAAGGTCACCTCGGCCTTCCTCGTCTCCGGCGTGACCCGCATCCACCGCATCAGCTGGGAGGAAGTCGAGGCGCCCAACCGCTATGTGGCCGCCCTGTCCTCCAACTCCATCACCGGCGTGGTCAAGCTCGAAGGCCGCATCGTCTTCATCCTCGACCTGGAGAAGATCGTTGCCGAGTTGAACCCCAGCCTGGCCCTGCGTCTGGACGACAACGTGGACTGGGACACCGACGCGCACTATCGGGCCCTGGTGGCCGACGACTCGTCCATGGTCCGCGAAATGATGAAGGATCTGCTGACCAAGGCCAACTTCCAGGTGGAGTGCTGCAACAACGGCAAGGAGTGCTGGGACCGGCTCCAGGAGTTCAAGCAAAAATGCGAGGCCGAGAGCCGTCCGGTGACGGATTTCGTGCAGGTGGTGGTTTCGGACATCGAAATGCCCGCCATGGATGGCCACAACCTGACCAAGCGCATCAAGGAGGATCCGGCCCTGCGCCAGTTGCCGGTGATCCTCTTCTCCTCGCTCATCACCGACAAGCTGCGCCACAAGGGCGACGCCGTGGGCGCGGACGACCAGATTTCCAAGCCGGAGATCACCCAGCTGGCCAAACGCGCCGCCGCCCTGATCCAGGCCCAGGGCTGACCTTCTCTCACAAAGCGACAGGCGGTCCGGAATCACCGGATCGCCTTTTTTCATGCCCCGGGCAGGAGCGCGCGGGCCAGAATCAGAGCCGAACAGGCCGAGGGCGAGGTCCGGGCCATGCCCTCCAGTTCCCGGACGAATCCACGCAGGCCGGGCCGGGGGCCGAACAGGCAGTGCCGTTGCATGCCTCGGCGCAGCCGCTCCAGCAGCGCCGGAGACTCAGACGGCGGCAGCGGCGGAAGGAGGTTGAAGGCCGAGGTGGAGGGCCGACTCGCCCCGGACGCCAAACGAGCCGCAGCCACTCCGGCACGGAAACCGAAGACCTGGGTGGCCAGGACCATGCCGCCCCCCAGGCGGTTGGCCCCGTGCATGCCCGTGGCGCATTCGCCGCAGGCGAACAGTCCCGAAACGCCGGTCATGCCGTCGGCGTCCACCACGGCCCCGCCGTTGCCCGCGTGGGCGCAGAAGGCCAGGCCCATCTCCACACCCTCCGCCGTGGTCAGGCGAACCACCCCATCCTCTTCGGCGTGAGCCAGGAGCAGTTCGTCCAGAATCGCGTCGGGCAGGCCGTAACCGGCCGGACAGTGCCTGACCCGGGCCTCGGCCTGGGCCAATGCCGGATGCCCTGCCGTCAGGGTGAGCCCCCCTCGCGGGCCGTGGAGCTCGGTCCCGGGACGGAGAATCACCCCGGGCTGGACGAACCGCCCGGACCCGGCGTCGTTCCAAAAGAACTGCACGAACCCGGCATTGGCCAGACGCGCCCCGGCCCGTTCCAGGAGCCCGTAGGACAGGGCGTCGTTGCCCGGGCCGCACATGCTGCGTTCGAAAAGCGGAGCAGGCCCCCCGGCGGCCAAGATCACCGCCCGCGCGGACACGTCCACCTCGCCGCCGTCCCGGTCCATGAAACGGGCCCCGGCCGCGCGGCCGTCGGCCACCACCAGCTCCCGCGCCGTCAGCCCGCCCAGAAAACGCACCCCGGCGGCCTCGGCCGCGCCCCGGAACAGGGCATGCGCCCGGGCCAGGCCGTTGAAGATCACGGCCCGGGGGGTGGCGCTGAAACAGCCCGGCAAGAACTCGAGGGAGCCGTCCGGCGCGCGGCGGAAATCCAAACCCAGCCGCAGAAGGTCATCCAACCGCGCCCGGGCCTCCAGACGCGGCAGGCGCACCAGCGTCGGGTCCGCGAACCCCGGAGCGGCCAAACGCAGGACCTCGGCATCGAAGCCCGCGTCGTCCGGATCGGGGATCTGCATCCCCAGGCAGTCGTTGCGGTTGGCGAAGGACGAGCCCGAAGGACCGGCGGAGGGAGAGAGCACATGAACAGTCAAACGGGAGTCGGCGGCGCGGGCGGCCAAGGCCGCGCGCAGGCCAGCCAGGCCGGAGCCGATGACCAGGATGTCGGTCCGGAGCACGCCGAGGGCTCCGGTCACTTCCCCATCATCTTGCGGGCGAAGGCCAGCATCTTCTCGGCTTCGGCGAAGCCGGGGTTGACCTTCAGGGCGCGCTGGGCGGCCTTCTCCACCTCCGGCCACTTCTTCCAGTCGATATACAGCCTACCGACGTTGAAGAGCAGGTACTCGTCGTTGTCCGCGATCTCCTGGGCCTTGAGGTAATACTTCTCTGCCGTGGCGAAGTCCTGCATCTTGCGCAGGACGATGCCGATGCGGTTGTACAGGTGGATGGCGTTGGGATCGTGGCGCAAGGCCTCTTCCAGGTAGCCCAGGGCGTCCTGGTAGCGGCCCACTTTGAGAAAGCGGTCGGCGATGTCGGCCTTGAGGTCCGTGTCGTGGGGGAATTCGGCCACAAGCTGGTCGAAAAGGAGCTTGGCCTCTTCGTACTTCTGAGCGTCAAGCTTGGCCTGGGCCTGGGCCAGGCTCTCCATCTTGCGGCGCTCCAGTTCGGCCAGATCCTTCTTGGCGTCCTCGGTGACCAGGTTCTGCATCTCCTGGAGCAGCTCATAGATCGAGTCCAGAAGCTCCTTCTCGGCCCCCGGAGAATACTGGATGACCAGAGGGTAGATCTTTCGCAGTCCTGGGTCGGAATTGAGCGCGGCCACGGCGTCTCCGAGCAGCTTGGCGAACTCGTCCTTCTCGCTCTTCATGAGCGAGGACTTGAGGATGAGGATGAGGGCGTCATGCACGGCCTGCACCGCGGGCATGCTCTTGCCCTGCTTGAGCTGGGTGCGGACCGTGGCGAGCCGCTGGCGGGCCTTGATGAGTTCCGTGGACATGCGCTTCCCTCCCCTGTGTGACGTGCGGTCCTACTTGCCCGTCTCCCGGCGGACCAACTCCCGGAACTTGGCCATGAAGCATTGGCTGTCATGCGGCCCCGGTGCCGCCTCCGGATGGAACTGGATGGCGAGGATGGGTCTGTCGCGGTGGGCGAAGCCCTCCAATGTGCCGTCGTTGAGGTTCCTATGGGTCATCTTCAGGGAGTCCAGGGCGGAGATATCCACGCAGAAGCCGTGGTTCTGCGAGGAGATCTCGATCTTGCCTGTCTCCAGGTCGAGCACGGGATGGTTGCAGCCGTGGTGGCCGAACTTGAGCTTGTAGGTGGTCCCGCCCAGGGCCAGGCCCAGGAGCTGGTGCCCGAGACAGATTCCGGCCACGGGATAGTCCTTGATGAGGTCGCGGGCGGCCTCCACGGCCGTGGTCACGGCCGCCGGATCGCCGGGACCGTTGGAGAGAAACACGGCGTCCGGAGCCAGGTCGCGCACCTGGGCCGCCGTGGTGCAGGCGGGCACCACCAGCAGATCAAAGCCCTGCCCGGCCAAAAGGCGCAGGATGTTCCACTTGATGCCGAAATCATAAACCACGAGCCGGGGACCGGAGCCGGACCAGTCGTACCCCTTGTCCGTGTCCACCGGACGGGGAGCCGCGTCGTCCCAGGCGTAGGCCGAGCCGCAGGTGACGCGTTCGACCAGATTCAGACCTTCCATGGAGGGGATGGCCCGAGCCCGGGCGATCATCTCCTCGGGCGAAAGATCCTCGGTGGTCATGTAGCCGCGCTGGGCCCCGTGCAGGCGCAGGTGGCGGGTGAGGGCCCGGGTGTCGATGCCCTCGATGCCCATGACGCCCGCCCGCTCCAGGTATTCCGGCAGAGGCATGGTCGAACGCCAGTTGCTGGGGTTCTTGCAGCATTCCTTGACGATGAAGGCCGCGCACTGGACCCGCGACGACTCCACGTCCTCGGGGTTGACCCCGTAGTTGCCGATGAGCGGATAGGTCATGCAGACCATCTGGCCCACGTAGGACGGGTCGGTGAGGATCTCCTGGTAGCCGGTCATGCCGGTGTTGAAGATGACCTCGCCTTCGGCCGCGCCGTGGCCGGTGAACGAAGCGCCCTCGAAACGGGCTCCGTCTTCGAGGGTCAGAACGGCTTTCATCAATTCTGCTCCATGAGGATGTTGCGCACGATGTCCAGGTCCTGCGGCCTGTCCACGGCGTGTGCGGCGCGGTCCGTCAAGGCCACGCGGATGGGAATGCCGTTTTCCAGGAGCCTCAATTGCTCCAGCTTCTCGCGGATCTCCAGGGGCGCCTGCCCCAGGGCGGCGAAGCGCCGGAGCGCCTCCATGCGAAAGGCGTACAGGCCGACATGCAGGAGATGCCCGCCCTCGCCCCAGGGGATGGCCGCGCGGGAGAAATAAAGCGCATTCCCCTTCCTGTCCAGCACGACCTTGACCCGATCCGGACTGGGAGCCTCCTCCGGGTCCAGGGCCCGAGCCAGCGTGGCCACCCGCACCTCGGGGTCGGCGAAGGGCGCCACGACTTCCGAGAGCATGGCCGGGTCCAGGGCCGGTTCGTCGCCCTGGATGTTGACCACCACCGCATCGTCGGGCACGCCCAGGGCCAGGGCCGCCTCCAGCACGCGATCCGTGCCGCTGGCGTGGTCCGCCCGGGTCATGAGCGCGGGCACGTCCAGGCTCCTCGCCGCATCAAGAATGCGCTCGTCGTCCGTGGCCAGAACCACGCGCTTCAGCTCCGGGCAGAGCGAGGCGCGCCGATGCACATGCCAGAACATGGGGCGTCCCAGGATGTCGGCCAGCGGCTTGCCCGGAAAGCGGGAAGAGCCGTAGCGCGCCGGGATGACGCCGTAGCATTCGGGGAGTGTCTTCATCGGGCCGTACCGGCTCTCCTCTACTCGTTCTGAAGCCATTGGGCAATACGCCCGCAGACCTCGCGCGCACCGCCGCTTTTCCCGGCGGCGTGCTCCATGGCGGCCCGGCGCACGGTCTCGCGGGCGGGAGCGTGCTCCAAAAGATCAGCCAGAATGCGGATCGCGCCGCGCGCGTCGGCCGCCTCGCGCACCAGCCCCTGGTCCAGCAAATCCCGGCCCACCCAGGAAAAATTGGACCAGTGCGGCCCGATGACCGGCACCACTCCCGCGCTCAGGGGCTCCAGGAAATTCTGCCCCCCCAGGGGCTTCAGGCTGCCGCCCACGAAGGCCGCCCGAGCCAGGGCATAGGCGTGGCCCAGTTCGCCGAAGGCGTCCCAGAGCAGAATCGCGCCGGGCGAGGCCGGTCCCCGGAGCGCGGAACGGCGGACGCAGGGCAGGCCCGCGCGCCGCAGACGCCGCTCCCAGACCGCCACTCGGTCCATGTGCCGGGGAAACAGGCCGAGCACCACCCTCGGCGAGGCTTCCAACAGGCCCCTCGCCAACTCAAGCACGTCCTCCTCCTCCTGGCGGCGCACCGAGCCCAGGACGACGAAAGGCGCGTCGCCGGGCAGCAGGCCGCGCAGGGGATTGTCCCCGGAGGGGGCCGAGGCCCGGGCCAGGCGGCCGAACTTGATGTTCGGCATGAGCCGGACCCGCTCCAGCCCGAAAAGCGCGGCGAAGCGCTCCCGGTCCTCGGGCGACATGGCCAGGATCAGATCCGGCCGCAGCAGCCGGGCGGCCCCGGGCACGGCCCGGTAACGCGAGAGACTTTTCTCGGTCATCCGTCCGTTGGCCAGGAGCACGCGCGTCCCGTGGCGACGGCAGGCGGCCAGGAATCCCGGCCACATCTCGCTCTCCAGGAGCACGGCCACCTCCGGGGAGACGGCTGCCACGGCCCGCTCCATGATCGAGGGGGCGTCGAAGGGGAAATAGCGGGCCTGGACCCGAAGGCCTTCGGGCAATCCGGGATCAACGGCCGCCTGTTTCAGGATGCCCAGGCCCTGGCGGGTGTTCGTGGTGCAGAGCACGTCCAGCCCGCCCTCTCCCGCAGGCGTCAGGCAGCGCAGTACATCCCAGGCCAGATAAGCCTCGCCGCCCGAGGCGGCCTGGATCCAGATCCGCGCACGCGGCGGCGGCCCGGAACGCAGCGTACGTTCCTCCAACCCCTCGCGCAGCCTCGCGTTGCGGGACAACAGCGGAACGGCCAGCTTCCAGGCCAGGTCGTAGCAGAATTCCAGAAGGGGACGGCTCATACGGACGCGCCGGACCTCAGCTCCGGGCGCGGCCGCCGCGCTCCTCCAGGCCCAGCCGGATGAGTTCGGCGATGAGCGCCGGGAAGTCCAGGCCCGTGCGGGCGGCGGCGCGGGGCACGAGGCTCGTGGGCGTCATGCCCGGCAGGGTGTTCATCTCCAGCAGATGGGCCTTCTCGCCGTCCCAGATGAAGTCGCCCCGGCTGTAGCCGGACAGTCCCAGGGCCCGGTGCGCGCGCAGGGTCAAATCCTGGACGATGCGCGCGACTTCATCCGGCACGGGCGCGGGACAGATCTCGTCGGCGCCGTCGGCGGCGTACTTGTTCTGGTAGTCGAAGAAGGCCGAGCCGTGCTTGGGCTTGATCATGATCAGCGGCAGGGGGGTCTCGCCGAGCACGCCGCAGGTCAACTCCGTGCCCGGGACCATGCACTCCACCAGGGCCGCGTCGTTCATGCCGAAGACCAGCTCCAGCGCGGGCCTCAGCTCACCGGCCCAGCGCACCAAGCTCATGCCCAGGCTCGAGCCGCCGGAGTTGGGCTTGACGAAGACCGGCAGAAGCAGATCCTCGGCGGCGGAGACGCCGCCGTGTTCGCTGGCCAGGGCCCATTCCGGCGTGGGGATGCCTTCGGCCTCGAAGACCTCCTTGGCCGCGGCCTTGTTCAAAGCCAGGAACGAGCCCTCGGGCCCCGAGCCCTGGTAGGGACAGCCCGCCTTGTCCAGGATGGCTTGGACCAGACCGTCCTCGCCCGGGGAGCCGTGCATGTTGATGAAGGCGAAGTCGTGCCTGCGGGCCAGGGGCAAAATCTCGCGGAACCGGCGGGCCGGATCCAAAAAGGTCACGGAATGGCCGAGGGACTGGAGCGCGGACTCGATCTGCCGCGCCCCGGACAGGGACACCTCGCGTTCGCTGGACCAGCCTCCCGCGATCAGAAGGACGCGCATCGCAAATCCACCTCAAGTGCTTCGCTGAAAAGCCGTTCCACCTGAACCCCCTGCTCATGGGTGGCCAGGATGCGGGCCCGGATGGCCTCGCTCATGCCGTATCGCTCCATGAGATCCTCGAACCGCTCGTCCATGCCCACCAGTTGGTCATGGGCCACGCGCTTGTCGCCGTACAACACGCACAGCGGCGTGAAGTCCCGGGCGAGATCGGCCTCGAAGGGCCAAAACACGTGGTGCATGACGCCCTGGGCGATGCGCGGATTGCCGGTGTGTTCCATGACCCAGGAGGCTCCCAACTGGCTGTGGCTGCCGCCGTAGCGGATCGTGTAGGTCTTGGCCAGGTCATGCAGCAACGCCGAGGCCCGTACCGTGGCCACATCCACGTCGAAACCGCGCTCCCGGCCCCTCTCGGCCAGGAAGGCGGCCACACGGGCGACCAGCAGGCTGTGGGCCCGGATGTTGGGCAACATCTCGTGAAAATCCCACAGCTCCCGGCAACGCGCCTCGTCGGGCGCGCCCCAGGCTCCGGCTCCGGCCGGAACGGGCGGAGCGGCCAGGGGGGGCAGAAGGCCGTCGAGAACGCCTCCGGGCCGGGGAAGAATCGTGCGCATGCTCATGACGTCGGGGTTGGAAGGACGCTCCGACACAGAACCTATCAGCCTGTCGGACAAAAATAAAGCGCAACGTGACCCGGCTCCGGCCAATCATGAGCGGACACTTTTCCCTTGCCATTTTCACCCGGGACAAGTAAATGCGACTCTCGTGCCCTGGCAGATGAACGGCCGCCTTCGCGGCTGCCCGACCGCGCCTCGGCAACCCATCGTGTCAACACATCGCGAGGAGGAATCCAATGGCTGTTGTGGAATTCAAGGGCAAGAAATTCGAGGTGGACGAGGACGGCTTCCTGCAGCGCTTTGACGACTGGAACCCGGACTGGGTCGAGTACGTCAAGGAGTCCGAGGGCATCAAGGAGCTGACCGACAACCACCAGAAGGTCATCGAGTTCCTGCAGGACTACTACAAGAAGAACGGCATCGCCCCCATGGTCCGCATCCTCTCCAAGGTGACGGGCTTCAAGCTGAAGGAAATCTACGAGCTGTTCCCGTCCGGTCCCGGCAAGGGAGCCTGCAAGATGGCCGGTCTTCCCAAGCCCACGGGCTGTGTCTGATTCATACGCCCAGCGTGCATGCAAAAGGCGGAGCTTGCTCCGCCTTTTTTATTTGAACCGCACGGAGAAAAGGGCTATGAAGGCCGGAATTTCTTCAAGCCCAACATTTCCCCCGAGGTGATCCCGTGAGCCGAGAACTGCTGGAGCAATTCCACGACCCCGCCCTGTGCCGCGACCTCCTCGACCGCCTGCGGGCCGAGCTGTCCGGCGAACTGCGCTTCATGGAGGTTTGCGGCACGCATACCGTGGCCATCTTCCAGAGCGGCCTGCGTTCCCTGCTGCCCAAGGAAATCGTGCATCTTTCAGGCCCGGGTTGCCCGGTCTGCGTGACCCACGAGTCCGAGGTCAACGCCTTCCTGGACCTTGCCGGCACCCCCGGCGTCATCGTGGCCACCTTCGGCGACCTCATGCGCGTCCCCGGGCGCAAGGGCCACAACCTGAAGAGCGCCCAGGCCGACGGCGGCCGGGTGTCCGTGGTCTACTCGCCCTTCGACGCCCTCAAGCTGGCCCAGGACAACCCCCGCGACACCGTGGTCTTCCTCGGCGTGGGCTTCGAGACCACCGCGCCCACCGTGGCGGCCACGGTGCTCATGGCCCGGGCCCAGGGGCTGAAGAACTTCAAGGTCCTCTCCTTCCACAAACTGGTGCCCCCGGCCCTGGAAGTGCTCCTGGCCGACAAGGGCACGCGCATCGACGGCTTCATCCTGCCCGGCCACGTCTCGGCGGTCATCGGTCTGGCGCCCTATCTGCCCATCGCCGAACGCTACGGCAAGGCAGCGGCCATCACCGGCTTCGAGCCCGTGGACATCCTCCAGGCCCTGATCTTCCTGGCGAAATGCAAGACGGAAGGCCGCGCGGAAGTCACGAACCTCTACCGACGGGTGGTCTCCGACGCGGGCAACGCCAAGGCCCGGCAGATCATGGAGCAGGTCTTCGATCCGGCCGACGCGCTCTGGCGCGGCATCGGCCTGATTCCCGGCTCCGGCTTGGAGTTCTCCAAGGAATTCGAAGAATTCGACGCCAAAAAGCTTTACGGCATCACCATCGAGGATTGTCCGCCCCTGCCCGGCTGCAAGTGCGGCGAGGTGCTCAAGGGCCGCATCCGACCCGACGAGTGCCCGCTGTTCAAGAAGTCCTGCACCCCGGCCAAGCCCGTGGGGCCCTGCATGGTCTCCACCGAGGGCTCCTGCGCGGCCTACTTCAAATATCAGGTGGAATAAGCATGTCCGACAAAATCCTTCTGGACTACGGCAGCGGCGGCCGGGCCTCTCATCGTCTGGTGGCCGACCTCTTCCTCAAGCACCTCGGCAACCCGGAACTGAACCGGCTCAACGACGCGGCCCGCCTGGAACTCAAGAGTCCGTTGGCCATGAGCACGGACACCTTCACCGTGGACCCGATCTTCTTCCCCGGCGGCGACATAGGCGGCTTGGCCGTGCACGGCACGGTCAACGACGTGTCCATGCTCGGCGCGGTCCCGCGCTACCTGACCTGCGGCTTCATCCTGGAGGAGGGCCTGGAGCTGGCGGCGCTCGAACGCGTCGTGGCCTCCATGGGCGAGGCCGCCCGGGAGGCCCAGGTGCTGGTGGTGGCCGGAGACACCAAGGTCGTGCCCAAGGGCGCGGTGGACAAGATCTTCATCAACACCACCGGCATCGGCGAGATCTTCGTGGAACCCGCTCCCTCGGGCGAACGCGCCCGGCCCGGTGACGCCATCCTGGTCACCGGCAGCGTGGGGGACCACGGCCTGGCCATCCTCTCCACGCGCCAGGGCCTGGCCTTCGACACGCCCGTGGTTTCGGACGCGGCCTCCCTGAACCACTCCATCGCCCGGCTGCTCCAAGCCGTGCCGGACGTGCATGTGCTGCGCGACCCCACGCGCGGAGGCCTGGCCACCACGATCAACGAGATCGCCCTGTCCTCCAACGTCTGCTGTGAGCTGGAGGAGACGGCCATCCCGGTGCGGCCCGAAGTGCGCGGCGGCTGCTCCTTCCTGGGCCTGGACCCGCTCTATCTGGCCAACGAAGGCAAATTCCTCTGCTTCCTGCCCGAGGCCCTGGCCGAAAAGGCCCTGGACGTCCTGCGCGCCGACCCGCTCTGCGCCGGAGCCGTGCGCATCGGCACGGTCACCGACGCTCACCCGGGCAAGGTGGTGCTCAAGACTCCGCTGGGCGGCACGCGCCTGCTCAACATGCTCGAAGGCGAACAGTTGCCGAGAATCTGCTGAACCGTGACAATGCCCCCAAAAGCCCCGGCCGCGCCCGACGCGACCGGGGCTTTTTCTGTCCACAAGCGGTCGCCGCCTCTTCACCTCGCCCCGGCAATCCGCTATAGGAAGGTCAAAGGGAACCGGAAAAACGGAGGCGGGTCATGAACATCCTGCTGATCAATCCGAAATATCCCGAGACGTTCTGGAGCTTCAAACACGTCCTTCGTTTCATTTCCAAGAAGGCCGCCTTTCCCCCTCTCGGGCTGCTCACCGTGGCCGCCATCCTTCCCGGCGGCTGGCAAAAAAAACTCGTTGATCTCAACGTGGAGCCGCTGACCGACGCGACGCTGGACTGGGCCGACCTGGTCTTCGTCGGGGCCATGCTCGTGCAACGAGAGAGCGCCCAGGAGGTCATCGACCGGGCCAAGGCCGCGGGCAAACGCGTGGTGGCGGGAGGCCCGGCCTTCACCGCCGCCCCCGAACTCTTTCCGGGCGTGGACCACCTCGTGCTCAACGAGGGCGAGATCACCCTGCCCATGTTCGTGCGCGATTTCCTGGCCGGAACGCCCCAGCCCCGCTACACCTCGGACGAGAAACCGGACATCGCCAAGACCCCGGCCCCGCTCTGGCAGCTCATCAAAATGAAGAACTACGCCACGATGTCGGTGCAGTTCTCACGCGGCTGCCCGTTCAACTGCGAGTTCTGCGACATCATCGTGATGAACGGCCGCGTGCCGCGCACCAAGTCCCCGACTCAGATGCTCGGCGAGCTGGAAACCCTGCGCAAGGCGGGCTGGCGCGGCTCGGTGTTCATCGTGGACGACAACTTCATCGGCAACAAGGACAAGGTGAAGACCTTTCTGCGCGAACTCATCGTCTGGCAGAAGGCCAGCAAATTCCCCTTCACCTTCTTCACCGAGGCCAGCCTGAACCTCGCCCAGGACGAGGAACTCATGCGGCTCATGAGCGCGGCCAACTTCCACAAGGTCTTCCTGGGCATCGAGACGCCCTCCCTGGACAGTCTCAAGGAGTGCAGCAAGCTCCAGAACACGACCCTGGACCTCGCCAAGGCCGTGAACGCCATCCAGTCCAACGGGATGCAGGTCATGGCGGGGTTCATCGTGGGCTTCGACAGCGACACGGAGCGCATCTTCGAAACCCAGATGCAGTTCATCCAGCGGATCGGCGTGGTCACGGCCATGGTCGGCATGTTGGCGGCCCTGCCCGGTACGCGGCTCTGGCACCGGCTCCAGGCTGAGGACCGGCTCCTGGGCGAAACGAGCGGGGAGAACACCGACGGCAGCCTGAACTTCATCCCCAAGATGGGCGTGGACACCCTGGTCAAGGGCTACAAGGACCTCGTGAACTCCCTCTACGCCCCGAAGGAGTACTACGCCCGGGTGAACACCTTCCTGAAGCACTACCGGCCCACGGCCTTCTCCCGGGTGACCTGGAACGAAACCGTGGCCCTGTTCCGCAGTTTCTGGACCATCGGATTGCGCTCCCACGCCCGGCTTCTCTACTGGAAACTCATCCTCAAGACTCTGTTCACCAAGTTCAAGGCCTTCCCCACGGCCGTGGAAATGGCAATATGCGGCCTGCACTTCGAGAAGTGCGCCCGCCGGATGCGCGAGGAATAAAAAGAAATACGCTCCGGCCTTCCGGCCTTTTTCCATGATGCCCACATGCGACGGCGCGTCCGCCGGGCCTTGCCCGGCGGACGCGCCGTCGCATTGAAAGGGGTCAAGGGGCCAGTGGCCCCTGGCCGCCGGAGGCCTATTTTTTCCCCTTCTCCACCAACTTCTCCAACAGCTCGTAAGCCGCGACGAAGCTGTCCAGGCGGGCCTGGCCCGTGCCCACGAGGTCGTAGCCCGTGCCGTGGTCCGGGGAGGTGCGGGGAAACGGCAGGCCCAGGGTGGTGTTCACGGCCTCGCCGAAATGCAGAAGCTTGAGCGGGCCGAGTCCCTGGTCGTGATACATGGCCAGGACCGCCGAATAGCGCCCCTTGGCCGCGAAGTGGAAAACCGTATCCGCGGGCATGGGCCCGGCCACGTTCAGCCCGAGGGCGCGGGCCTCCTCGATGGCCGGGGTGATGACCTCGATCTCCTCCCGGCCGATGCGGCCCCACTCCCCGGCGTGGGGATTCAGACCGCAGACCGCCACGGGCTCGGGCAGGCCCAGGCGGCGGACGAAGGCGTGCGTCAGCAGAAGGCAGTTGAGCACGGCTTGGTGGGTGACGAGACGCGGCACGTCGGCCAGCGGCGGATGGGTGGTGACCAGGCTCACGCGCAGGACCGGACCGCAAAGATGCATGCAGTGGCCCTCGGGCCCGGTGCCCAGGCGTTCGGCCAGGAACTCCGTGTGGCCGGGGAAATCGAACCCGGCGGCCTGAAGCATGGCCTTGTTCAACGGGCAGGTAAGCAGCCCATGGGCCTGGCCGGAGAGCAGGAAACGCACGGCCCATTCCAGACTGAATCCGGCGGCGCGACCTCCAGCCACCGTGGCCTGGCCAGGGGGCACGTCCAGCCCGGCCAGTTCCGGCGGCTCGAAGAGATAAAGCCCCGGACGCCCGGGCCGGGCGGAGGGATCATCCAGGCGTTCGTAGAAGGGGTCGCCCAGGCGCGCCAGGGAACGCTCCGGGCCGATGAGGATCACCGGGCCCTTGGGCGCGACGGCGGCGAAGAAACGCCGGACCAGCTCCGGGCCCAGGCCCCCGGGATCGCCCAGGGTCAGACAGATGGTCTTGGTCATGGGAAGGATCATCCTTGCGTGAAGGCGACGGCGGCCAGGGGCGGCAGGGTCAGGGACAGGCTCCAGCCCCGCCCTTCGCGGTGAAAGGCCTCGGCGCCGCCGTTGTTGCCCAGGTTGGAACCGCCATAGATGGCGGCGTCGGAATTGAGGATCTCCCGCCACCAGCCTGGGCCGGGGCAGCGCATGGCGTAGCCCTGGCGCGGCACGGGAGTGAAATTGAAGACCCAGAGCACGGAGGCCTGCCCCGGGGCCTTGCGGGCGAAGCCCAGGACCGAGGCCTGGTTGTCGGCGAAGTCCATCCACTCGAAGCCCTGCCAGGAGTGGTCCTCGCGGTGCATGGCCGGAAGGGCGCGGAGCAGGCGATTCAGGTCGCCCACCAGCCGGGACACGCCGGTGTGGGTGTCGAAGTCGTGCAGAATCCAGTCCAGCTCGATCTGGGAGTTCCACTCGTTCCACTGGCCGAACTCGCCCCCCATGAACAGGAGCTTCTTGCCCGGATGCGCCCACTGGTAGGCCAGGAGCAGCCGCAGGTTGGCGAACTGCTGCCACATGTCGCCGGGCATCTTGGAGAGCAGCGCGCCCTTGCCATGGACCACCTCGTCGTGGGACAGCGGCAGCACGAAGTTCTCGGTGAAGGCGTAGATCATGGAAAAAGTCAGCTTGTTCTGGTGAAAGCTGCGGTGGATGGGCTCGTAGTGGAAATAGTCCAGGGTGTCGTTCATCCAGCCCATGTTCCACTTGAAGGTGAAACCCAGGCCGCCGGTGTAGGTGGGACGGGAAACCCCGGCCCAGGCCGTGGATTCCTCGGCGATCATGGCCGCGCCGGGAAAGTGGGCGTGGACCACGGTGTTCAGCTCCTGGAGCAGGTGGATGGCCTCCAGGTTCTCGTTCCCGCCGAAGGCGTTGGGAATCCACTCCCCTTCCTTGCGGGAGTAGTCCAGATACAGCATGGAGGCCACGGCGTCGATGCGCAGCCCGTCGATGTGAAATTCCTTGAGCCAGTAAAGGGCGTTGGCCAGCAGGAAGTTCTTCACCTCGTTGCGGCCGTAGTTGAAGATGTAGGTGCCCCAGTCCGGGTGTTCGCCCTTGCGCGGGTCCATGTGCTCGTAGAGCGCCGTGCCGTCGAAACGTCCCAGACACCAGTCGTCCTTGGGGAAGTGCCCCGGAACCCAGTCCAGGATCACGCCGAGGCCCGCCTGGTGGCAGTGGTCGATGAAGTCCTTGAGGTCTTCGGGGCGGCCGAAGCGCGAGGTGGGGGCGAAGTAGTGGCTGGTCTGGTACCCCCAGGACTCGTCCAAGGGGTGCTCGGCCAGGGGCATGAACTGGATGTGGGTGAAGCCCAGGTCGCGGACGTAGGGAATGAGCTCGTCGGCCAACTCGGACCAGGCAAGAAAACGGCCGTCGCGGCGACGCCAGGAACCCGCGTGGACCTCGTAGACGGACATGGGTTCACGCAGGCGGGGACCGACGGCCCTGCGGGCGGCCATCCAATCCTGGTCGCTCCACTCGTGGTTGTCCAGGGTCCAGGCCACGGCCGCGTTGCCCGGGCGCATCTCGGCGAAGAAGGCCACGGGGTCGGTCTTCAGGGCCAGATGGCCGGACTGATGCCGCACCGCATACTTGTAGAGCGTCCCCTGCTCGAGACCTGGGATGAAACCGGCCCAGATGCCCGAAGAGCCCACGGGATGCAAGTGATGGCGCTCGCTGCGCCAGCCGTTGAAGTCCCCGACGACGCTCACCGCCCGGGCGTTGGGAGCCCAGACCGCGAAACGGTAGCCGGAGAGGCCCGCAGCCTCGCCTTCATCGGGGGTGTGCGGGTGCGCCCCGAGGATGCGATGGAGATCCCAGTGTTCGCCCCGGCCGAAGAGGTGGAGGTCGAAGGGGGGGATGTAGACCGGAATGGTCCGGGACGTGTTCACTGTCAGTTGTCTTCGGCTGCGGACTGCTTCATGCAGTCGTCGTAGAACAGGCACTCCGACTGATCGCAGAACCCTCCCTCGGCCCGGCCGTAGCAATCGAAGTTGCCCTCCGCCCTCTGAATGGCGCGGATGGCGTCCTTCTTGCTCATGTTGCCGATCTTGACCTCCATTCTCCTGGCCATGGCGCGGACGTCCTGCATCTTCATTTCCCTGCTCCTTTGGGTCGAAGACCCAATGCAAGCGGTTTGACCTCAATACTTGCGAATGTAGTCATTTCCAGCGCGGCAGGCAAGGGCGTCGCGAAATCTTCACCCGCCGTCTCACTCCAGACGCGCGCCGATGTCGCCATAGAGCTTGATGTAGTCCCCCGCCGAACGCTCCCAGGTGAAGGCTTGGGACATGGCCCGTTCGACCATCGCGACCCAGGCGGCTTTCTCCTCCCGCCAGAGCTTGATGGCCAGGTTGATGGTCCAGAGGAACTGCTCGGCATTGGGCTCGGCGAAGGTGAATCCCGTGGCTGCCGGATCAGGATAGGGCCTGATGGTGTCGATGAGCCCGCCCACGGCCGTGGCCACCGGAATGGCCCCGAAACGCAGGGCGTACATCTGGGTCAGGCCGCAGGGTTCATAGCGCGAGGGCATGAGGAAGATGTCCGAACCGGCCTGGATGCGGTGGGCCAGATCCTCGGAATAGCCCACCACCACGGCCAGACGGCCGGGGTATTCCTCGATGAGCTCCAACAGCCGCGCCTCATGCTTGAGGTTGCCCTCGCCGAGAACCACGACGCCCACCTGCTTCTTCATCAGCCGAGGGATGATCTCCGTGAGCAGGTCGATGCCCTTCTGCCCGCGCATGCGACCGATGAAGCTCAGCAGAGGCTTGTCCTCAAGCTGGTCCGAAAGATAGAGTTCACGGATGAGCGACTTCTTGCACTCGCGCTTGCCGTCCGGATCTCCGGGGTTGTACGAACAGGGCAGGAACTTGTCGCCGTCCGGATCCCAGACGTCGTAGTCAGCGCCGTTGAGGATGCCCCGCAGCACGGCCCGCCGCTTGTTCAGAATGCCCTCCAGGCCGCAACCGAACTGCGGGGTGAGGATCTCCCGGGCGTAGGACGGGCTCACCGTGGTCACGGCGTCGGCGTATGCGATGCCCGCCTTGAGCAGGTTGAAGTCCCCGAAGTACTCGGCTCCATCCATGTGCCAGGCCGCGTGATCCAGGCCGCATTCCCAGAACAGACGGGAGGAAAAGCGGCCCTGGAAGGCCAGGTTGTGGATCGTCATGACCGTGCGGGTGGCCGCCCAGCGGGGCTCTTTCTTGCGCAGGAACGAGACGTAGGCCGGGGCCAGGGCGGTCTGCCAATCATGGGCGTGGATCACGGCCGGCGGCTCGGGCAGCCGGGAGGCGAACTCCAACGCCGCCCGGCAGAAGAAGTTGAACCGCTCGCAGTTGTCGAAGTAGTCGCCGTCGTAGGTATTGTAGTAGAAGCGCCGGTCGAAATACTCGCCCCGGGCCAGGAAGTAGACCGGCATGCCGTGGTAGTCGGTCTGGTAGACGTCGGCCGTGACCGGAGGCCAGGGGTAGCCCACGGGAATGTGCGACTGGGTCAGGCGAAGCTTGTAGCCCGCCGTCGAGAGCCGCCCGTACATGGGCGTGAGGACCGCCGTGTTGATCCCCTTGCGGTGCAGCGCCAGGGGCAGCGCGCCCAGCACGTCGCCCAGGCCGCCGGTCTTGGAAAAGGGGTACATCTCCGAAGCGAGAAAAAGGACGAGGGGCTTTCCGGCCATGGCTCTCTCACGACCCGGCCAAGCCGGGGCTTGCGGGGCCGGGGTTCCGGCGTCCGAGGTCACGGGCGAAATCTTCCAGGATGCGGGCATGATCGAAGGCCAGCGGCGGCAACTCCCCCAGGGGAAAGAAGCGGGCCGAGCGGGCGTCGTCGCCCCCCCGCAGATCGGCCGGATTCGCGGCCTGGGCCGTGTAGACCACGCTCAGGGTGTGCCCGCGGGGATCGCGGGCGGGATCGGAATAGACCCCCAGCAGACCCGTGAGGACCACGCGCAGGGCCGTTTCCTCCCGCACCTCGCGCACGGCCGCCTGCTCGCAGGTTTCGCCCCGGTCCACGAATCCTCCGGGCAAGGCCCAGCCCAGCGGAGGATTGGCCCGCTCCACCAGGACCACGCCCAAGGACGGATCGAAGATCACGGCGTCCACCGTGGGCAGGGGATTGCGCGGCTCCGGCAAGGGAGCGCCGCAATGCGTACATTTCCGGTCGTTCATCGTGTCGTCTTTCCACTTTCCGCGAGGGGGCGTCCCGCCGCATCGCATACTTTGTATCATACCGGAACTATTGCCACCGCACAATGTCACGAAAGATGAGAAAAACCAGTTTTACCAGATTATCATACACGCTTCAGGAAATCTCGAGCTGCTGAAAACGAAAAGGCTCCCGGGGACCACCCCCGGAAGCCCATTTCGTGCTTCGGTGCAAAAGAAAGGATGCTTGAGTTATAGCAGGGAGCGTGCCAACTTCTGACGACGGACCAATGATATTTTTTATACAATGAATTAAGAGCAATAGCGCAAAGCCGCACGGCAAGCCCGCCGCGTTCCGCCGGGCGGAACAGTTCCACTTTTTGCACCCTCCACAGCCACGGCCAACAACCCGCGCCCCACATCACATCTCAACATGTTGCTTCAGCAGGACAAAACAAAATCATGCCCGGTTCAGGCTTGAAGAAGGAAAAACTGAACCTCACCCGTCCTGCCGCCCGTCCTCCCTGCCGAAGGGAATCGCCGGGCGCCGAAAAGGAAAAGGTCCCGCTTCATTTGAAGCGGGACCGGGGCGGGACTCACTGCCATCCACTCAGAGATGGCGCTGAACTGCCGTCGGAAGCAAGGATCCGCAGGCAAGGAGGTAAGCGGATCCTTGAAGGGGCGGCATAGGGTTTTGGCGGAACGCGTCAGTCCAGCTTGAGTCTGCCCGATTTCTTGTCCTGGCCGATCACCTTGAACAAGGCCACAACCATGAGAACCGATATGATGGTCATGGGAATGGCCGCCACGTTGACGCAACCCTTGAGGGCCGACAATCCGCCGACCTTGAGCAGACCAGCCGGTATCACGGCCAGGATCACGGCCCAGAACATGCGGTGGGCGCAGGAAGGCGTGGCTTTCTCGTCAAGGTTGTCCGTGCAGGCCAGGGCGATGGCGTAGGCCGAGGAGTCGAGACTGGTGGCGAAGAAAATGACGGAAAAGACACAGAAGCTCAACAACATCAAGATCTTCATTGGCAGCGTGGTCAGCACCGAGGCGATGGCCGGGAAGATGCCCGCGGTCTTCATGACGTCGATGGGCGAGGAACCCGCGGCGGCGGTAAGTTGGGTGAACAGGGTGTAGCCACCGAAGACTCCATGGATGACCCACGCCCCAAGCATCCCGAAACACAACCCATGGATCACGATCTGCTTGATGGTTCTTCCCCGCGAAATTCTGGCGACGAAGAGACCGGTCAACGGAGCGTACGTGATCCAATACGCCCAATAGAACATGGTCCAGTCCTGCGGGAAAGTTCCCGCGGTGTACGGATCGGTCCAGGTGCTCATGCGGAAGAAGTTCTGCATGAAGTTTCCGACACCGTTGACGAAGTTGTCCAAGAGAAAGGATGTCGGGCCGATGACGATCACGAAGCACAACATGGCGATCGCCACCCCGACGTTGAAATTGGACAATCTGGCGATGCCCTTCTCCAGTCCCATGAATGTGCTGGTGAAATAGATCGCCGCAATGACGGCCAACACGCCGAGTTGCATGGAATAATCGGCCTGGAGGCCTGTGGCGGTGGAGAACGCCTCGGCCACCATCGGCACGGTGAAGCCCGCGATGGATATGTTGCTGGCCAGCAGACCGATGGCGAACAAAATATCCAGCGTCACCCCAACGGGCCTGCGTACGCGATCGCCGAAAAGATCATCACAGGAAGCGCTGACACGCAGAAGATTCTTCTTGCGCACGAAGAAGACGTAGCCCAGTGGCAGTGAACAGATGATGTAGAAGGACCACGGCAACGGTCCCCAATGGAAAAATGTGTAGCATCCAGCCCAAGTGAATGCCTCTGTGGATAATGGCGCGGCGTAAAACGGGGGATAAGCCAGATAATAAAGTGGCTCGGCGATGGACCAATAGAGGACTCCGCCAGCAACTCCGGTGCAAAACAGCATGGCGACCCAGGTGGGGGTCGAGAACTGAGGCTTTTCGTCGGGTTCACCGAACTTGATCTTCCCATATTTGCTGAACGCCAGGGTGAGACATATCCCCAGGGAGGCCAGCCCCAAGAGGAGATACATGGAGCCGAACGTGGTCTTGAACCAGTTGAAGAAGCCGTCGAGCGCGGCGGCGCTTTCCTTTTCATACAGCACGAGCGGAATCAGGGACAACGCCGCGAAAATCAAGGTCGGCAAGATCGTCGCCATGCTCAACTTGGGATTATTCGCTTGTTCGTTCATAAAGGACTCCAGAACGGAATATGGGCCCTGGCGAAGCCGAAGGGCCCATATGTTGTCGGGTTATGAAGCGGCGATGAATGTGAGCCGCCCCTTGCCGTATTCCGTCACACGGCAGTTCTTCACCGGGACACCGAATTCATCAAATTCCCCGGTCAAGTCCATCTCCAACAGCCCGCAAACTCGGAGCGATTGAAGATACTCGGTAATTGTCTTGCTGTTGACACAACGTTCGCCGGAGTATTCCATCTGAAGCACTCTCAAGACATCCGAGGTAGTGCGCACCCCGCCTGCGGCTATCATCTGCAGGAGCCTGAATTTGATCGGCAATTTCATGTATTACCCCATCACACCTTTCTCAGGTTGAACAAGGCCTCTTTATCCGTGAGAGCGGAGAGACTTCCGAAGAGAATCAACACGCTTCCGACGATGAGGCCAAGTGTGATCTCGCTGTCCAGAATCATCCACGAGAAGAAGATTCCGAACATGAGATGGGTGTTGTTCAAGGCGTTGGCGCGTGCTACGCCGGTCATGTTCATGGCCTTGTACCAAGCCAGATAAGCCAGGCTGCTGGTCAGGCCGATGGCCACGAATATGGACAGGGATTCCGCAGTGGTCAGCAGATCGACCGCCAGCCCGAGCCCCCCCGCCAGGGGGAGGATGATGAGAATGTAAAGCAACGCCGAAGTCAGATACCTGATGCTCAGGACCACGTCGGAGTCAAGCAGATCCATGCCGAAGGTGGAGACGACCGCCTCCATGCCCCAGGCGACGTTGGCCAACAGACCGAAGAACAACCCCCAGTAGAAATTGGGGTAGGTCTCCAGATCGGCGGGGGAATAGCTGATCACGATGGCGCCGATCACACATATTCCAATCCCCGCCAGCACTTTCGGCTGCATCTTCTCTTTGAGAATCGGCATGGCGAACACCGCCCCGAACAGAGGATACAGGGTGGCGATGCTCACGGCGTACGCGGGCCCGGCAGCATAGACCGAGAAGACATAACAGCTCATGGCGATGGGGCCGCCCAGGAGGCCGGCCAAACAGCAGAGCCTGCCGGGCTTGGTCTTGAGGGCCCGCAATATCTCGGCCCCCTTGCCCTGAACCAGACAGTTGCCTACGACCCACAGCCCGCCAAAGCCTTCCTTGCCCGCCGTGCCGACAAGGCTCGCCGTAATGGCGGAGCCTATGCCGGCGAGAGGGGCGAGAGTGAAGGCGATGGCCAGGAGTGTCGCGTCGAGACCCCAAGCGATTCCGGAGAGAAGTCCCCAACCGAGTCCCTTCTTGGCGTGGGTTAGACTCAGCCCGAGATCCGCTTTCCGTGCTTTCTCAATAGCCAGTGTCGACATCGAATGATCCTTGGCCTTTCCGTGGGTTGCTCAGTTCTTCGGACGGATGACGTGCGCCTTCAGTTTCTCGTAGAAGGGACGGTGGTGATCATACAGCGCCTGCAGGGCAGGCTTGTCCTTGATTTCGAAATCGAACTTCTCGACATTCTTCTGGATGCCGCAGGTGTTGATGGCGTCTCCATGCCACTCGGCCCAATGCTCCCAGACCTTGGGGGTGCCGGCCTTCCAGTACAGGGCCTCCTTGATGAAGGGGATGCCGCAGGCTTCGCAGTAGGCGCGCATGGTGCCTTCGGGATTGTCTTCCAAATCTTCGGCCTGAACCACGACAGGCTCCTTGCCGCTCAAATCCCGTACTTTTTCAAACAGCTTCCAGGAACATTCGAAGCCGATTTCCTCGGCGCTCAGATCCTGCTGCATCCCATAGTAGGAGCGGATGGTGATGTTGGGATCACGGATCAAAAATGTGCTGGTGATATTGCCCAAGAAAGAGTCGTCCTTCATGACGTGCGTAAAGGGCTGAAAGCTCATGTCCTTCACGAACACCGGCTTTTCCTGCGCTTCCTTGTAAATCCAATCAACGCATCCGTCATATGTCTTCGGCATGCTTTCATCTATAGTCTGATAAACGATGCCCGTCTGCCTGTTTTCACCAAAGTAGTACGGGTAAGAAAAAGGTTCATGCACTATAGCAAAATCTTTACGCTCAATAAAATACCTCTCAAATGCAGTGGAAATCGAACGGGGCACACCCCACAACAAAATAATCTGTTTCAAAGCAATCCTCCCTGTAAGTGTTTTGAACTTAAACAGAGAGAGCAACAAGCGTTCCATAATTCACAATCACTCGGCACACCATCATAACATTTTGTTTTTTTTAATATTATCACTTTTTCACTCAGGGCGTATCTCTTTCGCCCCTCAATTTGCCGCATTTCCCCGGCTCCACCATAAGTCGATGATGACTTAGAGAACAGCCTCTCTTGCGCTTGAGCCGAACATGGTTCAGAATTTTTCCAGATCAGTCAAAACAGACTCTACAAGTCAAAATTGACTTTTCGCCAATGGGAGGTTGCGGCATGTCGACCCCAAAAAACATCTGGGAACTTGATTTCACCACCCTCAAACTCATCCTGGACAACTCCTACGACGAAATCTCGCTCATCAACGCCCAGGGCGTGGTCGTGTATGTCAACCCGGTATGCGAGAAGAATTACGGCCTTAAGGCCGACGAAGTCATCGGAACACATATCGCCGAACTCACCGATAAAGGGGTGCTTGATTGCTGCATCGGAGCACAGGTCATCGAAGAAAAACGGCAGATAATCACTCAACAGAACACTCGGTCAGGCAAACACTTTCTGGTCAGCGCGGTGCCCATATTCAACGACGCCGGCGACCTCACGTTCATCGTCACCAACTCCCGCGACATTACCGACTTCAAACGCGCCCTGGCTAAAATCCGAAACCAGAAAAGGGAACTCGCTCAATTCGAAGGCAAACTCAAATCCTTGAGTCTGGAACTCATGGAATCGCGGGGCTTCATCGCCCGCAGCCAAAAAATGGAGGACGTGATTCGAAAGGCGAAGACATATGCGATGGTGGATTCAACAGTGCTCATGACCTGTGAAACCGGCACAGGTAAAAGCCTCTTCGCGCATCTCATTCATGAAATGGGAGCCAGGGCAGCCAAGCGCATGGTCTCCATCAACTGCGCCGCCATCCCCAGTGAACTCCTCGAAACGGAACTCTTCGGATACGAGCCCGGCGCGTTCACGGGCGCCGCCAACAGAGGAAAGCCGGGCATGTTCGAACTGGCCGACGGCGGAACGCTCTTTTTGGACGAGATCGGCGAACTGCCTCCCCCCATGCAGGCCAAACTGCTTCACGCGCTCCAAGACAGAGTGATACGCCGTCTGGGTTCCACGCGTGATATTCCCGTGGATGTCCGCCTGATCTGCGCCACCAACCGCGATCTGACCAAAATGGTGCAAGACCGGCTGTTCCGCCAAGACCTCTACTACAGAATCAAAGTGCTGCATCTCCAGCTTCCGGCGCTGCGGGAACGACAAGAGGACATCATCCCCCTGGCCTGCCATTTCCTGGAAAAATTTGGCGGCAAGTATGGAAAGACCCACCGGATGGAACAAGCCGCGCTCAAGACATTGAAGGCATATCCCTGGCCCGGCAACATCAGGGAACTGGAAAATGTGATGGAGGAATTGGCAGTGACTCTGCCCTCCGGCAGGGTCACGCTCGACGATCTTCCGGCCAATGTGCGCGACGCCGCGCCACGCGCTGGGTCTCAAGTCCAGGAACGCACCTTCGATCAGACGATGGAAGACACAGCCAAAACTCTTATTGTGAGAGCTTATGCGGAATACGGCAGTTCGTATGCCGTGGCGAGACACCTGAATATCAGCCAGAGCAAGGCCTCACGCCTGATCCGAAAGTACATCGGGGCTGAAAAGCGCATCAAATCCGAAGTGAAAAGATGATGGGGGCTGAAGCCGGATCCGCTCCCCCTCCTCTGCCGAATCGCCGGACGCGGAAAACGAAAAGGCTCCCGGGGACCACCCCCGGAAGCCCATTTCGTGCTTCGGTGCAAAAGAAAGGATGCTTGAGTCATAGCAGGGAGCGTGCCAACTCTAGGACGCATGTGCGCATTTATTTTTTATCCAATGAATTCAAAGTAAAATACCCATCAGCCACCAACATTGGTCCTATCCGCCAGGGGGCGAAACGGTTCCAGTTTTTGCACCTCGTGCTCGCTCTTGAGCCTCGGTCGGCGGCATCAGCGATCGCAACCATATGTTTTAAAAGCTGAATATGAATTTTGCCCAGAACCAGGCCCGGGGAAGAAAAAACTGAACCGGCCCGGCCACGTTCCGCTCAGGGCCCGTGGCGCGGGGACGCCGGACGCGGAAAACGAAAAGGCTCCCGGGGACCACCCCCGGAAGCCCGTTTCGTGCTTCGGTGCAAAAGAAAGGATGCTTGAGTCATAGCAGGGAGCGTGCCAACCTCGGGCCCGACCCTTGAAAAAACAAAATATTAAATAATATAAATATATTATGCATTGCCAACGACGCCCGGTCTACAAATGCGAAACTATGCCGCCGGGCCCATTTTTTGTACACGCGAACCGCGACAGCCCGCGCCAAAGGTCACGCGAACCGCAGCAACAACCAGTAATCGTTAATAAAATGAAAATTATGCCGCCCCCGGCGGAGACGGTAGAAAAAACCGGCCGGGGTCAATTCCCGGAGGAGACGATGAAGCCGCGGGCCTCCAGCGCCTGGATCGACACGGCCCCCGCGCGGATGAGCCGCAGGCGGCCGGGACCTTCCAGGGCGACCACAGTGGAGGCCAAGCCGCCAGAGGGCCAGGGCTTCTGGTCCAGCACGAGGTCGGCCCGCACGGCCAGCACGGGGTCCAACTCCTCCGGGACGGCTGCGGCGGGCTCCCCGCTCAGGTTGGCGCTGGTGGCCACCAGAGGAGCTCCGGAGATAGAGCAGAGCGCGGCGGCCAGGGGATGGGCCGTGACCCGCACCGAGGTGAATCCCTCGCCGTCGCGGACCGCCGGGGCCAGCCCCCGTGTACGCACGAGGATCGACAAGGGGCCGGGCCAGAAGCGTTCGCCCAGACGCAAGACGTCTCCGGGCATCTCGCCCTCAAGGATGCGGCCGAGCCCATCCAGGTCCGCGACCACCACGGGCAGGGGCTTGTTCTCGGGCCGCCCCTTGAGCCGCAGCACCCGGGACACGGCCGCGATGTTGCGGGCGTCGCAACCTAGAGCGTAAAGCGTCTCCGTGGGATAGACCAGGACACCGCCGTGGAGCAGCGCGTCCACGGCGACGCGGATGTCGGGAAATTCCTCGCGCATCGGAAGCCTATAGACTCTCGCTTCCGGCTTTTCAATGCCCGATGTTTCCCGTAAAGCGGGAACCAGGAGGCCGCCATGCCCGCACCCTCACCCGACGCCGCCGCGCCGCGCCATCTCTTTCCCGGCCTGCCGCTGGGCTTCGAGGAACCCGACTCGCGCTTGGCCCTGTCCCGGCGGACCCTGGCCATGGCCGCCGAGAATCCCGCCCTGGAACCCCTGGCCCGGGGCATGGCCGCCTGGACCTGGCAGCGCGATCCCCTCAGCCAGGGGACCTGCCGCCTGCTGCTGGAGGCGGGACAAAACGGCCCCGCCTGCGGCGAAACGGCGAACGTCCTGGCGCAACGCCTGGACGCCCTGCTCTCCCTGCCCTTCCCGGCCGACGACTGGCAGGCATTGATGCAATCCGGGGAACACGCCCTGGTGCTCCGGCACCTCCTGCCCCGCCTGCGGACGCCGGGCACGGGCGCGGCCTGGCTGGCCCGGACCTGGGACTGGCTCATGCGCCTGGGTCGCGCCGACCTGCCCCGGGACATGCTGGAGGCCACGGCCTGGGAACCGGCGCTCCTGCCCCTGCGGGACCGGCTCCTGGCCGAGTGGACCTTTTTCTATGCGGCCTCGGACGAGGCCCTGGAGCGCATCGAGGCCCTGGGCGAGTGCTTCGGCCACTGGCGGCTGCTGGCGGCCTGCGAGGCGCTCACACACCTCGGCCGGGAGACCGAGGCCCGCGAACGGCTGGAGACCCTCTGGCGGCGGCTGCCCTGGCACCCGCACCTGACCCTCAAACTGCACGCCCTGCGCCACGCCCCGGCCCCGGCCCGGGACGCCTCGGACGCCGTGGTCCTGCTCTACTCCTGGAACAAACGCGACCTGCTGCGGGCCACCCTGGAGGGGGTCGCCGGGCCGGACCTCCTCGGAGCCCGCGTGGCGGTCCTGGACAACGGCTCCACGGACGGCGCCGGCGACATGCTCCGCCAAGTCCGGGAGCGCTTCCCCGAGGGGGCTCTCGAAATCGTCTCCCTGCCGGTGAACGTGGGCGCCCCGGCCGCGCGCAACTGGCTGCTCTCCCTGCCCCGGGTCCGCGCCGCCACCCATGCCGTGTTCCTGGACGACGACGTGGTTCTGCCCAAAGGCTGGCTGGCCCGCCTCCTGGGCACGGCCCGCGCCCACCCCGAGGCCGGGGTGGTGGGCTGCCGCATCGTCTCGGCCTCCGCGCCGGTCTGCCTGCAGTCGGCGGACTACAACCTCCTGCCCGGCCGTCAGGGCGTGGAATCCTTCCCGGGCTTTCCCGAAAACATCCACCTCTTCGACAACACGGCCTCGGGCCTCGACCTGGGGCTCTTCTCCTACGTCCGCCGAACCCTGTCCGTGTCGGGCTGCTGCCACGCGTTGCGCGTGAGCACCCTGGACACGGTGGGAGACTTCGATCTGCGCCTGAGCCCCACCCAATTCGACGACCTGGAACGCGACCTCCGGGCCAACCTGGCCGGGGTGCCCGTGCTCTACGACGGCGGCCTGGCCGTGCGCCACGTGCAGCACTCCAGCCTGGCCCGCGCCAAGAGCACGGCGGCCGTGGGCCAAGTGCTCGGCAACAAGGTCAAGCTGGAATGCCTGTACGATCAGGAGCAGATCAAGAGTCTGGCCGAGTCCGGTCTGGACCGGCTTTGGGACGACCTCGCGGTCAAGGAGCGGGAATTGCGCGCGGAGACGGCTAGCGCGTGAGCCAGTCGGCGGCCAGGCGCTCCATCTCCTCCGGACTCAACGAGGGCTGGTCCAGCAGGCCGCGTTCGCGGCGCTGGCGCATGGCCTCATAGAGAATCAGGGCTGCGGCCACGGAAACGTTGAAGCTCTGGACCATGCCGCGCATGGGGATGAACAGTTCGTCCGGGACCAGCGCGCACAGCTCCGGGGACACGCCCCTGTGCTCGTTGCCCAGGATCACGGCGGTCGGCCCGGAGAGGTCGAAGTCCCAGAGCGGTCTGGCCGTGTCCGAGAAACCCGTGCGCAGGATGCGGAAGCCCTGTCCGTGGAGCCGGCCCACCAGCGAGGCGGCGTCCTGGTGCCGTACGCGCTCGATCCACTTCTTGGCCGAGGCCGAGGACTTCTTGCCCAGGTCGGGCCAGGGTTCGGTGGTGTAATGCAGGTGTACGCGCAGAACCCCGAAGGCGTCGCAGCTGCGGAGAATGGCCGAGACGTTGTGCGGATCCCAGATGTTGTCCATCACCAGGGTGAGATCCTTGCGGCGATGGGCGATGACGTCGCGGATGCGTTCTTCCCGTTCCGGGGTGCGCTCTTTGGACATGGAGGGCTTCCTACCCCATGCCCCGGCGCGACGCAAGAACGGGCATTATATTTTCCGCGATAGCATTGACAAGAAACACGATTGGCCCGAGACCATAAGGTATGGAACACCCGGGCCAGCGGAGGATGGACACGCCATGAGAGCCCTCATCGCCGAAGACGAATTCCTGAGCCGCAAGATCCTGCTCTCCTACCTGACGACCCTCTTCGACGTGGATATCGTGGTCAACGGCAAGGAGGCCGTGGATGCCTTCAGGCTGGCCCGCGAGGAGGGCCGCCCCTATGACCTCATCCTCATGGACATCATGATGCCCGAGGTGGACGGCATGCAGGCCCTGGAGATCATCCGGGGCGAGGAGCGGGGGACCAAGACGCGACGCCCGGTGCGGGTCATCATGACCACGGCCCTGGATGATCCCAAGGTGGTCATCCGCTCCTTCCACGAGGGCGAGGCCTCGGGCTACATCGTCAAGCCTGTGATCAAGGAAAAGTTGTACGCCGAACTGGAGAAACTGGGTCTGCTCGGGAAATAACGCGCCGGGGGCGGCATGGGCGAAGACGACGCCTTGGTCGAGGAGTTCTTCTCCGAGGTCAACGACAAATATTCCCCCCAGGTCATGGAAGGGCTGGGGCTGCTCGAGGCCGGCGACATTCCCGGCGGCATCGAGATACTCGCCCGCCCGCTGCACACCATCAAGGGCGTCACCGGCTTCATGACCGGCTTCGAGGCCGCCTCCCGCTTCACCCACAAGGTCGAGGACTACCTCAAGAAAATCCAATCCGGCGAGGTCGAGCCCACGGAGCAGAACGTGACCCTGCTCTCCCTCGGCGTGAACATGATCTTCACGGTCATCGAGCAGATCCGTGAGCAGGGCGCGCCGGACGAGGCTGAAACAACGGAAATGCTCGAACTCCTGCGCCAGGCATCCGGACCGGGCGGCCCGACCGCCGCCGAGGCCAAGGCCCGGGTGGAGATCGAGGCACGCGATGGGATCATGGTCCTGCGGATCCTGGCCCGGCGCATCCACTTGGGGCCCGAGCGCGACACCCTGACCCGAGCCGTGGCCGCCATCCCCGAGGGCGGACGAGTGCTTTTGGACTTCTCCGGCGTGCTCACCGTGGGTTCGGCGGCCTGGGAAGCCCTGGCCGCCCTGGCCGAAAAACGCGAAATAGCCGTGACCGGCCTGAGCTTCGACTGCCGCAGCGTGTTCTATTCCTGGGGTCTGGATCGGGCCCTGCAGGCCTTCGCCTCGGCGGAGGACTATTTCCAGACGGCTTGCCCACCGCCGCCTGGACAGTGAGGGGCCCATGCTCGACAGCATCCAGCAGTGCATCGAAACCCTGGAGCAGGGCGTCCTGGACCTGGAATCCGGCTCGGGCCAAGCCGCTGAAGTCATGGAGCGGCTCGGACTCTCGCATGTGAAGCTTCCCTCGGCCCAGGTCATCACCCTCCTGGACATGCTGGCCGACGGCATCACCCCTATGAATCAGGACATTGTCTCGGCCTTCCTGGGCGTCTGCGAGGCGCACAAGAAGCTGCTCTACGCCCTGGCCGGCTTCCTCGAGCAGGGCGCGGGCGTACTGCGCTCCGGCAAGGAGCTGGCCCCGGCCCAGGTGGACGCGCCCATCCCAGCCGCGCCTCCGGTCCAGGCGGAAACCGCCCCCGCCGAGCATCCCGAGGAACACCAGGACGAGCACGCCCAGGACAAGGTCCACGAGGCTCAGGCCCACGCCCGCCAAGCCATCGCCTCGGTGCGCGTGGGCACGGACCGCCTGGACAAGCTCATTGAACTGGTGGGCAAGCTCATGGTCACCTACGCGGTCATCTCCCAGGCCGGAAACGGCGACATGGCCAAGACCCTGGCCGGGCTCCGCGACATGGACACGGTCATCGGCAGCCTCCAGACCGAGGTGGAAGCCATCCGGCTCGTGCCGCTCAAGCAGATCGTCGCGCCCATGCAACGGCTGGTGAAGAGCCTGAGCCAGAAGATCGGCAAGAAGGTCCGCTTCGAGATCGAAGGCGAGGATCTGGCCCTGGACAAGTCCATCGTGGAGTCCCTCAACGAACCATTGGTGCATCTGCTGCGCAACGCCCTGGACCACGGTCTGGAGCCCGCCGCAGAACGCGCGGCCCTGGGCAAGGACGAAACCGGCACGGTGCGGCTCTCGGCCCTGCGCAAGGGCGAGACCGCCTATCTGCTCGTTTCCGACGACGGCCGGGGCCTGGATCCCGAACGCATCCGCCGGAAGGCCGTGGAAAAGGGGCTCATGAAGGAGTCCGACCAGCTTCCCGAGGCCGAGATACTCCAGTTCATCCTCAAATCCGGCTTCAGCACCGCCGAGAAGATCACCGACGTCTCCGGTCGCGGCGTGGGCATGGACGCCGTGGTCAACGCCATCCGCGTGGGGCTCGGCGGCGACATCCTCATCGAGAGCGACCTCGGCAAGGGCGCCACCTTCACCATCACCATCCCGCTCTCGCGTTCGGCCGACGAAGGCATCGTGGACGCCCTGGTCTGCCGCCTGGGCCAGGAGGTCTTCCTCATCCCCAGCCGGGACGTCGTTGAGATCTACGCCCCCGCCGAGCGCGACGTGGTAGCCCTTCCCGGCGGCCGTGAGACCGTGGACGTGCGCGGTGAGGTCCACGCCCTGCTGCGGCTGGACCGCTTCCTGGACATCCCCTCCGACGGACGGCCCGTCGCCCGCAGCCAGGCCGTGGTGGTGCGCGTGGGCGACGCCCGGGCGGCCATCCTCGTGGACGAGGTGCTGCGCCAGCAGCAGGTGGTCATCACCGGCTTCACCGTGCCCGTGCAGGACATCTTCGCCCTGCCCATCCTGGGACTCGGCATGATGGGCGAATCCGACGCCGTGGTCGTGAACGTCGAGGAACTGTTGCGCCACTTTCTGGAACAGCAGCCCCCGCCGGCGGCCTCCGAACGGTCCTTGACAGCCCTTCCCGGCCGAGGATAGACGAAAGACTCCTTCAGGCGCCCGCGAGGGCTTCATAGGGAATCCCGTGCGAATCGGGAGCGGTCCCGCCGCCGTGAGCTTCATGAACAGCCCGTCCCCGCGACGGCCACTGGGGAAACCTGGGAAGGCCGGGACAGGTGAAGCGAGTCGGAAGACCTGCCTGGAGGTGTCGAGGCCGGTTCGGCGTCCACGGGGCTTTGGCGGCCGAACCTCTTGGAAGGGGTAAAAACGGGAATCCCTTTCTCCATACTGGAGAAAGGGGTTTTTGTTTCCCCTTCCCAACCGAGCCCCTCCACCTTCGGAGGTTTTCCATGCGGCACCTGAAACCGCTGCTCTCCCTGCTCGCGCTTCTCCTGCTTCTCTCGGCCCAGGCCGTTCCGGCCCTGGCCCACGGCGACTCCCGCCCCGACAAGGAGGCCATCCTCCTGGTGGCCTTCGGCAGCAGCATGCCCGAGGGCCAGAAGGCGCTCAAGGCCTTCGACGCCCAGGCGCGCGCGGCCTTCCCCGGCGTGGAGGTGCGCTGGGCCTGGACCTCGCGGATCATCCGCGACAAGCTGACCAAGGCCAAGACCGCCCATCCGGGCTCCCCGGCCCTGGCCCTGGCCCAGCTGGCCGAGGACGGCTACACCCGGGTGGCCGTGCAGTCCCTGCACAGCATCCCCGGCGAGGAGTTCACCGAGTTGGAGGAGACGGTCAAGCGCTTCGACGGCATGCCCAAGGGCCTGCGCGCCATCAGCCTGGGCCGCCCGCTGCTCTCCGCTCCCGAGGATCTGAAGCTGGCCGCCAAGGCCCTGCTCGAGTCCCAGTCCGGCCGCAAGGAAGGCGAGGCCGTGCTGTTCATGGGCCACGGCACCGAGCACCCGGCCAACGCCATGTACCCGGCCATGCAGTACCAGCTCTGGACGCTCGACCCCACCGCCTTCGTGGCCACGGTGGAGGGCGTGCCCGCCCTGGACGACGTGCTGCCCCTGCTCAAGCGCGACAACGTCCGCTCCGTGCGCCTCGTGCCGCTCATGGCCGTGGCCGGGGACCACGCCCACAACGACATGGCGGGCAAGGAGGAGGACTCCTTCGCCTCCCGGATCAAGGCCCTGGGCATCCAGACCACGCCCGTGCTGCGCGGCCTGGCCGAGACCCCGGCGGTGTCCGCGCTCTGGCTGGAGCACCTGCGCGACGCCGTGAAGGCCCTCAAGGAAATGAAGTGACCAACGCCTCCCGGGCCGCGCTGGCCCTGGCCGTGGCGGGCCCGCTCTCCATCGTGCTGGCCTGCCTCCCCGGTCCCGCGCCGATTCCGGCCCGGGAGGCGCTGACCATCCTGGCCTCGGGCCTGGGTCTGGCCTCCCCCCCGCCGGACCCGGCCCTGGCCACGGTGGTCCTCGGCATCCGCGCCTCGCGCGCGGTCCTGGCCTACGCCGTGGGCGCGGGCCTGGCCCTGGCCGGAACCGCCTTCCAGGGCATCCTGCGCAACCCCCTGGCCGACCCCTTTACCCTGGGAGTCTCCACGGGCGCGGCCTTCGGGGCCTCCCTGGCCCTGGCCCTGGGGCTCTCGGCCCCGGCCCTGCTGCCCCTGGCCGATCCCCTGCCCTTCTTCGGCCTGCTCGGAGCCCTGGCCGCCCTGCTGGCGGTCCTGGCCCTGGCCCGCTCCGGCAGGGAGCTGCGCCGCGAAACCCTGGTCCTGGCGGGCGTGGTCACGGCCACCTTCCTCTCGGCCTGCATCGCCCTGCTCAAGGCCCTGGACGAGTCCTCGGTCTCGGGCATCGTCTTCTGGATCATGGGCAGCTTCCAAGGCCGGGGCTGGGGCCACGTGCTCGTCTATCTGCCCTACCTGGCGCTCGGCTCGACGATCATCCTGGCCCAGGCCCGTGAGCTGGACCTGCTCTCCCTGGGATCGGCCCAGGCCCGACTCCTGGGCCTGAACGCCGACCGCTCCCGGCTCCTGCTCCTGGTGGCCGCGAGCCTGCTCTCCGGCGCGGCCGTGGCCGTGTCCGGGGTCATCGGCTTCGTGGGCCTGGTGGTGCCGCACCTCGTACGCCGCATCCAAGGCGCGGAGCACGGCCCCCTGACGCTCAACGCCGCGCTCCTGGGCGGACTGCTTCTGCTCTGGTCCGACGTCCTGGCCCGCACCCTCCTGCCCGGCGGCGTGGAACTCCCCGTGGGCGTGCTCACGGCCCTGCTCGGCGGCCCGTTCTTCTGCCTGCTGCTCAAGCGCCGCGCGGAGGCCGCGTGATCCGCCTGGAGAACGTCAGCGTGGGCCACGGCGACCGGGTCGTGCTGCGCGATCTGAACCTGACGGTGGAGCCCGGCGGGTTGGTGGGCCTGATGGGCCCCAACGGCTCGGGCAAGACCACCCTTCTGCTCACCCTGGCCGGGGCCCTGCCCCCGCTGGAAGGCCGCGTGACCCTGGCCGGACGGCCCCTGGAATCCCTGCGGCCCCGGGAACGGGCACGGTTGGCGGCCTCCGTGCCCCAGCACGCCGAACCTCCGGGGCTCAAGGTCCTCTCCGTGGTGCTCATGGGCCGCTACGCCCGCGTCTCCTTCCTCGGCGGCTACACCGACGAGGACCGGGACAAGGCGCTGGACGCCCTGGAGGAAACCGGCGGCGAAGCCCTGGCGGACCGCCGGGCCGACGAGCTCTCCGGCGGCGAGTGGCGACGGGTGCTCATGGCCCGCGCCCTGACCCAGGAGGCCGACCTCCTGCTTCTGGACGAGGCCGCTTCCGGCCTGGACCCGGCCCGGCAGGCCGAAGCCGCCGAACTGCTCCTGCGCCGCAACGCCGCCGGGCTCACGGCCGTCTCGGCCATCCACGACCTGAACCTGGCCGCCCTGACCTGCCGCCGCCTGATCTTCCTCAAGAACGGCCGGGTGGCCCTGGACGGCCCGGTGCATGACGTTTTCACCGAAACCCATCTCTCGGAGATATATGAAACGCGCATCCTCGTCTCCCGCCACCCGCTCCTGGGCCTGCCTCAGGCGCATCTGGCTCCCGGCGCTGGTTCTCTGCCTCACGACGCTCCCGGCCCTGGCCGGACCCGTTGAGATCACCGACGACCTGGGCCGCCAGGTGCGGCTGGCCGCTCCGGCCGAACGCATCGTGGCCCTCTACGGCGCCTTCAACGAAATGCTCGACGGCATGGCCCTGACCGAGCGCATCACGGCCCGCACCCAAGCCGACGAGCTGCCCGCCTCGATCCTGGACCGGCCGGTCATCGGCACGCATATGCGGCCCAACGTGGAGATGATCGTGGCCCTCAAGCCCGACCTCGTGCTCCAGATGGGGGGCCGGGCCGAGGCAGCCGCGCCGCTGCGCGACCTGGAGCGCTTCGGCCTGACCACGGCCTTCTTCGAGGCCCGCTCCTTCGCGGAACTCTTCTCCGTGCTCCAGCGTCTGGGCGTTCTCTGCGGCGAGCCCGGCCGAGCGGCCACGCTGGAGCAGTCCCTGCGCTCCCGTCTGGAGGCCGTGGCCCGGGTCGTGGACGGCGACGGACACTCCACGGTGCTCTTTGAAATCCGTTATCCAAATCTACTGGCCGCCGGGCGCGGCTCCATGATCGACGACGTGATTCGGGCCGCCGGAGGAAAAAACGCCGTGCCCCTGGACGACAAGCTGGCCCGGCTCTCCGAGGAGGAGGTCTTCCGCCTGGACCCGGACGCCTATGTGCTCCAACGCGGGCCCATGAACCGCAACCCCGTGCCGCCAGGGGAGCGGCCCAACTTCAAGGGACTGCGCGCCGTGCGCCAGGGCCGCGTGCTGGTGGTGAACGAACTGCTCTTCTCCCGCCCCGGCCCGCGCAATGTGGAGGCCGTGGAGACCCTGGCCCGCTTCCTCCATCCCGGCCGGTTCCAGGACGGCGTCAAGGGGAGCGCGAAGCCATGAAGCAGGGTACCCTCTATGGCCTGGGCATCGGCCCGGGCGACCCCGAACTGCTGACCCTCAAGGCCGTGCGCCTGCTGAACCGGGTGGACGTGATCCTCGGCGCGGCCTCGCCCAAGAACGACGCCTCGCGGGCTTTGGAGATCGCGGCTCCGCATCTGCCCGCCACGGCCGAAATCCTGCGTCTGGACTTCCCCATGACCCGCGATCGGGCTCTGCAGCAGGCGGCTTGGCGGGCCAACGCCGAGAAGACCCGAGCCGTGCTCGACTCCGGCCGCGACGCCGCCTTCCTGACCCTGGGCGACCCGCTGACTTACAGCACCTTCGGCTACCTCCTGCGCACCCTGGCCGAGACCGGCCCCATGCCGCCGGTGGAGATCGTACCCGGGATCACCTCCTACCAGGCCGCCGCCGCCCGGGTGGCCCAGCCCCTGGTGGAGGCCGAGGAGAGCCTGCTCGTCATCCCCGGAGTCTGCTCGGCGGAAAAACTGGAAAAACTCCTGGCCTGTGCGGACAACGCGGTGATCCTCAAGGCCTACCGCAACCTGCAGGAGATACGAGAAACACTTTCCCGTCTTGACCTGGCGGGGTCGTCCGTGTTTGTGTCCCGCGTGGGACTTCCGGGCGAACTGGTCCACGAGAATCTGGACGACGCGCCCGACGACCCCCACTACTTCTCCCTGATCCTGGTGCGGAAACGAACAACATGAGCCTGGCCATCCTGCTGGCGGCTTACGGCTCCCGGCAGGCCGGGGCCCGAGCCGCCGTCGAACGCCTCCGCGAACGCGTACGCGCGGCTTACCCGGACACGGTCTGCGCCGTGGCCTACACCTCGCGCGCCGTGCGTCACCACCTGAACCGCAACGGCGAGACTGCGGACTCCGTGCCCGCGGCCCTGGACAAGCTCAAGGGCCAGGGCTTCCGCCGCGTGGCCCTGCTCTCCCTGCACATAGTGCCCGGCGAGGAATACTCGGGCATGACCGAGGCCGCCGCAGCCTCCGACCTGCGCGTGGAGCTGAGCGGCCCGCTCATGGCCGATGAACGCGACGTGGAGCGCGTGGCCGATATTCTCGCGGCCCGCTTCCCGTCGGACGGCGGCGAGGCCGTGCTGTTCATGGGACACGGCGGAGCCCACCCGGGCAACGCCCTCTATCTGCGCCTGGACGAGGCCCTGCGCCGCCGCGACCCGGGCCTGCACCTGGGCCTGCTGGAATCCGAGCCGGGCATCGAGGTTCTGCGCGACCGGCTCCTGGCCCAGGGAACGCGCTCGGTCCTGCTCCTGCCCTTCCTTTTCGGGGCCGGATACCACGCCACCCAGGATCTGGCCGGAGACGGCCCGGACTCCTGGCGCGGCCGCCTCACCCAGGCGGGTCTGAACTGCCGGGTGGAACTCAAGGGCGCCGGCGACTATCCGGAGCTGGTGGATCTCTGGCTGGCGCACCTGCGCCGGGCCGTGGACCGGCTGGCGGCCTGAACCGGCCCGGCATTTACAGTTCACGCCCCATGGGCTAGGTGTCGGATCACGGCGCGAACGCCCCTTCATCCATGAACGAAACCATCCGTGTGCAGACCTTCGACGGCCGTGAGCTGACCCTTCGGCCCGACTCCGCCCTGAGTCTGGCTCAGGCCCTGTTCCTGGCCGGGCCCTTCCGGGGTTTGCCGCTATGCTCCGGCCTGGGGCGCTGCGGCCTGTGCCGGGTGCGCTTCCTGGCCGACCCGCCGCCCGTGCTGGCCGCCGAAGAGAAACGCCTCTCCGCCGGGGAACTGGCCCAGGGTTGGCGGCTCTCCTGCCTCCGCCCGGCCGCGCCCTGTTCCCTGGCCCTGCCCGAACCCCGAGGGGAGAAGCCCTACGCCACGGCCTTCACCGCCGGGCCCGGCCCCCTCTCCCTGGCCGTGGACCTGGGCACCACCTCCCTGCACTGGGCCGCCCTGGCCGAAGGTCGCGTCGCGGCCCGGGGCCGGGGGCTGAATCCCCAGATGGGCCTGGGCTCGGAGGTCATGTCCCGGCTGGCCTTCGCGGCCCGTCCCGAGGGCGCGGCCGTGCTGCGCGACCTCGTTCTGGAACGCCTGCGGGAGATCATACGGGATCTGCCCGCGCGGCCGGAGTCCCTGGTGGTGGCGGGCAACCCGGCCATGACCCTGATCCTGCTCGGCCTGGACGCCAAGGGCCTGCGCGGCGCGCCCTACCGCCTGGACTACGCGGGCGGCGACGTGCGCGAACTGGCCCCGGACCTGCCCCCGGCCTTCATCCCGCCGCTCTTCGCGCCCTTCGTGGGCGGCGACTTGAGCGCCGGGCTGGCGGCCCTCATGCTGGCCCCAGGCGCGGCACCCGAGTACCCCTTTCTTTTGGCCGACATGGGCACCAACGGCGAGTTCATCCTGGCCCTCTCGCCCGGCGAACTGCTCTGCGCCAGCGTACCCCTGGGCCCGGCCCTTGAGGGTGTGGGCCTGCGCTTCGGCCGCACGGCCGGACCCGGCGCTGTGGAGCTCTTCGACCTGGGCCCGGCGGGACTCGTCCCGCGCTTCATCGACGCCCCGCCCGCCCCCGGCGATACCCCCGGGCTCACCGGCCCGGCCTACCTCTCCCTGGTCTCCATTCTCCTGGCCAACGGCCTGCTGGACGCTTCCGGCCGCTTCACCCAGGGCGACACGCCCCTGGCCCGCAAGATCGGCCACGGGTTGGACCGCGAGGCCGGGGAGCCGGTGTTGCGTATTCTCCCAAACCTGTTCCTGGCGGCCTCGGACGTGGAGGAGATCCTCAAGCTCAAGGCCGCCTTCAACCTGGCTTTCTCCCGGCTTCTGGCCGAGGCCGGGCTCACGCCCACGGCCCTGGCCGCCGTGCATCTGGCCGGGGCCGTGGCCGAACACGCCCGTCCCGCCGACCTGGAACGCCTGGGCTTCCTGCCTCCCGGACTCCCGCCGCGTGTGCGCGTGGCCGGAAACACCTCCCTGGCCGGAGCCGAGCTGTTGGCCGTGGACACGGACGCGCGCCGCGCCGTGCTGGACCTGCCCAAGGTGGTCCAGGCCATCGATCTGACCAATGAACCCGGCTTCGACGCCCGCTACCTGGAGCGCATGATCTTCCGCCATGTTTCCTGAAAATCTCTTCCCCCCCCTGCCCCCCGCCGTCCGCAAGGATATGGCGGACCTGGGCCCGGCCCTGGACGCGGTCCTGCCGCTGAAGGCCCGCCACCGCGCGGACCTGCCCGGCAACATCCGCCTGCTCTCCTCCCTGCTCACCGAGGACCGCGACGACCTGGGCCGCGACTACATGGGCGACCCGCGCACCCTCTCGGCCTATCTGCGCTACTTCCTGCCCTGGAACCTCTACCGCCTGGGCCGCCTGTTCACCGGGCTTTCCTTGGACCTGACCGAAGGCGCCACCCTGGTGGACTACGGTTCCGGCCCGCTCACCGTGCCCCTGGCCCTCTGGCTCTCCCGGCCCGAGCTGCGCTCCCGGCGGCTGAACGTAGTCTGCGTGGACCGCACGCCCAAGCCCATGCGCTCGGGCCTGGACCTGCTGCGCAAGCTGGCCGGTGGCGAGCCGCCCTGGAAGATCACCCTGGTCAAGGGCGCGCTCGGCATGCATCTGCGTGAGCGGGCCGACCTGCTCGTGCTGGCCAACACGCTCAACGAGTTGGCCTGGACCCGCCGCCCGGACCTCGACGAGGACGCCGCGCGCCTGGCCGCCACCCTGCAGAAGGGGCTGGCCCCGGGGGGCCGCGCGCTCCTGGTGGAGCCGGGTACGCGTGAGGCGGGCCGGGCTCTCTCGGCCCTGCGCGGGGCCTGCCTGGAGCTGGGCCTGCATCCCCAGGCCCCCTGCCCGCATCTGCGGCGCTGCCCCATGCCCGGCCGCGAGCCGGCGCCCTGGTGCCACTTCAACTTCGACACCACCGGCGCGCCGGAATGGCTGGTCCGGCTCACGGCCAAGGCCGACCTGACCAAACGCAATCTCTCGCTCTCGTTCCTTCTCCTGACCCAGGGCTTCGAGCCCGAGCCCAACCGTGTGCGCGGCGTGTCCGAGGCCTTCGACCTGCCGCTCGGCTTCCGCGGCCAGTACGCCTGCTCGGCCCAGGGACTGACGCTGCTGCGCTTCCCGACCGGAGAACGCGGTCTGCCGCCGGGTCGGGGCATTGCGGCCACGTTCCCGGATCAACCCGAGCGCGATCGAAAGTCCGGGGCCGTGATCCTGCCCCTGCCGGGGGTCCGGTCGTGAGAATCATTGATCTCGGGCTCATCGACCACGCCGAGGCCGAGGCCCTGCAACTGGAGACGCTCGCCGCCGTGCGCGAGGAGCGCGCGGAGAACACCCTCTATCTCCTGGAGCACCCGCCGGTGATCACCCTGGGGCATCAGGGCGGCCTGGAGAACCTGCACGTGCCCGAGGCCTTTCTGAAGGAGCGCGGCATCACGCTCTCCAAGACCGGGCGCGGCGGCAACATCACCTGTCATTTCCCGGGCCAGCTCGTGGGCTACCCGGTCTTCCGCGTGGAGCGCCGCCCGGGCGGCATCCGGGCCTTCTTCAACGACATGGAGGAGGCCGTGATCCGCGTCTGCCGGGACTTCGGCGTGGACGCCGGACGCTGGGAAGGCCGCCCCGGCGTCTGGGTCGGGGAGCGGAAAATCTGTTCCATGGGCATCGGGGTCAAACACTGGGTCACATTTCACGGACTGGCCCTGAACGTGGGCCGCGACCTCTCCCTCTTCGAGCTCATCACCCTCTGCGGACTGTCCGGGGCCCGGCCCACCTCACTGGCCCTGGAGACCGGACGCGACATCGACATGAAGGACGTCAAGGATGCACTCTCGCGACACTTCCTGGGACTCTTCCCGGATTCCGCCCTGGCTGCGCGTCAATCTGCCGCGTGATCCGGCCTTCGCCGCCACCGAGGCCCTGACCCGCGACCTGAACCTGAACACGGTCTGCACCGGGGCCAAGTGCCCGAACAAGTGGGAGTGCTACTCCCGCCATGTGGCCACGTTTCTCGTGCTGGGCGCGGTCTGCACGCGCAACTGCGCCTTCTGCAACATCCATCCCGGCCGCGTGGAGCCCCCGGACCGGGACGAGCCGCGCCGCGTGGCCGAGGCCGTGGCCAGGCTGGGCCTGTCCTACGCCGTGGTCACCTCCGTGACCCGCGACGACCTGCCCGACGGCGGGGCCGGGCACTTCGCGGCCGTGATCCGCTCCATCCGGGAGCGCAATCCAGGCTGCGCCGTGGAGGTGCTCATCCCGGACTTCAAGGGTGACGAGGCCGCCCTGCGCCTGGTGCTCGACGCCGCGCCGGACGTGCTGAACCACAACGTGGAGACCGTGCCGGGACTCTATCCGCGCATCCGGCCCCAGGCCCGCTACGAGCGCAGCCTGGAGCTGCTGCGCCGCTCCAAGGCGGCGGCCCCGGCCATCCCGACCAAGAGCGGGCTCATGCTCGGCCTGGGCGAGGAGATGGAGGACGTGCGGCGGGTGCTGGCGGACATGGCGGGCGTGGGCTGCGACATGATCACCGTGGGCCAGTACATGCGGCCCAGCCGGGAGCATCCGGCGGTGGTCCGCTGGGTCCACCCGGACGAGTTCGAGGAGCTGGCGGAATACGGCCGGGGCCTCGGCGTGCGGCACATGTTCTGCGGCCCGCGCGTGCGCTCCAGCTACCACGCCGCCGAGGCGGCCCGGGAGATGGGCTGACCTACTCGCACCAGTCGCGGAGGTGCAGTTCGATGCGCGGGACGCCGTCCCAGTCGTCGATGCCCGGGGAATAGGCGAAGCGCATGGTCCGGCCGACCACGGCCGGGGTGAGGTTGGCGGCCTGCCGCCAGGCCTTGCCGGAGAGCGTGGCCCGGGCCTCGGCGTCCACCAGGGTCAGCTTCACGTGATCCTTGCCGAACACGCGGCGGTCCTTGACGATCACCGGCGGGGACTGGAACACGGGCTCGGGGTTGCCGACCCCGAAGGGCTGGAGCAGCTCCAGTTCCTTGAGCAACACGTGGCTGATCTCGCCGAAGGCCAGTTCACGGTCGAGCTTGAGCACTGGCCTTAAGGCCCGGTCGCCCACCTGCTCAAGCACGGCGGCGTGAAACCGCTCGCGCAGAGGTTCCAGATTTTCCGGGGCCAGGGAGAGCCCGGCGGCCTGACGGTGCCCGCCGAAGCCCAGCAGGATGTCCGAAAAGCTCCGCAGCCCGGCATGCAGGTCGAATTCGTCCACGCTGCGGCCCGAACCCTTGAGCTTCTCACCCTCGCTGCACAAAATGAGCGTGGGCAGGTAGAATTCCTCCACCACCCTTGAGGCCACGATGCCGATGACCCCGGGATGCCAGTGGGCCCCGAAGAGCGCCAGCCCGCGCAGACCGGGGCGGGCGGCCAGCAGCTCCCGGGCCTGGGCCAGGGCCTCCTGCTGGATGGAGTCCTCCTCGCGGCGACGCTCGGCGTTCAGGGCGTTCAGCTCCAGGGCCAGGGGCCTGGCGGTCTCCTCGTCCGGGGACAGGAGCATGTCCAGGGCCTTGCCCGGATCGCCCAGGCGTCCGGCGGCGTTGATCCGGGGGGCGAGGCCGAAGCCGATCTGCCCAGCCCCCAGCTCGGCGTAACGGTCGTAGCCGCTGGCCGCCTTGAGGGCCGCGATGCCCGGCCGACGCGCTTCCTTGATGAGCAGCAGTCCGTTCTTGACCAGAATGCGGTTCTGGCCCGTGAGCGGCACCACGTCGGCCACGGTGCCCAGGGCCACCAGGTCCAGGAAGCGGCGCATGTCCAGCGGCGCGCCGGGCAGCAGTTTGTTCAGGGCCACGGCGAGCATGAAGGCCACGCCCACCCCGGCCAGGTCCGCGAAGGGGCCATCGGCCGCGAGCCGGGGATTGCAGACCGCCTCGGCCTCCGGCAGGGTCTCGCCGGGCAGGTGGTGGTCCGAGACCACCACGATCAGGCCCAGAGAGCGGGCCCGTTCCACGGACGCGTGGTCCGAGACGCCGCAATCCACGGTGAGCAGCACGCCCACGCCCTCGGCTGCCAGAGTCTCCATGCCCGCCGCGTTCAGGCCGTAGCCCTCCTTGAGACGGTTGGGCAGATAGGGGCGCGCCGGAAAACCGCGTAGGGAAAGAAATTCAGTCATGAGCGCCGTGGAGGTGATCCCGTCCACGTCGTAGTCGCCCCAGATGGCGGGCTTGCGGCCCTCGCCCAGGGCCCGAGCCAAGGTCTCGGCGGCCCGGGTCAGACCCGGGATGGTCGCCGGGTCGGCCATGTGCCGCAGGCCCGGGGAGAGAAAACGGTCCATCTCCCCGGCCTCGCGCAGACCCCGCGACCAGAGAATCCCGGCGGTCACGGCAGAAACGCCCAAGATTTCGCCAAGTTCGGCCACGGAGGCCGGGGGCGTTTCCTCGTTGCGGGGTTTCCAGAGACAGGGCATGAGTCGCGCGCCGCCCCGCTCAGACGAGATTCTGGACGAACTGGTCCACGGATTCGTCGGCCAGGACGGTTGCGGCCAAGGGGCGGACGTCCTCCAGGGACAGGCCCAGGGACTGGGCCAGGCCGGGTGCGGGCAGAGCCTGGGGATCGGCCGGATCGGCTGCCTCGTGGGCCAGGGCGTCGGCCAGGGCCAGGAGCGTGGCCTCCCGGGCCGAAACCGGAGCCAGTTCCGGGGCGTGATGCCAGTTCACCGGCTCCACGATCTCGGCGGGCAGATCCCAGGAACCCAGGACCAGGGCCCCGACCACGCCGTGATCCACGCCCCAGTAGTCGTTCTCGGCCAGGGACTCGGGGATGTGCCGGGTACGGGCCAGGGTGAGCATCTCCACGGCGACCTCAGGTCGGAACATGGCCACGATGAGCTTGCCCAGGTCGTGGAGCAGCCCGGCGGTGAAGAGCTGGTCCGGGTCCAGTCCGCCCCCTTCCTGACGATTCAGGGCACGGGCCAGGTCGCGGCTCAGGCAGGCCACCCGGAACTGATGCCGCCAGTAGGCGTCCAGGTCGAATTCCTTGGGCATCGGCCTCTTGCGCCCCAGGGCGCGGATGCCGATGGCCAGGACGATGTTGCGGATCTCGCGCAGCCCCAGGACCGTGGCCGCCCGCTGCACCGTGGTCACCTGGGCCTGGAGGCCATAGAAGGCGGAGTTGGCCATGGCCAGGAGCTTGGCCGTGAGACCCTGATCCTTGGCGATGGTTTCGGCGATATCGTGCATGGAGGCCAGGGCCCCCTCGCCGGTCTGCATGAAGAGCTTCTGCAGGAGCACCGGGGAGAACGGCAGATCGTTGCGTACGCCGGGCAGCTCGGCCAGAAATTTCTGGGCGGTCTCATGCGTCATGGCGTCTCCTCGGCGTCCCGCTCCGGTCCTCAGCATCCCGTGCGCATGTCGCGCAAAACGTCCATGGCCGCGCTCCGGGGATCCGGCGCCTGGGTGACGGGGCGTCCCACCACCAGGTAGTCGGCGCCGGCGGCCACGGCCTGGGCCGGGGTCACGGTGCGGCGCTGGTCGTCGCTCCCGCCCGCCGGGCGGATGCCCGGGGTCAGGCAGCGGAAGCCCGCCCCGCATGCCTCCTTGATCCGGGCCGCCTCCAGGCCGGAGCAGACCACACCATCAAGATAATACCCCCGCGCGCGGCGGGCAAGCTCCAACGCCAACGCTCCCGCACCGCCGGGATAGTCCACGGGCAGGTCGGCGTCGGCCATGCTGGTCAGCACGGTGACGCCGAGCAACAGGGGCGGCTCGGCCCCGGGAGCGGTTCCGGCGTCCCGGCCCTCCAGGGCCGCCTCGGCCATGCGCGCGCCGCCCAGGACGTGGATGTTGACCATGTCCGCGCCTAGACGCGCGGCCGAACGCACCGCGCCACGCACCGTATTCGGGATGTCCAGGAACTTGAGATCCAGGAAGACCCGAAAGCCCAGCGCCTTGAGATCGGCCACCAGCCCCGGTCCCTCGGCGGTGAACAACTCCAGGCCCACCTTGACCCAGGGCGCGGTCCCGACCAGGCGGCGGGCCATGTCCAGGGCCGGCGCGGCCTCGGGATAGTCCAGGGCCACCACCAATTCAGCCATGCTCCCCCCACTCCGCCAGCAGGTCCGCCACGAGTCCGGGGCGCAGCCCCGGCCGCAGCCGGGCGGCCAGATACACGGCGCGCAACTCGTCGCAGGCCCGCTCCAGATCGTCGTTCAGGATCAGAAAATCGAAGCGCTCCGCCGCCGCGATCTCGGCTCGGGCGTTCTCCAGGCGCTTGGTCACCACTTCGGGCGCGTCCGTGCCCCGGCCGCGCAGACGGCGCTCCAGTTCGGCCAGCGACGGCGGCAGGATGAAGACCAGCACCCCCTCCGGAAAGGCCGTGCGCAGCTGGGCCGCACCCTGCACATCGATGTCGAAGAGCACATCGCGGCCCTGGTCCAGGAGCGCCAGCACCGGAGCCTTGGCCGTGCCGTAAAAATTGCCGTGAACCTCGGCCCACTCGGCGAACTCCCCGGCCTCGCGCATGGCCAGGAAACGGTCGCGGTCGACGAAGTGGTAGTCCACGCCGTCGCGCTCCGCGCCCCGGGGCGCGCGGGTGGTGTAGGACACCGAGTAGCCGATCCCCGGGAACTCCCGCAGCAGCTTGCGGACCAGGGTGCTCTTGCCCGCACCGGAGGGCGCGGAAAGCACGAGAACGATGCCCCGCCGGACGCGTTCAGACATCGGCTGCCTCCTCCGACATCTCGAACGCCTCGGCCTGGAACCGCTGGCCGATGGTTTCGGCCTGGATGGCCGAGAGGATCACGTGGTTGGAGTCGGTGACGATGATGGCGCGGGTCTTGCGGCCCTGGGTGGCGTCCACCAGGCGGCCTTCCTGGCGGGCGTCCTCGCGCAGGCGGCGCATGGGCGCGGACGAGGGGTTGGCGATGGTCACCACCCGGGTGAGGACCACGAAGTTGCCGAAACCGATGTTCAGAAGCCCCTGGCGGAGCGCCTGCCTGCTCATGCCTACTCCAGATTCTGGACCTGCTCGCGGCAGCGCTCCAGCTCGGTCTTGAAGTCCACCACCAGACGGCTGACCTCCACGTCCTGGGCCTTGTTGCCGCAGGTGTTGATCTCGCGGAAGGCCTCCTGGATGAGGAAGTCCAGGCGCTTGCCCTCCTCGGCCGCGCCGGAAAGGGTCTGCTCCAGGCGGTCCAGGTGGGCGAACAGCCGGGTCAGCTCCTCGGAGACGTCCAGTCGATCCGTGAGCACGGCCACTTCCTGGAGCATACGGTCCTCGGAGTACTCGGCCCCCACCTGCGCCAGGGCCTCGCGCACGCGCTGGCAGAGCCCCGTGCGCTTCTCGTTGAGCACGCCGGGAATGCGCTGGGCGATGGCCTGGGCCAGTTCGCGGAGACGGGCCAGGCGGACGCGCAGATCCTCGGCCAGAACCGCGCCCTCGGACTGCCGCGAGGCGCGCCAGTCTTCCAGGGCCGCGCGCAGCCCCCGCTCCAGGCTGTCCAGGAGCGCCGGGGCCGGGCCGCTGGAATCGTCGCGCCAAAGCGAGGACATGGACAAAAGGCGATTATAGTCCGGCTCGAAGGCCTGCCCGCGCATGGCCGCCAGCTTGGCGACCTGGTCCAGCATGGCCGCCACCAGAGGCAGGTTCAGGCTCACGCCAAGGATGTCCGGGCTTTTCACCTCAAGATTCAGGGAGACGTCCACCCGGCCCCGGCTGCCGTAAGACCGCACGATCTTTTCCCAGGCCGTCTCCAGGCTGCGCAGGGCCGAGGGAATGCGCCATTTCACGTCCAGAAAGCGGCCGTTGACGCTCTTGACCTCGAAACCGTGCGCCCACTTCTCCTCGGCGCTCTCGGAACGGCCGAAGCCGGTCATGCTCGCGGGCATGTTTCCTTCCTTTCCTCGTTGGGGGCCTCGAGCCCCGGGTTGTCGCCGCGCAGGGCGAAAAGCTTGCGGCGGTAGTGTTCGCGCATCTCGCTCAAAAGCTCCAGCATGTCCGGGGCGGCGTAGTCCGGAAAGGTCCAGGGCAGGACCAGCCAGCCGCCGCCGGTGTACACCAGGGTCAGGTCGGCCCAGATGCCCCGGCCCAGGTAGACCCGGTGCGTGAAATTCTTGCCCGTGGCCAGAATGAGCCGCTCCTGGGTCAGGACGCCGGGGTCCAGGTTGAAACGCCTGCTCCCGTCAGGTCGAGCTTCCCGCCGCTCCAGCTCGTTGGTGAAGAGCTTGGCCTCGGGTAGGCCGTCCAGTGGGACCAGCCGCTCGAAGGCCAGCATCCGCCGCCTCAGGGGCGTGCCCAGTTCCCGATCGTAATAGTCCGTGTGTCCGAAATCCATGAACGCGGAAGCGAAGTCCGTCGGGCCGAAACGCGCCTCCAGTTCCGCCGAGAGTCGCGGCCAGCAGGCCTCCCATTCGGCGCAAAGCACGGAGAGCACGAGCAGTCCGGGCTCCGGGACGCGCGGCGCGCTCACGCCTCGGGCTCCGGACGGGCCAGGACACGGCCGCCTTCCAGGCCGACGGGCCGGGCCCGCACCAGGGCGCGCACGGCCGAGACGCCTTCCACCCGACAGGGCGCGTAGTGCTCGGACACGCCCTCGCCCTCGGCGTTCTCCACCAGAACGGACAGCGGTCCGCCTCCGGCCAGAACCTTGAGAAAGGCCCGCTTCCGGGCCGAGGTCACGGCCCGCAGGCTCGCGGCCCGGGCCTTCTTCTCCTCCTGGGGAACCTGGCCGTCCAGGTCCGCCGCCGGAGTGCCCGGCCTCGGAGAATACGGGAAAACATGGGCATAGGAAAGGGGCAGGGCCCGCGCCAGGGCCAGGGTATTGCCGAACTGCCCGGCCGTCTCGCCCGGGAAGCCCACCAGCAGGTCCGCGCCCAGACCGAAGACCGGCCAGACGGCCGCCAGCTCACGGCTGAACTCCAGGGCCTGTTCCGGCCGGTAGTGACCGCGCCCCATGCGCCGCAGCACCTCGGGGTCGCCGCTCTGCAACGAGAGATGCAGGTGCGGACAGACCAGCCGCGAAGCGCCCAGCACGTCCAGGGCCTTGGACCCGAGTTGCCCCGGCTCCAGGGAACTCAAACGCAGCCGGACGCGATCGGCCCAGCGCGGGGCCAGGGCGCGCTCCAGTCCGGCGAGCAGATCCCAGAAATCCGGGCGGCCGGGGAGGTCCGTGCCGTACTGGCGGAGGTTGATCCCGCCCAGGACGATCTCGCGGAATCCGGCCATCAGCAGACGTTCGGCCTCGGCCAAAACCGCGGCCGGGTCGCGGCTCACGCTCCGACCCCGGGCCAGGGGCACGACGCAGTAAGTGCAGCGGTGGGAGCAGCCGTCCTGAACCTTGAGCACGGGCCGCGCGCGGTCGTAACCCGAGATGGCGAAGGGCTGCCAGCCAGCCCGCGCGGGACCGGCATCCAGGAGTTCGGCCTTGCGCGACTGGGGCACGACCCGCTCCACTCCGGGCAGTCCGGCCAGTTCCTCTTCCAGGATCTGGGCCGCGCAGCCGGTGATGACGATGGCCGCGTCCGGGCTCTCGCGGTGCAGGCGGCGCACGAGCTGGCGCAGGTCGCTCACGGCGTTGGCCGTGACGGCGCAGGAATTGACCAGGATGCGCCCAGCCAAGGCCGGGTCATCGACCTGGACCCAGCCGCGCGCCTCCAGGGCTTCGGCCAGGGCGCGGGTTTCGTACTGGTTGATCTTGCAGCCCAGGGTGGCGGTGTGAAATGTCTTCATCACGGGCTGTCCTACACCGTGACCCGGAGAGGGACAAGGGCCGCGCGGGCCACGTGGCGGGGAGGGCTCAGCCCGCGATGACGCCTCCGGCCAGGACCGCGCCCTCCGGGGTATACAACGCGCCGATCTGCCCCGGCGTGGGTCGCCCCTGCGGCTCCAGGAAACGCAGACGCAGGCCGTCCCCGGTTTCCTCCCAGCGGCCGGGCCGGGCCTTCTGGCGGTAGCGCGTCTGGACCAGGACCACTTCCGGCCAATGCGTCGAAGGGACGAGGCGGTTCACCCCGCGCAGCAGGCAGCCTGGGGACTCCAAGGATGCGCGCGGCCCCACCACCAAGGCGTTGCGCTCCGGGTCCTTGTCCAGCACGTAGAGGGGCTCGGGCCAGCTCAGGCCCAGGCCCCGGCGCTGGCCCTGGGTATGCCGCCAGAGCCCCCGATGCCGTCCCAAAACGCGGCCGTCTTCCAGGAGCACCGGCCCGCCGTCCGGCAAGGGTTCGCCGCGCCCCTCCAGAAAGGCCCTATAGTCGTCACCGGGCACGAAACATATCTCCCGGCTCTCCCGGGGCACGGGGGCCGTCAAGCCGCGCCGGACCAGCTCCGCGCGCACCTCGTCCTTGGTCCACCCACCCAGGGGGAACACGGCCCGCTCCAGGCGCTCGGCGGGCACGAGGCTCAGGAAATAGCTCTGGTCCTTGCGCGCGTCGATGCCGCGCAGCAGCCGACCGCTCTCCAGGCGGACATAATGGCCGGTGGCCAGCCGCTCCGCTCCGCGCTCAATGGCGTGGTCGAAGAGGACGCCGAACTTGATGCCGGGGTTGCAGGCCGCGCAGGGGTTGGGCGTCTCGCCCGCGAGATAGGCCCGGACAAAGGGCCGCACCACCCGTTCCTCGAACTCGCGGCGCAGATCCAACTCCAGGTAGGGTACGCCCAGGGAGGCGCAGAGATCGGCCAGGGACGGCCCGGCCGCGTCCTGATCCTGGAAGCGGCCATGCACGGCCAGGACATCCTCGCCCCCTTCGCGCAGAAGCGCCAGACAGAGGAGGCTGTCCACGCCTCCGCTCACGGCCACGGCGATGGTCATGGAGCGGATCAGGCCAGGATGACCCGGCTGACGTGCGGCCGGATCACGTCCTCGCCCCAGGGGCCGAGCACGAGCAGGGCCGTGGCCAGGGAATCAGCCCGGGCCGCCGTATCCGCCAGGACCGTGGAGGAGTGGATGAGGTGCGGTGAAACGCCCGTCGCCGGGTCCACGATGTGGTGGAACAGACGTTCCTTGTCGAAATAGACCTCGTAGTCGCCCGAGGTGGCGCATGCCCCATCGGTCAGCTCCAGGCGGGCCAGGGGCGACTCGACATCCGCCGGGTTGCGCACCGCCACCATCCAGGGCAGGCCCTCGGCCTTGCCGCCGAAGGCGGCGATGTCGCCTCCGGCGTCGACCAGTCCGTGGCGCACGCCCCGCTCGCGCAAGGCCTCGGCCATGCGGTCCACGATGTAGCCCTTGGCCACGCCGTCCAGGGTCAGGGCCATGCCCGCGCGGTCCAAATGCACCGAACGTCCGTCCCAACGCACCCGCTCCAGACCGACCAGCCCCCGCAATTCTTCCAGACGGGAGGGATCGGGCCGTCGTCCCGCCTCGGCGGATTCCTCGATGTACGCGAGCACGGGCAGGACCGTGGGATCGAAGGCCCCCTTGGTGGCCCGGTGGGCGAAGACGGCCAGATCCAGCACCCGGGTCAAATCCTCCGGCGCGCCGTCCAGTCGACCGTGAGAGTTGAGCGCGGAGAGCGCGGATTCGGGCCGGAAACGCGTCAACCGGGCCTCCAGGCGATCCAGCACGGCCCAGGCGGCGCCCAGGGCCTCCTCGGCCCGGGACTGGGAGGGGTCCACCACGCTCAGGCTGACGTAGGTTCCCATGCCCAGGCGCGTTTCGCTGAGCATCCGTCCGGGACGGCCCAGAGGCACCACCCCGTCCAGCCAGGAAGCCACGCCGTATCCCGCGGCCAGCGCCGCGCCCGTTCCCAGAAATCGCAACACGTCCCTGCGCTTCATACGCTCGTCCTCATGCTTGTTCCCCATTCGCGGTCCCGGCCGCCCGCCGCCGCGCCTCGGGCTCCGGCCGCGCCGTGGGGGTCTCGTCCCCCAGGGGGCGGAGGATGCCACGCGGGCAGAATCCGGCGCAGGCGAGCCCGCAGGAAGGGCCATAGGCCACGCAGGCCTTGTGGTCCACGCTGATGCGTCCGCGATCCAGGCTCACCGCCTGGGCCGGGCACTTCTTCACGCACATGCCGCAGGAAATGCAGCCCGCCCCGCAGACGTCCCTGACCTCGCTGCCCTTGTCCCGCGAGGAGCAGAAGACCTGGACCCGGGAGTTGCGCGGCGTCAGTTCGAGAATGGACTTGGGGCAGACCCGCACGCAGTTGCCGCAGCCGGTGCAGAGTTCCGCGTCCACCCGCACGAGCCCGCTCTCCAGGCGCATGGCCCCGAAGGGGCAGGCCGCCAAGCAGTCGCCCAGGCCGATGCAGGCGAAGCGGCAGGCGTCCGGACCGCCCAGGGCCAGACTGGCGGCCTGGCAGGTGGAGACGCCCGAATACAGCAGTCGCCGGGCCACTTGGCCCTCGTCCTTGACGCAGCGCCGGAAGGCCACCACCGGCTCGGCCCCGCCCATGGCCTTGCCCGTGAGCCGGGCCACGGCGACGGCCACCGAGGGTCCGCCGGGACGGCAGAGGTCCGGCGGCACGTTCGGATCCTTGACCACGGCCTCGGCGTAGGCCTCGCAGCCGGGGTAGGAGCAGCCGCCGCAGTTGGCGCCCATGAGCGCCTCCTTGACCTCGGCGATGCGCGGGTCAACCTCGACCTTGCAGCGCACGGCCGCCAGGGCCAGGGCCACGCCCGCGACCAGCCCCAGGGCCCCGAAGACGGCCAATCCGGTCCAGGCCAGTTGGATCAGGTCCATGCCGCGTCCACTCCTAGAAACTCATGCCCGAGAAGCCCAGGAAGGCCAGGGCGAACAGTCCGGCCACCACGAAGGCGATGGGCAGGCCCCGGAACGGTTCCGGGATGTCCGCCAGCTCCAGCCTCTCGCGCACGCAGGCCATGAGGAACAGCGCCAGGGCGAAGCCCGCGCCCGAGCCCAGGGCCAGCGCCAGGCTCTCCCAGAGGTCGTAGGCGTTGTCCACCAGGATCAGGGGCACCGCCAGGATGATGCAGTTGGTGGTGATGAGCACCAGGTACACGCCGAGCTTCTTGAACAGGAACGGGTTCACCTTGCGCAGCACGGTGTCCAGGAGCTGCACGAAGATGGCGATGATCCCCACGAAGGTGAGCACCTGGAGGAACTGGAGGTGCAGGGGCTTGAGCACGAAATTGTACATGGCCCAGACGAAGACCGCCGAGAGCGTCATCACCAGGATGAACGAGAAGCCCATGCCCACGGCCGTCTCCTTGCGGCCCGAGGCCCCGAAGAAGATGCACAGGCCGAGATAGCGGCTGAAGACGAAGTTCTGGATCAGCGCCGCGCTGATGAGGATGGAGAAGAGCACGGCCAGCACGCCCTTGCGCACCTGGAAGCTCTCCGCCGCGCCGTCCGGGCCGGCGCACAGGGTCACGGCGTAGGCCCCCTGGCTCGAGACCGGCTCGGCCAGGGTCAGGACCAGCTCGCGGCCGTCCGGGGAGAGGGCCGCGGTCGTGACGGTCAGGGGCACGTCCGGGTTCTCCCGTTCCACCACGCCCACGCGGCCGCGCCAGTCCACGGCGGCGTCCAGCGGCGCGGCCAGGGCCAGGGTCAGTTCGTGCTCGCCCGTGATCTCGCCCGCGACGATGTTCCCGGCCTGGGCCGGAGCGGCCCAAAGCAGGACCAGCAGGAGCAGGAACGTCGCCCGGGCGGTCATCGCTTGGCCCTCCAGGCGTTGAAGCGGCGCTCCAGCCAGATGAACAGGGCCATGATCAGGCCGATGGCGAAGAATCCGGCGGGCGGCAGGGACCAGAAGAAGAACGGCTTGAAGGGCAGGATCTCCACGCCCCAGAGCGTACCCGCGCCGAGGAACTCGCGCAGGCAGCCCACGAGCATGAGCGCGAACATGAAGCCCAGGCCCATGCCCATGCCGTCCCAGAAGGAGGGCCAAACCGTGTTGCGCGAGGCGAAGACCTCCAGCCGGGAGATGATGATCGCGAAGACCACGATGAGCTTCACGTAGAGCGCGATCTCCTTGTAGAAACCCGGGGCGTAGGCCGCCAGGGTCATGTCGCTCACGCTGACCCAGGTGGCGATGATGATGATGTAGGCCGGAATGCGGATGCGCTCGTGAATGAAGCGCCGGAACACCGAGACCGTGACGTTGGAGGCCACCTGCACGAAGAGCACGGCCAGCCCGAGGAGGAAGCCGTTGCGCACGGTGTTGGTCATGGCCACGGCCGGGCACATGGAGAGCGCCAGCTTGAAGATGGGGTTTTCCTTGATCAGGCCGTTGGACAGCCGTTCCAGGACCGTGTGCTCGTGTGCGTCCATGTCCCCTCCCAGCCTAGAAGGCCGGCTCCAGGCCCGCCGCGCGCGCCGTGTTCTCCACGGTCTCCATGCGCTTGACGAAGGCCAGCACGAGCCGCTTCACGCCCTCGGTGACGCGGCGGCTGGAGATGGTCGCCCCGGTGATGGCGTGGATGTCCTCGTGGCCGTAGGGTGCGCACAACGCTCTCCCCTGCTCCGGGGTGATGCCCCGGGCGGCCCAGCGAGAGCGCTCCAGTCCCCGGCGGTAGTCCTCGGGCAGGGGCAGCCGGACCACGCCCAGCGTACGCAATTCGTCCAGGGTCCGGCCCGCGAACTGGTTGCGGAAGTATTCCTGCTCGATCTCCGCGCCCAGGCCGGGATCCTCCTCGTGACGCAGAATTTCCAGGCCCTTGACGCTCCCGTCCGGGCCCAGGGCCACCAGCAGATGCACCCAGGTCTTGAAGCCGCCGGTGCGGCCCTGGATGAACGAGGCCATGCGATGCCCAGAGGCGTCCAGGGCCAGGATGTAGGAATCGGCGTAGTGCGCAGCCGCGCCGGGCAGAGCCCGGGCCAGGGTGGCGTCGCGCTCGGCCTCGTCGTCCACCGGGCCGTCGAGCGGCGTGGCCGAAAGCACCTCGCCGTCGGGCGTGAGCAAAAGAAAGGCGTTGCCGCCGCCACGCACGGGCAACACGTAGCCCACGGCCGCCGCCTGCCCCGGCCGCTCCATGAGATAGCGGTGGATGCGGGCGTAGTGCGCCGGACCGGCCGTGGGGTCCAGGTAGCGGCCCATGGAGGCCTCCAGCCGGGCCTGTTCATTGCGCTTGCGGATGTTCTCCGTGCGGGTGAAGACCAGCCCCAGCAGCGCGGCCGAAACCAGGCTGATGACCAAAAGGTTCAGGGCGATCCGCAGAAATTCTTTCACGGCCTCATTCCTTGGGCAGCGGCGGGGCGAAACGCCGGGGCCGGACCCATTCCTCAAGCACGGGGCTCAGACAGTTCATGAGCAAAATGGCGTAGCACACGCCCTCGGGGTAGCCCCCCTTGAGCCGGATGAGCATGGTCAGCGCCCCTGCCCCGGCACCGTACAGGAGCTTGGCCGCCGGCCTGGAGGGCGAGGTCACGTAGTCCGTCGCCATGAAGAAAGCCCCCAGGATCAGGCCGCCGGAAAGCACGTGGACCAAAGGATCGCCGCTGAACACGCCCTCCGGGCCGAAGATCCAGGCCAGAAGCGCGACGCAGGCGATCATCGACAACGGAATGTGCCAGGAGATGATCCGCTTGCGGAGCAGGTACAGCCCGCCCAGGAGCAGAAGCACGGGGCTCGTCTCGCCCACGCAGCCGGGCCGGAAGCCCAGGAGCGCGGCCCAGAGGCCCTTCTCCCCGCCGAACTGGGCGGCGTAGGCCGCAGCGCCGGAATGCTTGAGCAGATAGAGCGGCGTGGCCGAGCTCAGGGCGTCGGGCCGGGCCAGGAAGGACGGCAGCTCGGGCATGATCCAGGCCGTGGTCATGGCCACCGGGAAACCCACGGTGAGAAAGGCCCGGGCGATGAGCGCCGGATTGAAGAAGTTGAAGCCCAGACCGCCGAAAAGCTGCTTGCCGATGCAGATGGCGAAGAGCGAGCCCCAGAACGGCAGGGTCAGGGACACGCCCGGGGGCAGGACATAGACCAGGAGCAGGCCGGTGAGCGCCGCGCTGCCGTCGGAAATCCGCACGGGCTTGCCCAGGAGCCGCTGCATGAGCGCCTCGGAAAGCACGGCCGTGCCCACGCCCACCGCCGCCAAGGCCAGGACGCGCGGGCCGAAGGTGAAGACCGAGAGCAGCAGCTGGGGCAGGAGCACGGCGAACACGGTCCACATGATCCCGCTCACCGTGGCCTCGTCCCGCAGATGCGGCGAGATGGAGACGCGCCAGAGCCGTTCGCTCATTTTCCGGCCCCGCTCTTGAGCCGCGCCTTGCCCGCGCGGATGAACTGGACCAGTGGCCGCTTGGCCGGACAGACGTAGGAGCAGGAGCCGCACTCGAAGCACTCCCAGAGCCCGAAACGCGGCATGCCGTCGTACTTGCGGCGTTCGGCGTAGATGGACATCTCGTTGGGCATGAGGCCCATGGGGCAGGCGTCCAGGCAGCGGCCGCAACGGATGCAGGGACCATGCTCGAACTCCGGGCTCTCCTCGGTCGTGAGGAAGAGCACGCCCGAGGTGGTCTTGGTCACGGGATAGTCCAGCCCGGCCACGGCGAAGCCCATCATAGGCCCGCCGAGCACGCACTTCACGGCCTCCTCGCGCAGCCCGCCCAGGTGCGCGGCCAGGTCGGCCAGGGTCACGCCCACGCGGCAGACGAGGTTGGCCTGGCGCGCCACGCCCCGGCCCGAAACCGTGACCACCCGTTCGTAGCAGCTTCGGCCCAGGGCCACGGCCTCGTATACGGCGTTGGCCGTGGCCACGTTCTGGACCACGCAGCCCACGTGCGCGGGCAAGCCACCGGCGGGAACCCGACGGCCCGTGAGAGCCTCGATGAGCTGTTTCTCGGAGCCCTGGGGATACTTCACATCCAGGGCCGCCACGGTCACGCGCTTTCCCTCTCCGGCTGCGGCCACTGCCGCGCGCAGGGCTTCGACGGCGTCGGGCTTGTTGTTCTCGATGCCGATGAAGGCCCGCTCGGCGCCGAGCGTCTTGAGCAGGATGCGCAGCCCCTGGACGATGTCCGCCGGGCGTTCGAGCATGAGCCGGTGGTCGGCGGTGAGGTAGCTCTCGCACTCCACGCCGTTGAGGATGCAGGTGTCGATCGTGAGGTTCGCCGGAGGACAGAGCTTGACGTGGGTGGGGAAGCCCGCGCCGCCCATGCCCACCACCCCGGCGTCGCGGATGCGCGCCAGGATGTCGCAAGCCTGAAGGCTTTCCCACTCCAGAGGGGTGACGGCCGCGTCCGGGGCCTCGGGGTCGCGCTCGATGACCACGGCGGGCACCGGGCCCAGGATGGGGTGCGGCGCGCGGCCCACGGAGACCACCGTACCCGTCACCGGGCTGTGCACCTCCGCGCCGAGGAACTTGTCCACCCCGCCGATACGCAGGCCCTCGCGCACGGCGTCGCCCTTCTTGACCAGGGGCACGGCCGGGGCGCCGAAGTGCTGGGCCATGGAAACCACGTAGCGGGATTGAGGCGGCATGACCTCCAGGGGCAGGCCGGCGGTGAGCGCCTTGCGGCCGGGGGGATGGACTCCCCCGAGGGTGAACGTGAACGGTTCGGCGTTGCGCATCCTTCCTGTCCGGAGAACGGTCCGCCCGGCAACCAAGTACTGTCGGGGCAATATCAAATCGTCAACTTCAAGTGATAGGCAATGCCGTTCGGGAACGCAAGCGGAAATCCCTTTTCCACCGGCTGCTCCACGGCCGAAGCCCCCTTGGGCAGACCCCGTCCCGGGCATTGGAAACATCCCCCAGACCATCTTCCTGGAGCTGTTGCCCATGCTCGGCATGGAGCGGGGCTACCGGGACATCCTGGCGTCCAAACGCGGCCGATTGGCCGCGCTCTGGAGCGGACGGCAGAACGTCGCCCAGGAAATCCCACGCACGCGGAGTCTGGACGCGACACGAAAAAAGGGGCCCCGCGCGGCATCAGCGCACAAGGGCCCGCTCCAACGCCGCCACGCGGGCGACGCATTTTTTCAACAGTGTGCTAAGCCAATCCGGCAGGCCGCGGCAGTTTGGGCAGGGCCCGCTCCAGCACGTCGGCGGCGGACAGCAACACGTCCTCGGAAAAGGGCTTGGCCATGAGTTGGAGACCGACGGGCATCCCCGAGTCGCGGCCGAGGCCGCAGGGCAGGCTCAGCCCCGGAATGCCCGCCAGGTTGGCCGAGATGGTGAAGATGTCCATGAGGTACATCTGCAGCGGATCGTTGGTCATCTGACCCACGCGGAAGGCCGTGGTCGGACAGACCGGCCCGGCGATGAGGTCGCAAGTCTGGAAGGCCGTGTCGAAGTCGCGGCGCAGCAGGGCGCGCACCTGGGCGGCCTTGCGGTAGTAAGCGTCGTAGTAGCCAGCCGAAAGCACATAGGTGCCCAGGATGATGCGCCGCTGCACCTCGTCGCCGAAGCCCTGGGTGCGAGAACGGGTGTACATCTCGATCAGATCCTGGGCCTGCTTGTCGCGGTGGCCGTAACGCACGCCGTCGAAGCGGGCCAGGTTCGAGGAGGCCTCGGCCGTGGCGATGACGTAGTACACGGCCACGGCGTACTCCGAGAGCCTGAGCGGCACCGGAACGGTGCGCGCGCCCAGGGCCTCGGCCTGGGACACGGCCGCGCGGCAGCACTCGGCCACCTCGGGGTCCACGCCTTCGCCCCAATACTCCTCGGGCAGGCCGATGGTCAGCCCCTTGAGGTCGCTCCGGGCCGACAGAGCGGCCAGGTAATCGGGCACGGGCTCGTCAACGCTGGTGGAATCGCGGGTGTCGTGCCCGGCCATGACCTGGAGCAGCCGCGCGGCGTCCTCCACCGTGCGGGTCATGGGCCCGATCTGGTCCAGGGACGAACCGTAGGCGATGAGCCCATAGCGCGAGACGCGGCCGTAGGTGGGTTTGAGCCCGACGATGCCGCAGAACGAGGCGGGCTGGCGGATGGAGCCGCCGGTGTCCGTGCCCAGGGCCCCGAAGCCCTGGCAGGCGGCCACCGCCGCGGCCGAGCCGCCGCTGGACCCGCCGGGCACCCGCTCCGCATCCCAGGGGTTGCGGGTGGGCTGAAAGGCCGAGTTCTCGGTGCTGGAGCCCATGGCGAACTCGTCCATGTTGGACTTGCCCAGGATCACGGCCCCGGCCGCCTTGAGCCGGGCCACGGCCGTGGCGTCGTAGAACGGGACGAAGTTTTCCAGGATGCGCGACCCGGCCGTGGCGGGCAGGCCCTTGGCGGTCAGGCAGTCCTTGACGATCAGGGGCACGCCCCAAAGCGGCCGCTCGGGGTCAGGCCCGGCCGCGTCCAAGGTCCGGGCCTCGGCCAGCGCGGTTTCGGCGGACACGTGCAGCAGGGCCTGAATCGTGGGCTCAGTGGCCTCGATGCGCTCCAGGCAGGCTTTGGTCGCCTCCTCGGCGGACACCCGGCGCTCGGCCAGCAGGCCCCGGATTTCGGAAAGCGTCTTCAAATGCAGGTCAGACATGGTTTTCCCGTTCTCTTCAATAGACTAAATAGTTGCTCATGCAACAGGATCAATGTCCAGCGGAGACAATGCGCGGTACGATGAAGAAGGCCCCGTCGGTTTCCGGCGCGTTGGCCAACACCTGCTCCCGACCGCACTCCCGGCGAACCTCGTCGGGACGCAGGAGCGTCGTCTTCGAACCCGGGCCGTACATGGGCTCCACGCCTTCGGTGTCCAGACGGTTGAGCTGGTCGATGTAGTCCAGGATGTCGCCCACCTGTCCGGCGAACAGCTCCACCTTGTCCTCGCTCAGCTCCAGCCTGGCCAGACGGGCCACGCGAAACACTTCCTCTCGGCTGATCTTCATCACTTCTCCTTGATGCGACTCAGTCGCGGTCCAATTCCCCGGGCGTCGTCAGCTGGGGCGCGGCGGGGACGGCCGCCGGGGCCGACGCCTTGCCCTGCCGCTGGGTGTTGGCGGCCTTGATGAACAGTTCGCGCCGGGACAGGGCCTTGGCGATGCTCTCGTGCATGCGGGCGGGGTCGGCCGCCACCTTGCCGTCCTTGGCGGGCTGGAAGAGGTGCAGGGCCTCGCTGGCCGCGCCGTCGGGGGTCCAGCTCATGGGCGCGAGGCTGAAGTCGAAGCCTTCCATGCGGGCCAAGCGGCCGTTGACCTCGGCCGGGGAGATCGAATCCAGGCCGCCCATGCGGGCCGCGAAACGCACGAAGTCGTAGCCCAGGGCCACCCAGAAGTCGGCCGCGCCCAAGCCCTGCTCGTCCAGGGCGGACTGAAGCGCCCGGGCCGCCGGACTCTCCTGGTCCCAGGCCCCGGAGCAGGCCGTGAGCCGGTAATACTGCTCCTCCAGGTCGCGGGACTCGTCCAGGGCACGGCTCCACATCTCCGGTCCCAGGAAGACGAGATAGCCGGACTCATGAAAGAAGAAGTTGGGGATGAGCACTTGGGCCTGGGCCCAGCCATCGGGCAGGAACACTGCCCCGAAATCGGCCTTGGGCGCGGTCCCGCCGGACTTGAACGGAACATGCAGCAGCCGGGCCACGCTCTTGCCCCACTCCGGGTGATCGCCCGGCGGGTAGGTTTCCGTCACCGAGACGTGCCCGCCCCGGGCCGCGACCTCCTCGGCGAAGAGATCGCGCATATGGCGGCCGAACTTCTCTTCCGGGGCCAGCACGGCCACGTTGCGGATGCCCAGGTCGTCCACGGCGAGCTTGGCCGCGGCCCGGGCCTGGTCGCGGGCGCTGGGGAAGAAGCGCCAGGCCTGCGCGCCCTCGCGGACGTCGCCCAGGCTCGGCAGGAAGGTGAAGAAGGCGCGCTTGGCCAAGAGCCCGGCGGGCTCCATCTCCTTGACCGCCTCCATGCGCAACGGGCCGCCCACCAGGGAGAAATGCGGCGGCAGCTCGTTCAGGCGGGCGGGCCAGCCCGGAACCTCGGTATTGATCACCCGGACCTCGGTTTCCTGGCCCGCGTTGGCCAGAGCCCACTGGGCCAGGGACGCGCCCCGGGCGATCTTCTGCCCCACGTCCGCGAAACGGCCGGACAGGGGCAGGGCCAGGGCCACGCCGGTGCGCGGCACGCCCCGCTTCTTCTCCAGCTCACGCAGATCGCGGGCGAGAACGTCCTTGGACTCCAGCTGCGAGGCTGCCAACACCGCGCGCATGGTCCGCCAGCTCTCGGCCCAGTCGTCCTTGCCCTTGGCTTCCCGGCGGGCCCTCTCGAAATCCGTCAGGGCATAGGGAAAGGCCGAACGGGCCTCGGACGGCGCGGCCTCGGCCAGACGCTTCAGATCCTTGTCCCCGAGCGCCCCCAGGCGGACCAGGAAATCCTTCTCCAGCGCCGCCCGGGAGGGGCCGTCCGGGGCGAGGCGGTAGGCGTCGGCCAAGGCCTGCAGGGCCTGAACCGGATGCCCGTCCGCGTAAAAGGCGTCGAAGAAGGCCAGGGCGGCCTTTTGGCGCGTCTCCCAGGGCACGTTCTTGCGCCCGGCCAGCCAGGCGCGTTGTTCCTCCAAGGCGGCCGCCTTGCCCAGGGCTGCCAGGGAGCGGATGTTCAGGTCGGTCCAGCGCCAGTCGTCCACGGCCTTCTTGTCGGCCTTGGCCCAGAGGTCCAGGGCGGCCAGGGACTGGTTGTAGTGGCGCGACTCGAAGGCGCTCTCGGCCAGGCGGCGGGCCGCCAGGGGCCGGTCGCGGCCGGACAGGTCGGCGCGTTCGAGCAGGCGGCCGTAATACAACTCGCCCCGGGCCCAGTCGCGCTGGTCATAGGCCTTGGCGGCCTCCTGCATGAGCTGCGGGGTGGTCATGAGATTCACGGATTCGGCGCTGGGGGCCCAGGCGATGCGCTGGGCGCAGCCGAAGAGCAGCGCGGCGCAGAGCGTCAGGGCGACGGCGAAGGCGGTGCGGCGGAAGATCATGAAGACTCGTCTCCAGAGGGCGGCGGTTTGCGCGCGGCCGTTCCCGGCATGGGGCGAAAAAAACCCGGCCCGCGTCGATCGCGGGCCGGGTCAGGCTATACCGGTTGGCCGTGCATGGCAAGCGCTCCGGGCGCGGCCGGGCTACTTCACCTCGGTGTAGTCGGCGTCGACCACGTCGTCGTCATCCTTGCGGCCCTGGGCCTGCTGCTCCCCGGCGCCGGGCTGCTGGGCCTGCTGGCCTCCCGCGCCCTGGGCCTGGGTTTTCTGGGCGTAGAGCTGTTCGGCCAGCTTGTGCGAAGCGCTGGACAGGGCGTCGGTGGCCCGCTTGATGGCCTCCACGTCGTCCCCGCCGAGAACCTTCTTCAGTTCCTCGACCCGGTTCTCGATGTCGCCCTTGAGCACGGGGTCCACGCCCGAGCCGATGTCGCGCAGGGTCTTCTCCGTGGTGTAGATCAGGTTGTCGGCCTGATTGCGGGCCTCGATGACCTGCTGCTTCTTGCGGTCGTCCTCGGCGTGGGCCTCGGCGTCCTTGACCATGCGGTCGATGTCCGAGTCGGACAGGCCGCTGGAGGCCGTGATGCGGATGGACTGCTCCTTGCCGGTGCCCAGATCCTTGGCCGAGACGTTCACGATGCCGTTGGCGTCGATGTCGAAGGTGACTTCCACCTGGGGCACGCCGCGCGGGGCCGGGGGCAGGCCGGTGAGCTCGAAGCGGCCCAGGGTCATGTTGTCGCCCGCCATGGGCCGTTCGCCCTGGAGCACGTGGATCGACACCGAAGGCTGGTTGTCGGCGGCCGTGGTGAAGACCTGGCTCTTGCGGGTCGGGATGGTCGTGTTGCGGTCGATGAGCCGGGTGAACACGCCGCCCATGGTCTCGATGCCCAGCGACAGCGGGGTCACGTCGAGCAGGAGCACGTCCTTGACGTCACCGGCCAGGATGCCGCCCTGGATGGCCGCGCCCATGGCCACGACCTCGTCCGGGTTCACGGAGCGGTTGGGCTCCTTGCCGAAGAACTCCTTCACCTTCTGCTGCACCAGGGGCATGCGGGTCATGCCGCCGACCAGGACCACCTCGTCGATTTCCTTGGACGACAGCCCGGCGTCCTTGAGGGCCTTGCGGCAGGGCTCCGCCGTGCGGTCCACCAGGTCCTCCACCAGCTTCTCCAGCTTGGCCCGGGTGAGCTTGATCATGAGGTGTTTGGGGCCGTTCTGGTCCGCGGTGATGAAGGGCAGGTTGATCTCCGTCTCCATGGAGCTGGAGAGTTCCTTCTTGGCCTTCTCGGCGGCCTCCTTGAGGCGCTGGAGGGCCATGCGGTCCTTGGAAAGGTCGATGCCGTTCTCGCGCTGGAACTCCTCCACCAGATACTGGATCACGCGGTGGTCGAAGTCCTCGCCGCCGAGGAAGGTGTCGCCGTTGGTGGCCCGGACTTCCACGACGTTGTCGCCGACCTCCAGGATGGAAATGTCGAACGTGCCGCCGCCCAGGTCGAAGACCGCGATCTTCTCGTTGCGCTTCTTGTCGAAGCCGTAGGCCAGGGAGGCCGCCGTGGGCTCGTTGATGATGCGCTTGACCTCCAGGCCCGCGATCTTGCCCGCGTCCTTGGTGGCCTGGCGCTGGGAGTCGTTGAAGTAGGCGGGCACGGTGATGACCGCCTCGGTCACGGGCTCGCCCAGGTAGGTTTCGGCGTCCTGCTTCAGCTTCTGCAGGATCATGGCCGAGACCTCCGGCGGGCTGTATTTCTTGCCCGCGATCTCAACCCAGGCGTCGCCGCCCTTGCCGTCCACGATGCGATAGGGACAATGGCCCTTCCACTTGTCCACCTCGGGGGCGGCGAAGGCGCGGCCCATGAGGCGTTTGATGGCGAAAACGGTCTTGTCCGGGTTGGTCACGGCCTGGCGCTTGGCCAGCTCGCCCACCAGCCGTTCCTTGTCGGTGAAGGCGACGATGGAGGGGGTGGTCCGCCCGCCTTCGGGGTTGGTGATGCACTTCGGGTCCTTGCCCTCCATGACGTAGACGCAGGAGTTGGTGGTCCCGAGGTCGATCCCGATGATCTTGCCCATTATCTCGTCCTCCTCAGTTGGAAGAATTCGTTTCGTCTGTTCGGCGGGAACCCGCCGTCCCGTTTGGGATAAGTCCTGTTGTCCGATTGTAAAGGAGCCGGTTCCGCATTTATTGCGGCTTGTTCACCAGAACCTTGGCCGGCCGCAGGAGCCGGTCCTTGAGCAGATAGCCCTTCTGGGCCACCTGGGTCACGAAGCCGTCGGGCAGATTGGGGTCCTGCACCGCGCCGAGGGCTTCGTGGCGGTTGGGGTCGAAGAGCACCCCGGTCTCGTCCACGGGAGTCAGGCCGTGGTTCTTGAGGATGTCCAGGAAGACCTTGCGGGTCATCTCCACGCCCAGCACGAAGTCCTTGCAGCCCTCGCCCGGGGCGTGGTTCAGGGCCAGGTCCAGGTTGTCCAGCACGGGCAGCAGATCGGCCAGCACGGACTGGCAGGCGAACCGCCGCAACTCCTCGGTCTCGCGCGAAAGCCGCTTGCGCGTGTTGTCGGCCTCGGCCAGGGAGCGCAAACGCACGTCCTCGGCCTGTTTCATGACCTCGCAGCCGGGACAGACGTGGCTCTTGCAGAGCGCGGCCAGCTCCTCCTCGCTCAGAGTCAGCTCAGGGCCCTCGCCCGGAGCCGTGTCACCATTGGTCACGGGAATCTCCCGATCCTTGCTTTCCTCAACGGACATGCGTCACCTCGCGTCAAAAAATCGCGGCGGAAGACCGCCGCGCCCATGAGGTAAGCACCGCTCAAGGGTTGTCAACGGGCAGCGGCCGGACGGACGGTTTTTTTCCGTACGATTCAGCGGAGAAAGCGGCCGTTCTCGTAGATCACGCGCGCGGCCCCGCCGGGCAGGGCGGCGGTCACGACCTTGGACTCGGTGTTCACCAGATCCCAGTGCAGGGCCGAGACGTTGAAGCCGAATTCGGCCTCCATCTCCGGCGTGAGGATCTCCAGCGGGCCGGAATAGCTGGAGAGCGGCGCGGAGCCCAGGGCGATGTGGCAGTTGCCCCGCTCCCCGCCCAGGTTCTCGTCCAGCAGGGTGTGGGCCATGAACCGCGTCACGCGCGAGAAGCGGCTGTCGGTGAGCGAGAACTCGCCCAGACGACGGGCTCCGGCGTCGGCGTAGAGCCGCTGCTGGAGGAACTGCCCTCCCCTGGCGGCCTCGGCGCGCACGGCGATGCCGTTCTGGAACTCCAGGCGTGCGCCGAGCACGAGGTGGCCCATGTGCAGGGAGGGCTGGTCGGCATAGAAGACCCCGCGCGCCGAGCGGCCGTCCGGGGCGATGTACAGCTCCCCGCCCGGGATGTTGGCCCCGTTCACGCCCACGAAGCGGCGGTGCGGCCCGGGCTCCACGGTCAGGTCGCAGGAGGCGGACTCCAGGCGGTAGGACGTGGCCTTCAGCCCGTCCAGCCAGCGGCCGGTGTCCTCCACCTCCTCGCGCAGGCGCTTCCACTCGCGCACCGGGTCGGCCATGTTCAGATAGCAGGCCCGGGCCAGGAGCCGGGCGTATTCCTCCAGGTCCACCCCGGCCGCGTCGGCCAGGGCCTGGGTGGGATGGAGGCAGGTGGTCCAGCCCAGGAGCCCGGCCCGGCGGCGACGCTCCAGGATCTGTCCCGCGTGCAGACGGCCCTGGCGCATCTGGTCCACCACCCTGGGGTCCACGTGGGCCAGGTGGGCGGGATCGGCCGGGGCCAGGATGTTCAGCACGCCGGCGGTCTTCTGGAACAGCTCCACCTCGCCCGGCCGCTCGAAGGTGAGCTGGCCGAAGCTGCCGCTCTCGCAAAGGCAGGCCTCCATGCCCGGGGTCGGCCGGGAGAGGCAGAGCGGATGGAGATGGGCGTCGATGAGCCGGGCGTAGACCGCCTCGGCCAGGTCAACGGCGGGCACGTCGTAGCGCACGAGCACGAGGTCGCCGTTCTTGAACGGCATCGCCCGCGACGTGCCCAACGCCCAGAACAGAACGTCGGCGTAGGATTCGAGGTCTTCCTTGCTAATTAGGCTCACGGATTTTTATTCTACCTAAGTTTGCCTGCGCTATTTTACTTGCGGCTCTGCCGTCTCTACTCCCAATCAATTGTTTTGAAACAATTCTAATCGGCTCATTTGCAGTTATTTGTGCATACCTCAACGATTCAGGCGCCTTGCGTTTATCGACTTTTACAAAGGCACAATATCCAGGTAAAAATACCTTATAAAAATTTACACCATCTTGTTTAGTCAAATAAGGTGTGAACATTGCATAATCAACATCAGAAAGTTTATAAATTATTACAGAAAAATCATCTTTTTGTGCAGGATCATTAGTAAAAATCATCTTTCGCGCTATTTCTTCAAATGGACCTAATGAAACACCTTTAAAGTGATGCTGGCTTGACACAGAGGCTCGCCATAGCACTGAAATAAAGAACATTTTTGTTTTTATGTAATCAATATCATTTGTTTTATACCCAACAACTTCACCACCAAAAAATATTGGATCAATATTGAATAGCTCATCTACGAATATTTTTTTCGCATAATCATCGTAAACTCCAATTATATTATTATCACAATAACTACACAATATTGTATCGTCATATAATCCAGAATAACATTTTTTTGGATATTCCCCATCTACATCTGTCAAAACTAACGTGCCGAATTGAGAATCAGATACTCTAGCATAAAATGAGCGTGGAATTATGTGCGCTTTTACAAGCTTTCTCACCTGGCCACAAAGCTTACAAACCATAATCTCACCTAAAGATTAGCTTGTCCTTGTCCACATCCACGGTCACGTTTCGGCCGTCCTCCAGCCTGCCGGAGATGAGCTCCTTGGCCAGGGGCGTTTCCAGGCGCGACTGGAGGTAGCGGTGCAGCGGCCGCGCGCCGAAGACCGGATCGTAGGCCGACTGGGCGATGAAGGCCTTGGCCCGGTCCGTGAGGTCGAGGCCGATCTTGCGGTCCTCCAGGCGGGAACGCAGCCCGGCCAGCAGGAGGTCCACGATCTTCATGAGCTGCTCCTGCAGGAGCGGCTTGAAGAGCACGGTCTCGTCCACCCGGTTCAGGAACTCGGGCCGGAAGTTGGTGCGCAGGGTGTTCATCACCGCGTCCTCGGTGCCCGGCTTGAAGCTCCCGTCCGGCTCGATGCCGTCCAGGAGGTACTGGGCTCCCAGGTTGGAGGTCATGATGATGATCGTGTTCTTGAAGTCCACGGTCCGGCCGTGGCTGTCCGTGAGCCGCCCGTCGTCCAGGATCTGCAACAGGGCGTTGAAGACGTCCGGGTGGGCCTTCTCGATCTCGTCGAAGAGCACCACGGCGTAGGGCTTGCGGCGCACGGCCTCGGTGAGCTGGCCGCCCTCGTCATAGCCGATGTAGCCCGGAGGCGCGCCGATGAGCCGGGCCACGGTGTGCTTCTCCATGTACTCCGACATGTCCAGGCGGATCATGTTCTCCTCGGAGTCGAACAGGGCCTCGGCCAGGGCCTTGGACAGCTCGGTCTTGCCCACGCCCGTGGGGCCCAGGAAGATGAACGAGCCGATGGGCCGCTTGGGATTCTTGAGCCCCGCGCGGGCGCGCAGCACGGCGTCGGCCACGGCGGTGACGGCCGCGTCCTGGCCCACCACCCGGGCGTGCAGGATATCCTCCAGCCGGAGCAGCTTCTCGCGCTCGCCCTCCAGGAGCCGGGCCACGGGGATGCCGGTCCAGCGGGAGATGACCGAAGCCACGTCGTCCGGGCCCACCTCCTCCTTGACCAACCGGGGCTTGCCGTCCTCGGAGAGCGAGGCCTCGGAGTCGGCCAACTGCTTCTCAAGGGCGTGCAGCTTGGAATAGCGCAGTTCGGCGGCCTTGTTGTAGTCGAGCTGCCGCTCGGCCTCCTCCACCTCGTGGCGGGTGCGCTCGATGTCCTCCTTGAGGCGGCGCAGGCTCTCGATGGAACTCTTCTCGCGCTCCCACTGCCCCTGCAACTCGGCCTGCCCGGCCTTGACCTCCTCCAGCTCCTCTTCGAGCTTCTTCAGCCTTTCCTTGCTGGCCTTGTCGGTCTCGCGCTTGAGGGCCTCGCGCTCGATCTCCAGTTGCAGGGCCGTGCGGTTGGCCTTGTCCAGTTCGTAGGGCTGGGAGTCGATCTCGGTGCGGATGAGGGCCGCAGCCTCGTCAATGAGGTCGATGGCCTTGTCCGGGAGCTGGCGGTCGGAGATGTAGCGGGCCGAGAGCACGGCGGCCTCGACCACGGCCGCGTCGCTGATGCGCACGCCGTGGTGCACCTCGAAGCGCTCGCGCAGGCCGCGCAGGATGGAGATGGTGTCCTCCACGCTCGGCTCGTCGACCATCACCGGCTGGAAGCGGCGTTCCAGCGCCGGGTCCTTCTCGATGTACTTGCGGTACTCGTCCGTGGTGGTCGCGCCGATGCAGTGCAGTTCGCCCCGGGCCAGCATGGGCTTGAGCAGGTTGCCCGCGTCCATGGCGCCCTCGGCCTTGCCCGCGCCCACGATGGTGTGCAGCTCGTCGATGAAGAGCAGGATGCGGCCCTCGGACTGCTGGACTTCCTTGAGCACGGCCTTGAGCCTTTCCTCGAACTCGCCCCGGTACTTGGCCCCGGCGATGAGCGCGCCCATGTCCAGGGCGAAGACGATCTTGTCCTTCAACCCCTCGGGCACGTCCTGCTTGACGATGCGCTGGGCCAGGCCCTCCACGATGGCGGTCTTGCCCACGCCCGCCTCGCCGATGAGCACGGGATTGTTCTTGGTCCGGCGCGAGAGGATGCGGATGGTCCGGCGGATTTCGGCGTCCCGGCCGATGACCGGGTCGAGCTTGCCCGCCTTGGCCTCGGCCACCAGGTCGCGGCCGTACTTCTTGAGCGCGTCGTAGGTGGCCTCCGGGTTGTCCGAGGTCACGCGCTGCTTGCCGCGCACCTCGGTGAGCACGCCGAGAACCTTGTCGCGGTTCAGATTGAACTGGCGGTTCACCCGGCCCACGCCGCTGGACGGCGATTCGTCCAGCAGGGCCAAGAACAGGTGCTCCACGCTCACGAACTCGTCCTGCATCCGCTTGGCCGCGTCCTCGGCGCGCACGATCAGGCTCGACAGGCGCGGCGTCACGAAGACCTGGCCGGGCTGGGCTCCGGGCCCACTCACGCTGGGCAGCCTGCGGACCTCGGCCTCCACGGCCTGGGCATAGGCCCCGGGCTCGATGCCGCACTTCTTGAGGATCTCGGGCACCAGCCCGCCCTCCTGGGCCACCAGGGCCGCCAGCAGATGCTCGGCGTCGATCTGCTGCTGCCCGAAGCGGACGGCCAAGCTCTGGGCCTCGCTGAGGGCCTGTTGGGATTTCTGGGTCAGCTTGTTGGGGTCCATGCGGAACCTCCTTGCAGTCTCGTATGATGATCTCGGCGTACCGGGCGCGCGGCTAGAGCAGCCGCCGCAGCTCGGCCACCTCCTTTTCCAGTTCCTCGATGCGGGCCAGCAGATCCACGATGATGCTCGCCCCGGCCACGGAGATGCCCAGATCGTTGCTCAGACGCAGCAGCTTCTGGATGCGGTAGACGTCGCGCATGCGGAAGAGGTAGCCCTCGGCCCCGGTGCGCACCGGCTCCACCCAGCCCATCTCCACCAGCTCGCCCATGCAGGCGGGCGCGATCCCGGTCAGCTCCACGAGCTGGGCCCAGGCCACCTGCTCCGACGGCTCGGGCAGGGTGCAGCCCACGGTCACGAGCGTTTCCTGAACACGTTTGGTCATGCCCACGTCCTCCTAGTCCCTGGGCCGGAAGGAGGACTTCCGGGCCAGCTCCTCCCAGAGCCGCCGCTCCTCGTCGGAGAGGCGGTCCGGGGTCTGGATCATGATCCGCACCAACTGGTCGCCGCGGCTGTCGCCGCAGCCCAGGCCCTTGCCGCGCAGGCGCAGCTTCTTGCCGCTGCCGATGCCGGCGGGAATCTTCATCTCCACGCCCCCGTCCAGGGTGGGCACGCGCACGGTCGCGCCCAGCGCGGCCTCCCAGGGCGTGAGCTTCAGGTCGTAGACCAGGTCCTCGTCCTTGACCTTGTACAGCGGATGCGGGGCGAGCCTGATCTTGAGGTAGAGATCACCCGCCGGGCCGCCCGCGCTGCCCGGGTTGCCCTGCCCGGCCAAGCGGATGCGCTGGCCGTCCTTGACTCCGGCGGGCACCGTGACGCTGAGCGTCTTGGTGCTCATCCGGGGCAGGCCGTCGGGCCCGGGCACGTGCTCCGAGAGCGTGATGGACTGGGGCCCGCCTCGGAAGGCGTCCTCCAGGGAAATCTCATAGGCGGCCTCGGCGTCCTGGCCGCGCCGGGGACGCTGGCGAAACTCCCGGCCGCCGAACTCCTGCCCCCCGAAACCCTGGCCGCCGAATCCCCGGCCTCCGAAGATGGTCTCGAAGAAGTCGCTGAAGCCCGAGCCCCCGCCGAACTCCTGGCCGCCGAAGTTGAAGCGCATGTTCTCGTAGCCCGGAGGCGGCTGGAAGCCCTGTCCCTGCTGCCAGTTGGGCCCCAGGGTGTCGTAGAGCTTGCGTTTCTCGGGGTCCTTGAGCACCTCGTACGCCTCGTTGGCCTCCTTGAACTTGCCCTCGGCCTTGGGGTCGCCCGGGTTGAGGTCCGGGTGGTACTTGCGGGCCAGCTTCTTGAAGGCCTTGGAGACCTCCTCTTGGGAGGCGGTCTTGGAGACTCCGAGAATCTTATAATAGTCCTTGTATTCGACGGACATCGTCTTGCCACACTCCTTGATCGGGACCGTCGGCGCGGTCCGCCTCGATGCTACAAGGTAACGTGAAAGAAGGAGAAGTCAAGAAGCCGACGCCCGACTTCACAGCGGCCTTCCGGTTGCGTAGGATCGCCTCAGTCAAGGAGGTCTCCATGCCCGCCCTCTCCCGCCCGGCGACCCTCTGCGCCGTCCTGGCCCTGCTCTTCTGCGCCTCCGGCTTCGTGCCCCAGAAGACGAAGGAACCGACAACCGCCGGGCGCGGCTTGGCCACCCTCAGCGGAGACCAACGCATCGCCAACACCATCAAGGCCAAGCTCCTGGACAAGGACAAGCAAAAAGGACTGGCCGTGAAGGTTTCCTGCTTCGACGGCCGGGTCTACCTCGTGGGGCGGCTGGACGACGCGGCCTTCCAGAATTTCGCGGTGACCACGGCGCGCGCGGCGGACGGCGTCCTCTCGGTGGAAATCTACTTCCTGCCCGAAACCGGCGACGCCTCCGCCGATCCCGAGGTGGCCGACCGGGTGCGGGCCGTCCTGGCGGCGGACAAGGCCATCTCCGCCGGACGGCTGGAGGTCGAGGTGGTCAACGGCGTGGCCGTGCTCCTGGGAACCGTGCCGGACCAGGCCGCGGCCGAGCGGGTCAGGGAGGCGGCGACAGCCGTTCCGGGCGTGGAGCGGGTCCAGTCCTTCCTGATTCCGGGGCGCTGACCGGGCGGGATCAGGGACCGGGCCGCCGCCACTCGTACTGGCGCGTGCCCCGGTTGTAACAGGAAGGGCAGCTCCGGGGACTGCGGAAAAAACGGATGAGCACGACTCCGGCCAGGAAGCCGCCCACGTGCGCCCACCAGGCCACGCCCCCGCCGCCCTGGGAGGCCACCCCGGAGATGATCTGGGTCAGGAACCAGAAACCCAGAAAGAAGGGCGCCGGGATGTCCACGAACCAGGGAATGAAGAAGATCGGAATGAGGGTGTGCACCGTGCCCCGGGGATAGAGCACGAAATAGGCCCCCATGACCCCGGCGATGGCCCCGGAGGCCCCGATGACCGGCACCGGCGAGCCCAGGTTCAGGATGAGATGCGCGGCCAGGGCCGCCAATCCGCAGAGCACGTAGAAGATCGCGAAGCCGACATGTCCGGCGGCGTCCTCCACGTTGTCGGCGAAAATCCAGAGCATCCACATGTTGATGATGAGATGCCACCAGCCGCCGTGCAGGAACATGTACGTCAGCGCGGGCCAGAGGGACTGCGACAGGCCGTGGACCCGGGCCCACTCCGGGTTGAAGTAGCGCAGCGGGACCACGCCGAAGAGATGGACCAGGGCGTTGCGGTCCCAGGGCGGCAGGCTCGTCTGGAAGAGAAAGGCCAGCACGTTCAGGATGATGATGCCCCAGACCACGTAGGGAATGGTCAGCCGGGGCACGTTGTCGCGCAGGGGGATCACGTCCCGGCCTCCCCGTCGACGGCGGCCAGTTCCCGCTCCAGCCGCTCCCAGAGCGCCTCGAATCTCCGCGCGGCCGCCTCCCGCCGCCGGACTGCGACACCGCGCGCGATCTTGAGCAGGGCCCCGGCCCGGCGCTCCAGATCGGCCAGGCTCCCGGAGTTGTCCAAAACGAGATGGCAGGCGCGCAGCTTGGCGGGCCCGGGCCATTGCCAGGAATCAAACAGGGCCAGGGTTTCGGCGTCCAGGCCGCGTCCGGCCAGCACGTCGGCCCGGCGAACCTCCTCCGGCCGCCAGATCCCGGCCAGCAGATCGACCGCATCGGCCCGGCCGGACTCCTGCAGCAGCGGAATCTCGGCAACCGCCACCTCGGCCGCGGCGTTGGCGGTCCAGAAGACCTCCAGCCGGTGCCAGACCAGGGGATGGATCATATCCATGATCTCCCGGCGCAGGCCGTCCGAACGCCGCATGGCGTCCATGAGCGCGGTCTTGTCCACCCCGCCGTCCGCCGCGATGAACACGTCGCCGAAACGCCGGGTCAGCAGGGCCGCGCCGTCGCCGTCCGGGGCGTACAGCCCGGCCACCTCGGCATCGGCCGAAAAGACCGGAACCCCGCGCGCGGCCAGGGCCCGCAGCAGGGCCGATTTGCCCGAGCCCGTGCGGCCCACCACGGCCAGACGCAGGCAGCGTTGGTCCAGGGCCGTCAGAAGCTCCAGGAAATCGACGGGCGGCTTGCGTCGGAAATACATCCTGCCGCCGGTCGCCGGATGGGTGAGCGCCAGGAAGAAGGCATGCAGCATCTGGCGTCCGGCCAGGGCGGCGGCCGCCTCTCCCCGGGCCTTCCAGGCCGCGTGCTCACGCGGGCCGTAGACCGCGTCGCCCACGATGGGGTGGCCGACGTGGGCCATATGGACGCGAATCTGATGCGTGCGGCCGGTGAAGATGCGCACCAGAAGCAGGCTGGCCCGGCCCTCAGGGTCGCTCCAGAGCACCCGCCAGGCGCTCTCGGCCGGACGACCGCCCTTCTCCACCACGGCCATCTTGGTTTTCTGAGTCGGATGACGTCCGATGGGCGCGTCCACCCGGCCCTCGTCCCGCCGGGGCCGCCCATGCACCAGGGCCAGATAGGCCTTGGACACCCGTCGCTCGGCGAAGTCCCGGGCCAGGGCGAGGCGGGCCTCCGAGGTCAGGGCCACGGCCATGACGCCCGAGGTGTCCTTGTCCAGGCGATGCACGATGCCCGGCCGCTGCTCGTCCAGCACCCGTATCTCCGGGAAGTGGTGCAGCAGACGATGCACCAGGGTGCCCGCCGAGAGCCCGGGCGCGGGATGCGTGGTCAGCCCGGCGGGTTTGTCCAGAACCACCAGGTGGGCGTCGCGGTGGATCAGGTCCAGGACTCCGTCCTCGGCGGCGAGTCGCCCGGCGCGGGACTCGCCGGTTAGACGCAGGGACTCGCCGCCGTCCAGGCGCTGATTGGGCTTGGCGCAGACCACCCCGTCCAGCAGAGCGCGGCCGGACTTGATCCAGTCCTTGACCTGTTCGCGCGAGACGCCCTCCGGGGCCAACTCCCTGGCCCAGAAACGATCCAGGCGCAGGCCCGCGTCGGGATTCTCGACCCGGCGCTCCCAGGACGTGTGCTCTTCCTTGTCCATTTCCGACAAATACACGTGAACCCGTTGAAAGCAAAACACTTTCTCATGCATATCAAAAAAAATGCGGAAGCGTCTTGACCCTCCGGCGGAGCTGCCTTTACAAGAGGGGGATTTCATCGGCGGCCCGGCCGCCTGATCCCAGCCAAGGAGGCGTCCCGTGTCGGTATTCGTGGTTGATCATCCCCTGGTGCGGCACAAACTGGGCATCCTGCGCAAGCACGATCTGCCCACCAGCCTGTTCCGCGACGTGGCGACGGAAGTCTCGCGGCTCCTCACCTATGAGGCCACCAAGGACCTGGAGACCGAAAAGAAGGTCATCAAGGGCTGGGCCGGAGACGTGACCATCGACCGCATCAAGGGCAAGAAGATCACCGTGGTGCCGATCCTGCGCGCCGGTCTGGGCATGATGGACGGTGTGCTTGACATGGTGCCCGGGGCCAAAGTCTCGGTGGTCGGCTTCTACCGCAACGAGGAGACCCTCCAGCCGGTGAAGTACTACGTCAAGCTGGCCAAGAGCATCAAAAGCCGCATGGCCCTCATCCTGGACCCTATGCTGGCCACCGGCGGCACCCTGAACGCCACCATCACCCTGCTCAAGGAAGCGGGCTGCAAGCAGATCCGGGGCCTGTTCCTGGTGGCCGCGCCCGAGGGCATCGAACGCATCACCTCCCAGCACCCCGACGTGGACATCTACACTGCGGCCGTCGACGAGCGCCTCAACGAGAACGGCTACATCCTCCCCGGCCTGGGCGACGCCGGGGACCGCATCTTCGGCACCAAGTAAGACACGGGGCGCGTCCGGGCGCCCCTTTTTTTCGCGCGGCTGAGAGAGACAAGGAGGAACAATGAGCGCGGTCCGTCAACCAACTGATTACGTCTTCCGCCTCAAGGACGCCGTCCTTGGGGCCCAGATGCTCTTCGTGGCCTTCGGCGCCCTGGTCCTGGTGCCGCTGCTCACGGGGCTCAACCCCAACGTGGCCCTGTTCACCGCCGGAGCGGGCACCCTGCTCTTCCAGGTCATCACCAAGGGCAAGGTGCCGGTCTTCCTGGCCTCCTCCTTCGCCTTCATCGCACCCATCATCTACGGCGTTCAGACCTGGGGCATCCCGGCCACGCTCTCCGGCCTGGCGGCCGCCGGTCTGGTCTACGTGCTCCTGGCCGCGGTCATCAAGCTGCGCGGCGTGCAGATGCTCCACCGCATCCTGCCGCCCATCGTCACCGGCCCGGTGATCATGGTCATCGGCCTGATCCTGGCCCCGGTGGCCGTGAACATGGCCCTGGGCAAGACCGGCGACGGCTCGGCCGTGCTCGTGCCCCGCGACACGGCCATGATCGTGTCCATGCTCTCGCTCCTGGCCACCATCGCGGTGTCCATGCTGGCCAAGGGCTGGCTGCGGCTCCTGCCGATCCTTTCCGGCATCGTCGTGGGCTACGCCGCCTCCCTGGCCTTCGGGCTGGTGGACTTCAGCCGCATGCTCGCCGCACCCTGGCTCGCGGTGCCCGACTTCGTCTTTCCCGAGTTCAAGCTCGAGGCCGTGCTCTTCATCGTCCCCGTGGCCATCGCCCCGGCCATCGAGCACTTCGGCGACGTGCTGGCCATCGGCTCCATCGCCCGCAAGGACTACATCAAGGACCCCGGCGTGCATCGCACCCTGCTGGGCGACGGTCTGGCCACCTCCCTGGCCTCCCTGCTGGGCGGCCCGCCGAACACCACCTATTCCGAGGTCTCCGGCGCCGTTGCCCTGATCAAGGTCTTCAACCCGGCGATCATGACCTGGGCCGCCATCACCGCCATGCTCCTGGCCTTCGTGGGCAAGCTCGGAGCCTTCCTGGGCACCATCCCGGTGCCGGTCATGGGCGGCATCATGGTCCTGCTCTTCGGGGCCATCATGGTCGTGGGCATCAACACCCTGGTGCGCGCTGGCCAGGATCTCATGGAACCCCGCAACATGGTCATCGTGGCCCTGATCGTCATCTTCGGCGTGGGCGGCATGAGCTTCGGCGCGGGCGAGTTCAAGCTGGAGGGCATCGGACTGGCCGGCATCACCGGCGTGGTCCTGAATCTGCTCCTGCCCGAGGGCAAGCGGCAGTCCTGACGCATTCCCGGCGCGGCGGCGCGGCCCCTCGGGGTCGGCGCCGCCGCCCCTTCTCCGCTCCGGGCTGGACCACGCCCGGGAAATCCTCTACATCCCTCGCATGAAGCCCACCGTCACCGGCCTGATCCTGACCTTCAACGGCCAACGCCTGCTGCGCGAGTGTCTGAAGAGTCTCGACTTCTGCGACGAGATTCTGGTGGTCGACTCCCTCAGCACGGACCAAACCCGGGAGCTGGCCAAGCAGGCCGGAGCCCGCGTGCTCACCCGGAAATGGGAAGGCCCCGGGCCGCAATTCCAGTTCGCCCTCGGGCAAATCGCCACCGACTGGGTGGTCAGCCTGGATCAGGACGAATATCTCACCGACGAGTTGCGGGACAACATCCGGCGCGCCCTGGCCGAGGCCCCGGCGGACCTGGCGGGCTGGTACGTGCCGCGCCGCTCCTTCTATTTCGACCGCTTCCTGAAGCACTCCGGCTGGTATCCGGACCACCTCCTGCGGGTGTTCCGGGCCGGGCGCATGAAGGTCACGGTGACGGGGGCGCACTACCACTTCAATCCCCAAGGGCCCACGGCCAAGCTCTCCGGCGACATCGTCCATTACCCCTACGCCAACTTCCGCGAGCACATGGCCAAGATGAACTCCTACGCCCAGCAGGCCGCGGACGAGATGCGCGCCAAGGGCAGGAAGGGGGGCGTGGCCCGGGCCGTGGCCCACGCCGCAATCCGCTTCCTGAAGCTCTATGTCCTGAAGCTCGGGTTCCTGGACGGCCGGGCCGGGTTCATCAACGCCTGCGCCGGGGCCTACTACGCCTTCCAGAAGTACATCCGGGTGGAGGAGAAAGGGGACTGGGGGCCGAAGCCTTGACGGCGACGACGAAAAAAAGAGGCCCGGGACACCCCGGGCCTTTTCATTTTCAGGCTGCCTGGGATCGTATCCAGTCCAGGGCTTCCCGCACATCCAGGGTGCCGGTGTAGATGGCCCGGCCGGAGATGGCCCCTTCCAGGCCCTTCTTCGTCAGCGGGGCCAGGGCCTTGAGGTCGTCCAGGGTATGTACTCCCCCGGCCGCGATGACCGGAAGCCGGGTGGCCTCGCAGAGGGCCTCCAGGGCCTTCAGGTTCACGCCCGTCTGCATGCCGTCGCGAGAGATGTCGGTGTAGATGATGAAGGCCGCGCCGTCGGCCTCCAGGCGCGGCAGCACGTCGAAGATGGTCAGGCCCGCGTCCTCGACCCAGCCCTTGGTCTTCAGGCGGCCGTCCACCGCGTCCAGGGACACGCCCACGCGGCCCGGGAATTCCCGGCAAATGGCGGCGAAGACCTCCGGCTCGGTGAGCGCGATGGTCCCGATGATGAGCCGCCGCACCCCGGCCTGGATGTAGGCCCGGGCGGTCGCCGCGTCGCGGATGCCGCCGCCGAGCTGCACCGGGATGGAGACCTCGGAGCAGATGCGGCGCACCAGTTCGGCGTTGCGCGGCTGACCGGAGAAGGCCCCGTCGAGATCGATGACGTGCAGCCAGGAGGAGCCGAGGTCGGCCCAGTGCCGGGCCTGCGCCACGGGATCGGGCGAGAACACGGTCACCGCGTCCTCCCGGCCCTGCGCCAAACGGACGCACTGACCGTCCTTGATGTCCACGGCGGGGAAAAGAATCATAGACCCAGGGTCCGCAGGCCGGTTTCGATGCCCTCGTCGGCCAGCTGGCCGGCCGTGATCCACTTGGCCTTGCGCTCGAAGAACTTGGGGATGTCCAGGAGATTCGAGGTGAGATCCTGCTGGGTCTCCTCGAAGTGGAAGCGCTGGGCGATGCGCCCCTCCTTCACGTTGATGAGGTAGATGTCGAGCATGACCGAGGCCGGAGACTCCACGCCCATTTCCTTGCCCTGGCGCTCCTTCCAGTAGAGCAGCTGGGGCACGAGCAACAGGTCCGCGCCGGTGCAGCGGCCCACCTCGACCCAGTACTTGAGGGCCGTGGTGCGGGAACTCACCTCGGTCTCATAATTCTTGATGTCCTCGCACTGGCGGGTGTTGCCCATGCTCACGTACCCCGTGGTGCCGTGGGTCATGAGCGCGTTGGTCAGGGACTGGTTCAGCTTGTCGATGACCAGGGGGTCCACCTTCACGCCCTCGCGGGGCAGATAACCGGCCAGAAGCTCCCAGGTGAACGCCGGATTGCGGAAACCGGCCACGGCCAAGGTGCCTGACGGACGGGCCGTCTGCGGCACGGGCCGGGCGCAGGCGGCCGCCAGGAGCAGGACGAACAATGCGCACGAGACGGCGACAGCGGTGCGTTTCATGAGTCGAGACTCCCCTTGGTGCTGGACACTCCCACGCGGGTCACGCGCACGGCCTGGGCCAGGGCCAGCCCCAGAGCCTTGAACGCGGCTTCCAGCAGGTGATGGCCGTTCTGTCCGTATTCGAAGCGGATGTGGAGGTTCATCCCGGCCTTGATGGCCAGGGACTTGAAAAATTCGCGCCAGACGTCCTTCTCCTCCCCGGCGATGATCGCGGGCAGGACGGAGTCGGCGTACACGAGCCAGGGGCGGCCGGAGAGGTCCACGGTGACGCGGGCCAAGGACTCGTCCATGGGCACCTCGGCCCAACCCACGCGGGCGATGCCTTTCTTCTCCCCCAGGGCCTCGGCCAGGGCCTGCCCCAGGGACAGGCCGACGTCCTCCAGGCTGTGGTGGGCGTCCACTTCCAGGTCGCCCTTGCAGGAAAGGGTCAGGTCGAAACCGGCCCAGAAGGCCAGCAGAGTGAGCATGTGGTCGGCGAAGCCCACGCCGGTGGAGATCTCGGCGCGGCCCGAACCGTCAAGGCCCAGAACCACACGCACGTCGGTCTCGCGCGTCGTGCGCGCAACGGTCGCCTTTCGCTTGCCCACCATCGCCTCCTCTCCAGGCCTGACTATGCAGGAAAAATGAAAAAAAGGAAATGCCCGAAGCCGCTAGGCTCCCGCATTCCCGTCGCTATCCTTGTCCTTTTCCCCTTCGTCGGACGGGGCGGCGTCTTCCTCCGTGGGGGCCGCTTCCTCGGACGCGGATGTCCCCTCCGGGGCCGACGCGATGGCAACCTCTTGCTCGGTCACGGCGGTTTCCGCGGACTCGGACTCGTCGGGAGCACCCGGCGCGGCCTCGACGGCGGGCGTGGGCGCGGCGGCGGGCGCGGCGACCGGGGCCTCGCCCTCCGCGTCCTCCTCGACCTCGGGCTCAGGCTTGCGCCCGAAAACCTTGGCCAGCCAGATGGACACCTCGTAGAGCAGGATGAGTGGTCCGGCCATGAGGGTCTGAGTGAAGGGGTCCGGCGGGGTCAGGATGGCGGCCACGATGAAGATGATCAGGATGGCGTACTTGCGGGATTTCCTCAGCTTCTCGGCGGTGACGATGCCGAGCCGGGCCAGAATGAGCATGAACAACGGCATCTCGAAGACGACGCCGAAGGCCAGCAGAAGTTGCAGACAGAACGTGGTGTATTCGTTGAGCTTGGGGATGAACTGGATCTTCTCGCTGGCGAAGCTGGCGAAGAACTCGAAGCCGAACGGAAAGACCACGAAGTAGCCGAAGAGCGCACCGGTCACGAAGAGCACGGCCGTGACGATGGTGATCGGGATGATCCACTTGCGCTCGTGCTCGTAGAGCCCGGGCGAGATGAAGGCCCAAATCTGATAAAAGATGTAGGGGCTGACCAGGAAGATGCCCGCCACCAGGGCCACCTTGAGGTAGGTGAAGAACGCCTCGGGCGGGCTGGTGTACTGGAAGTGGCCGTCGGTGAGGATGCCGGCCATGGGCGCCAGCAGGACGTTGAAGATGTCCTCGGCGAAGGAGTAGCAGGCGAAAAAGCCCACCGCCACGGCGTAGACGCACTTGGTCAGGCGCTTGCGCAACTCGCCCAGGTGATCCAGCAGGCTCATGCCTCCCTGCGCGGTTTCCTCGCCGCCCTCCCCCCCGGCCTCGGCCTGGGGCAGGGCCTTCTCCTCCGGCGTCACGTCCTGATGCTCACTCATGCCTTTTCCTTGGTCTCCCCGGCGGGCGCGGTCTCGGCGGGGGCGGCCTCGGCGGTCTTGGCGGCCTTGGCCGAATCCGGAGTGACCGTGTCCGGCTTCTCCGGGAACATCTGCTTCTTCATCTCGGCCGTCTTCTGATCCATCTCGGCCTTCTCCACCTCGGCGTCCAGCGTGCGCTTGACGTCCGTGCTCATGCGCCGGAATTCGGCCAATCCCTTGCCCAGGGACTTCATAAGCTCGGGCAGCTTGCTGGGCCCGAGCACGATCAGGGCCACGACGAGGATGACGAGCAGTTCCGTGGTGCCGATGCCGAACATGTCCCTACTCCCACTCGATGGTGCTGGGCGGCTTGGAGGAAATGTCCAGGACCACCCGGTTCACGCCCTTGACCTCGTTGATGATGCGGTTGGACATGCGGGCCAGGATCTCCGTGGGCACGCGCGACCAGTCTGCGGTCATGGCGTCCAGGCTGTCCACGATGCGCAGGGCGATGACGTGCTCGTAGGTGCGGCCGTCGCCCATGACGCCCACGGTCTTCAGCGGCAGGAGCACGGCGAAGCCCTGCCAGACCTTGCGATACCAGTCCGAGGCGATGAGCTCGTTCTGCACGATCTTGTCGGCCTGACGCAGGATGTCCAAACGTTCCCGGGTGATCTCGCCGATGACCCGGATGGCCAAGCCAGGCCCCGGGAAGGGGTGACGCCAGATGAGCGCCTCGGGCAAGCCCAGCTCGTAGGCCGCCTTGCGGACCTCGTCCTTGAACAGTTCGCGCAGGGGCTCCACCAGCGAGAGATTCATCTTCTCGGGCAGGCCGCCCACGTTGTGGTGGCTCTTGATGACCGCCGAGGGGCCCCGGAAGGAGACGCTCTCGATGACGTCGGGGTAGAGGGTGCCCTGGCCCAGGTGCTTCACGCCATGGATGGCCTTGGCTTCCTTGTCGAAAATCTCGATGAAGGTGTGGCCGATGATCTTGCGCTTCCGCTCCGGGTCCGTGACCCCGGCCAGACGGTCCAGGAAGAGGTCGGCGGCGTCCACGCACTTCACGTTCAGGTCGAAGTGCTCTTCCAGGTAGCCGATGACCTCCTCGCGCTCGTTCAGGCGCAGCAGGCCGTTGTCCACGAAGATGCAGTAAAGCTGTTTGCCGATGGCCCGGTTCAGGAGCACGGCGGCCACGGTGGAGTCGATGCCTCCGGAGAGCCCCAGAACAACCTTGTCCCCGCCGATCTTCTCCCGCAGGTCGTTCACCGTGGAGTCCACGAAGGAGGACATGCTCCAGCCGGGCTTCAGGCCCGCGACCTTGAACAGGAAATTGGAGATGATGAGCGCGCCGTTCTCGGTATGGGCCACCTCGGGGTGGAACTGCAGGGCGTAGATTCCGGCCGACGGGTTGCCCATGGCCGCGAAATCCACGCTGGGCGTGCTGCCCATGACCGAGAACCCTTCCGGCAGGGCCTGGACCTTGTCCCCGTGGGACATCCAGACCGTGAAGCGCTCCTTGTCCTTGATGCCCTCGAAGAGCGGGCAGGAGGGTTCGCCGTGGAATTCCGCCCGGCCGTACTCGCGGTCGGTGGAGGAGACCACCGAGCCGCCCAGGTGGTGGGCCAGGAGCTGCATGCCGTAGCAGATGCCCAGTATGGGCACGCCCAGGGTCAGGAAACGCGGATCGAAGGGCGGCGCGTCCTGGTCCATGACACTGGAAGGACCGCCGGAGAGCACCAGGGCCTTGGGCCTGAGCGCCTTGACGGCCTCGAAGTCCGCGTTGCAGGGGTGGATTTCCGAATAGACCCCGGCCTCGCGAATGCGCCGCGCGATGAGCTGGGTGACCTGGGACCCGAAGTCCAGAATAACGACGATATCTCCGTGCTGCATGCGCTTTCCTCTATACCAAGGCTGTGAAGAGGGGAAGGAATTTCGCCTCCGGCCCTGTCGATCAGGAGGGCTCCACCCGATAGTTGGGAGCTTCCTTGGTGATGATGACGTCGTGGACGTGGCTTTCGCGCAGGCCAGCCGCCGAAATTTCCACGAAGCGGGGCTTGGTCTGAAGCTCCGCGATGTTCCCGCAGCCGACGTAGCCCATGCCCGAACGCAGGCCGCCCATGAGCTGGTAGATGCTCTCCGAAACCTGGCCCCGGAAGGGAACGCGGCCCACGATGCCCTCGGGCACCAGCTTCTTGGACTTGTCCTGGAAGTAGCGGTCGCAGCTGCCCTGCTTCATGGCGTCGATGGAGCCCATGCCGCGATATATCTTGTAGGTCCGGCCCTGGTAGAGCACGGTCTCGCCCGGGCTCTCCTCGGTGCCCGCGAAGAGGCTGCCGATCATGACCGTGTCGCCGCCCGCCACGATGGCCTTGACCACGTCGCCGGAGTACTTGATGCCGCCGTCGGCCACGAGGCATTTGCCGTGTTCGCGACAGGCCCGGGAGGTCTCCATGATGGCCGTGATCTGGGGCACGCCCACTCCGGCCACGATGCGCGTGGTGCAGATGGAGCCGGGCCCGATGCCCACCTTGACGGTGTCCACGCCGGCCTCGATCAGGGCCAAGGCGCCCTCGTAGGTGGCCACGTTGCCGCCGATGAGCTGACAGTCCGGGAACTCGGCGCGCAGGGCCTGGGCGGCCTTGAGGATGTTCATGGAGTGGCCGTGGGCCGAGTCCAGAACCAGGAAGTCGGCCCCGGCGCGCAACAGGGCGTCGGCCCGCTGGAGACAGTCGCGGCCCACGCCCACGGCCGCGCCCACGCGCAACCGTCCCTTGTCGTCCTTGCAGGAGTTGGGATATTTTTTGATCTTGTCGATGTCCTTGATGGTGATCAGGCCCTTGAGCTTGTTGTCGCCGTCCACCACCAGAAGCTTCTCGATCCGGTTCTGGTGCAGGTGCCGCTTGGCCTCCTCCTCGGAGATGCCTTCGGGCACGGTGACCAAGTTGCGCGAGGTCATGACCTCGGAGACCGGGATGTTCATGTCCTCGACGAAGCGTACGTCGCGGTTGGTGATGATCCCCACCAGATGGTCGCCCTTGACCACGGGCAGGCCGGAGATGCGGTACTCGGCCATGAGCTTGAGGGCCTTGCCCACGGTGTCCTCGGGATGCACGGTCACGGGGTCGTGGACCATGCCGCTCTCGGACTTCTTCACCTTGCCCACCTCGGTGACCTGGTCACGGATGGGCATGTTCTTGTGGATCACCCCGACGCCGCCGTGCCGAGCCATGGAGATGGCCATGCGCGACTCGGTGACGGTGTCCATGGCCGCCGAAACCAGGGGGATGTTCAGGCGGATGGTGGGAGTCAGCTGGGTGGAGATGTCCACGCTGTCCGGCAGAACCTCGGAATAGGCCGGAAGAAGCAGAACGTCGTCGAAAGTGTAGGCTTTGCCGTTGATCCTGTCCATATCGCCTCCGCGCGCGGCCTAGAGTCCCAGGTAGGCCTTTTTCACGTCTTCGTTGGCCAGCAGGGCCTGGCCGCTGTCGGTCAGGGTGATCCGGCCGTTTTCCATGACATAGCCCCGGTGGGCGATCTTGAGCGCCAGGTTGGCGTTCTGCTCCACCAGGAACACCGTGGTCCCGTCGGCGTTGATCTTCCGCACGATCTCGAAGATCTGCTTGATGACCAGCGGAGCCAGTCCCAGGGAGGGTTCGTCCAGCAGAAGCAGCTGGGGACGGGCCATGAGCGCCCGGGAGATGGCCAGCATCTGCTGCTCACCGCCGGAGAGGGTGCCGCCCGCCTGCCTGCGGCGCTTGGCCAGAATCGGGAAGAGCCCGAAGATGTACTCCATGTCCCGGCGCACGCCGTCCTTGTCCGTGCGCATGAATGCACCCATGTCCAGGTTCTCCAGAACGGTCAGCTCGGGGAAGATGAGTCGTCCCTCGGGCACCTGACACAGGCCCAGGGCCACGATCTTGTCCGGCGACAGACTGTGGATGGGTTTCCCACGGTAAAGAATCTCGCCGCTCTTGGGCGGGACGACGCCGCTGACGCTCATGAGCGTGGTTGTCTTGCCCGCGCCGTTGGCGCCGATGAGGGTGATGATCTCGCCCTCGCCGATCTCCATGGTCACGTCGCGCAGGGCCTGAATCTGGCCGTAAAAAGTGTTCACACCCTTGAGTTCGAGCACGTTAGCCATCGTGGTCCTCCCCGAGGTAGGCCCGGATGACCTGCGGATCGCGGCTCACCTCGGCGGGCGTGCCCACGCTGATCATCTGCCCGTACTCCATGACGAAGACACGGTCGGAGAGGCTCATGACCATCTTCATATCGTGCTCGATGAGCAGGATGGAAAGTTTGTAGCGTTCGCGGATGTTCAGGACCAGATCCTTGAGCTGCATGGTTTCCTGGGGATTCATTCCGGCGGCGGGCTCGTCCAGCAGGAGCAGATAGGGCTCCGTGGCCAGGGCCCGGGCGATCTCCAGGCGGCGCTGCGCGCCGTAAGGCAGATTACGGGCCAGCTCGTTCACCGAGTCCTCAAGGCCCAGCTCGGTGAGCAGGTCGTAACTCTTGTCGACGATGCCCTGCTCCTCGCGGCGGGTGCCCGGACCACGCAGGACCGCGCCCAGGATGCCCGCTTTGGCACGGCAGTGACGCCCGATCATGACGTTCTCCAGAACGGTCATGGACGGAAACAGACGGATGTTCTGGAAGGTGCGGGCCAAGCCGATCTCGGTCACCGAGTTGGGCTTGAGGCCGTTGAGCCGGACCTCGCCGCCGGACGGCGGCCGGGTCAACACATCGCCCTCGGTGGGTGTGTACATCCCGGTGATGCAGTTGAAGAAGGTGGTCTTGCCCGCGCCGTTGGGACCGATGAGGGCCACGATCTCGCCCGCGCGCACGTCCAAATCCACCTCGTTCAGGGCCCTCAGGCCGCCGAAATCCATGGACAGGTTCTTGACTTCCAGCACCTTATTCATGGGCGGCGACCGCCTCCTTGACCTTGAAACGATATTTCTGGCGCTGGCCGCTGACCAGCCCCTGGGGCCGCAGGACCATGACCACGACCATGGCCGCGCCGAAGATGAGCATGCGGTAGAGCGCGAAGTCGCGCAGGAACTCGGGAAGGAGAATGAGCACCAAGGCTCCCAGAATCACGCCGACGATGGAGCCCATGCCGCCCAGAACGACCATGGCCAGGATCATGGCCGACTCCAGGAAGGTGAAGCTGGCCGGGTTCACGAATACGGTCTTGCCGGCGAAGACCACGCCCATGAGTCCGGCCCAGGCCGCGCCGAGGGCGAAGGCCGTGAGTTTGGTCTTGGTCTTGTCGATGCCCATGGCCTGGCAGGCGATCTCGTCCTCGCGCAGAGCCATCCAGGCCCGGCCGATGCGCGAGTTCTTCAGTCGGTTGACCACGAAGATGGTCACCAGCACCAGGCCGATCATGATGTAATACATGTAGACCGTGGAGTCGGAAACCGAGAGCTTGAAACCGAACAGCGAGGGGCGGCTGATGCCGGAGATGCCGCTGGGGCCCTGGGTGACGACGCCCCAGTTCTCCAGGACCAGACGCACGATCTCGCCGAAGCCCAGAGTCACGATGGCCAGGTAGTCGCCGCGCAGCCGCAGCACCGGCGTGCCGAGCAAGATGCCGAAGAGCGCGCCCATGCCCGCGCCGATGGGCAGCACGGTCCAAAAACCCAGACCGAAATGATGATTCAGCAAGGCGTAGGTATAGGCTCCCACGGCGTAGAAGGCCGCGTAGCCCAGGACCAGGAGGCCGGAAAGCCCCACCACGATGTTCAGGCCCAGGGCCAGGACCACGTAGATGAGCGCCGTGATCATGATGTTCACCTGGTACATGGTGCCCACCATGGGGAAGCAGGCCGCGGCCACGAGGATTCCGGCCAGCACCGGCACGTACACCCGGCGGTCGGTGGCGAGCCGGTGCAGGAATCCGGCCTTGGCTTCCGTCCCGCCCTCCTCCTGCTGCGGCCCCACCTGGCGCTTGCTCAGGAGGTAGCGCCAGACGTAGGAGAAGATGAACGCCCCCACGCCCACGTAGAGCATGTTCATGAAGCGCCACTGCACGATCTTCTCGATGGTGTTCACGCGGACCACCATGATCGGGAAGGTCAGGAACATGAACCAGATGCTGGTGAAAATCGCTCGCTTGAATTGATCCATCGCCGTCTCTTTCTCTCTTCAGTTGTCCGGGGCCTCAGACCTTCTGGGTCGGCGGCTTGCCGAGGATGCCCGACGGCCGGAAAATGAGGATGAGCACCAAAAGAAGGAAGGCGAACACGTCCTCGTAGTCGCTGGAGACGTAGCCCGTGGCGAAGCTCTCGGTCCAGCCGAGGACCAAGCCGCCGAGCATGGCGCCGGGAATGCTCCCGATGCCGCCCAGTACGGCCGCCGTAAAAGCCTTGAGACCGGCCAGGAAGCCGATCATGAAGTTGATCTGGCCCACGTGCGAGGCGATGAGCACGCCTCCCACGGCCGCAAGGCCCGAGCCGATGATGAACGTGAGCGAGATGACCCGGTCCACGTTCACACCCACCAGCATCGCCATCTTGCTGTTCTGGGCCGTGGCCCGCATGGCCTTGCCCATGCGCGTGAACTTGATGAACAGGGTCAGCCCCGCGCAGGACACGGCCGTGGCCAGGATGATGAAGACCCCGGAGGAGCCGATGTAATTCTGCAACGGGCCCAGCGGCAACTCGGGCATGAGCCGGGGGAAGGGCAGGAAGTCCGGGGTTTGGGCCAGCATGACGTAGTTCTGCAGGAAGATTGACATGCCGATGGCCGAAATGAGCGGGGAGAGTCTGGGCGCGCCGCGCAAGGGCTTGTAGGCGATCTTCTCCACCGTGAAGCCGTAGGCGGCTGACCAGATGATGGCCGCTGCCAGGGCGATGGCCAGGATGGCCAGGGCTGGGAAGCCCAGGGCGGTGAGGACGCCGGCCACGACCAGGGCGGTGAAGGCCCCGATCATATAGATTTCGCCGTGCGCGAAGTTGATCAGCTCGATGATGCCGTAGACCATCGTGTAGCCCACGGCGATGAGGGCGTAGATGCTGCCCCTGGTCAACCCGCTGAAGAAAAGTTCGAAGAAATAGTCCATGGCCGTCCTGTCGATCAAGGCGCTTGGCGGCCCTGATACGGGCCATTGCGGATAAATGCAAGGGGACAGGCTCCGGGCCTGCCCCCTTGCGTTCTCAGCATCGGGAGCCTGGGCTCCGGCTCTTACTTCAACTCGACGTACTTGCCGCCCTGGACCTGGTAGATGGCGAAGCCGACGCCCTCGGCGTCGCCGCGCGCGTCGAACTTGATCTTTCCCACCGGGGTCTCGACGTACTCCGTGCGCAGCGCCTTCACGATGTCGTCGTACTTGGTGGACTTGGCCTTGTCGAGGGCGTTCAGCAGGGCCTGGGCCGCGGAGTAGGCCTCGTAGAAAAAGGCCCCGGGGTCGGCGCCGAAGGTCTTCTTATGCTCTTCCAGGGCCTTGGCGTACATGGGATTCTTGGAGATGTCCTTGGGGCCGGTGGCGTAGACGCCCTCGGCGAACTCGCCCGCGACCTTGATGAAGGTGTCGTCCTTCACGCCGTCGTCGGAGAGGAAGGGCATCTTCATGTCCTTCTTGCGCATCTGGGTCACGATCTTGGAGGCCTCGGGATGGTAGCCGCCGTAGATCACGGCTTCGGCGCCCGAGGACTTGATCTTCTGGACCACGGCGGAGTAGTCCACCGCGCCCGGGGTCACGCCCTCGAAAAGAACCACCTCGGCCTTGCCGCTGTCGGTGATGAACTTCTGGGCGTATTCGGCGAAGCCCTTGCCGTAGTCGCCCTTGTCGTGGATGATGGCCACCTTCTTGAGGCCCAGCTTGTCCAGGGCGAACTGCACTTCCAGGGCGGCCTGGGCGTCGTCGGAGGCGATGGTGCGGAAGAAGACCGGGTAGTCGCCGCTCTGGGTCAGAGCCGGGCTGGTGGCCGAGGGCGACATGCAGACGATCTTGGACTCGGTGTAGATCGGCAAGGCCGCCTTGGTGGCGCCGGAGCAGATGTGGCCGAGAACCACGGTGACCTTGTCGGAAACCAGCTTGGTGGCCGCGTTGGTGGCCATCTCGGGCTTGCACTGGTCGTCCTGGGGCACGACCTCGATCTGCATGCCGTTGATGCCGCCCTTGGCGTTGTAGTCGGCGGCCACGAGCTTGGCGGCGTTGAAGGTGGGCAGACCATAGGAGGCCAAGTCGCCGGAATGGGCGCCGGGCACACCAAGAATGATCTTGCCGGCGGCCGGAGCGGCGGCCGGAGCGGTCTGCTCGGTCTTGGCGGCTTCCTTCTTTTCTTCCTTCTTCTCCTGGGCGCAGCCGGCGACCAGGAGCAGGCTCATGGCCAGAAACAGGGCCAGCGCAGTCCACTTAGCTTTCATCGCGTCCTCCTGTGAAAAACGGTCAGCTGGGAAAGTCCACCGGAATGGGCCCCGGGCCCGTTCCGGTTGTGTCCGAGACTCCGGGCGGCGAAACGCTCGTGCGGCCGCCTGCGGAGCCCAACATTCTAGTAAGATACGCGCCCATGTCAACAGCCTGGAAGGACCAGGCACCACTCCGAGATCCCGTTCATTTGCCGCCGAGTTCCTTGGCGGCCTCCTGCCGCAGCCCGGAATCGGCCGTCTTGCCCGTCACGACCGCGCGGAAATGCCCCTCCGCATCCTCGGGCCTGTTCAAAAAATGTTTCAGCACGATGCCCAGATTGAAATGACTCACGGCGTCGTCCGGCTCCACCTTGAGGATCGCGGCGAAGGCCTCGGCGGCCTTGTCGTATTCCTTCATCTCGAACCGGACCATGCCCAGTCCGCGCAGGACGTTGGGATCACCGGGATTGAGGGCCTGAGCCTTCTCCAGGAAAACCAGAGCCCGGTCATGGGCCTGCATGGACAGAAAGAGGTCGGCCAACTCCAGAAGCGTGGGCACGTCCTCGGGATTCTCGCCCATCTTCTTCATGAGCCCCTGGACCCGGGCCATGTCCATGCCGCCCTGCCCGCCCATGCCCGGCGGGGTCTGGCTCTCGGAACGCATCTCCACCCGCAGGGAAGGATGTTCCATGCGGTACCAGAAGGACGTCACGAAAAGCACGCCCACGATTCCGGCCATGAACAGGACGAGCAACCGGCGACCGGCGGCGGTGTTCTCAGGCATCGTTCAAACGCTCCAATTGGCGCACACGCCGTTCCAGTCCGGCCGAACGACCGGCCAGAAAGGCCAGATAGCCTCCCAGGCCGAGCCAGACGACCACGTTGGCCGCGAAAAGATAACTCATGGACATGCGGTTCATCCTCGTGAGGTTTCGTTTTCCAAATACCTGGCGCGCAAGGCGTCCAGCCGCCCGGCGGTCCGGGCCAGGCCGTGGCGCGCCAGCAACAGACAAAGCCAGAACAGGCCCACGGCGACCATTCCGGCCACCACGGTGTGCCACATCTCCGGCTCCAGGCCGCCGCCCTGGCTGCCGAAGACCGCCGGATGCACACTGCGCCAGAGCCGGGCCGAATAAAACACCAATGGAACGTCCAGGAAGGCCACCACGCCGAGCACGGCGCAGACCTGCGCCCGGCGTTCGCCGCCGAGGGGCGAGGCCCGCAGCAGAAGATAGCCCGAGTAGACGAACCACATGACCAGGGTGGTGGTCAGCCGGGGATCCCAGGTCCACCAGACGTTCCAGGCCGCGCGGCCCCAGATCGAGCCGGTGATGAGCACCAGCCCGGAGAAGACCACGCCGACCTCGGCGGCCGCCCCGGCCAGGGCGTCCAGGGCGGGTCTGGGCCGAATCAGGTAGCCCGCGCTGGCCACGAAGACCACCAGGAAGCTGACGAAGGCCCACCAGGCCAGGGGCAGATGGAGGTAGAAAATCTTCTGGACCGGCCCCATGGTGGCCTCCACGGGCGCGTAGAACCAGATCATGTACTGAAACAGGCAGAGGGCCGGGATTGCAACCAGGGCCAGAATTTTCAGCTTGGGCATGGGAACTCCGAACTATTCCTCGCCGGTATACACAAATTGGAAAAGGATCAAGCCCGTTCCCGCGAACAGGGCGTCGAAGGCGCCCATGAGCCCGAGCCAGGACAGGTCCGGCGCCTGGGCGGCGAAAACCTGGGTGAAGAGCTTGATCCCGCCGAGCAGCACGGGCAGCAGCAGCGGGAACAGAATTACGGAAAGCAGCGACTCCCGCGCGGCCTGTCCCTGCGACAACGCCCCCAGGAGCGTGCCCAGGGCCACCAGCCCCAGGTCCGCGGTGAAAAGCGTCACCGGCGCGAGCCACCACTCCCCGCCCATGTCCTGGCCCAGAAAGACCACCGAGGCGGGCAGGAACACTGCCTGGGAGAGAAGCAGGAGGCAGAACCCGGCCAGCCCCTTGCCCAGCCAGATGGCCTGAGGAGCGAGAGGGGCGGAAAGAAGTCCCAGCCGCGCGCCGTTGGCCTCCTCCAGGGCGAAGAGGTCGTTGACCACCAGGACCAGGCCGAAGGCCGAGGCCAGCCAGAAGATGGCCGCCGCCGACTGGGGCGGCGTCAGCTCCCCGGCCGGGCGCGACAGGCTGAACAGGAAGATGAGCAGCAGGCCCAGGAGGATCGCCTGGACCAGTCCCTGGCCGCCCACGGTGAGCCGCAGATCCTTGGCCGCGATGATCCCGGCGCGCCTCAGCATGAGGGGGCCTCCGGGCGGTAGTCGGCGGCGGGCCCGAAGAAGGCCCTCCGGCCCCGGTCCAGGGCCAGGAGCAGGTCCGCCCTGTCCCGGTCGCCCGCCAGGTCGTGGCTGACCCAGACCACGGCTGCGCCGCGTTGGCGCAGACCCGCGATCTCGGCCCGCAGGATGTCCTGGGATGCCGCGTCCAGCCCCGTGCCCGGCTCGTCAAGAAAAAGCAGCTCCGGCTCCACCAGGAAGACCCGGGCCAGGTTCAGGCGCTGGGCCATGCCCCGGGAGAAGCCCCCCGCCCGCTCCTGGGCCACGCGGGCCAGTCCCACGCGGGCCAGGGCCGCCCCGAGCCGGTCCTCGTCGGCGGGCAGACCGTACATCCGGGCCCAGAAGGCCAGGTTGTCGCGGGCCGACAGCCGGGGATAGATGAAGGTGGCGTGGCCCAGATAGGCCGTGCGGCCTTCGGCCGCGCCGCTTTCCACCTCGCCTTCGCTGGGTTTGAGCAGCCCGGCCAGGATCTTCAGCAGCGTGGACTTGCCCGCGCCGTTGCCGCCCACCACCAGAAGCACGCGACCCGGCCCGAGTTCCATGGACACGTCCCGAAACACGAGCTTGTCGCCGTAGAACTTGGTCAGACGGCGCGCGGACAGCACCGGGGCCGCGTTCATGCGCCCTGGCCTCCGTTGCGGCGACGCAGCAGGAGGAAAGGAGCCAGACAGAGCAGCGTGCCGCCGATCCAGACCCAGTTCACCAGGGGGTTCACGCTGACCTTGAGGCTCACGCTGGTCTCGCTGGTGAAGCCCAGCAGCGTGGCGTACAGCTCGTCGCCCAGGCCCGGGATGATCGAGGCCTCGGCGAAAGGCTGGGGGAAGTGCAGATAGAGCCTGCGTTCCGGGGCCAGGGTGCCCACGGGCTTGCCGTCGCGGGTCACGTGCAGGATCGCCCGCACCAGGGACAGCGCCGGGGTGCGCTCCTGCTCACTCTTTTCGAAGGTCAGGGTGTAGCCGGACAGCTCGGCCGACTGGCCCGGTGACAGAACCAGTTCACGTTCCACCTTGTACGGCCCGGAGAAGGCGATGCCCAAGGCCATGAGGCCCACGGCCAGATGCACTGCGTAGGCGCCCCAGGACTGGCGGGTCCGGCGCATGGCCGGAACGAAGACGAAGAGCAGGACACAGGTGGTCATCAGCGAGACGGAACCAGCCGCCGCCACCAGGGCCACGGGCTTGGTCACGCCTCCGGCGGCGAAGCCCGCCAGGGCCAGAATGAACGCCCCCAGGGCCAGCAGCGGCCCACGCCGCTCACGCAGTCCCGCCTTCCAGTCCAGCCAGGGGCAGAGGCTGAAGAGCAGCACCACCAGGGCCAGCAGAGGCACGCAGACGCGGTTGTAGAAATCCTCGCCCAAGCCCACGGTGGTGGCGCTCCAAAGCTTGCTGATCACCGGCCACATGGTGGCCATGGCCACCACCAGCCCCAGGGCGAGGAAGAACCAGGAGGTCACCAGAAGCAGGCCTTGGCGACTCCACATGTCGCTCAGGGCCCGGTAGGCGGGTTTCTCCCCGGCCAGCACGGCCAGCAAGGAAACCGCACCGCCCACGATCATGAACAGGAGCAGGGGCGTCCCCACCCCGCCCTCGCCGAAGGCGTGCAGGGACTCGATGACCCCGCTGCGCACGAGATACGTGCCGAAGACGCAGAGCAGGAAGGTCAGGGCCATGAGCAGGACGTTGGTCCGCGACAGGGCCCCCCGGCGGCTCTCGATGATGGCCGTGTGCAGGAAGGCCGTGGCCGAGAACCAGGGAATGAGCGAGGCGTTCTCCACAGGATCCCAGGCCCAGTAGCCGCCCCACCCCAGTTCCATGTAAGACCACCAGCCGCCTAGGATGATGCCCGCCGAGAGGAATATCCAGGAGAGCAGATTCCAATTGCGGCAGGCCTTGATCCAGGAGCCGGGCTCGGCGGCGATGGCCGAGGCCAAGGCCGCGCAGGCCGGGATGGCGAACCCGGCGTAGCCCAGGAAGAGCAACGGCGGGTGGAAGATCATGCCCGGGTTCTGAAGCAGCGGATTGAGCCCCTGCCCGTCCGCCGGGACCGGAACGACCTCGATGAAGGGGTTGCTCCAGCAGGTGAGCAGAAGGAGGAAAAAGGCCTGCACAGGGAGAAAGAAAAGCCAGAACCAGACCCGGGTGCGGCCGGACAGGGAGCGATACCCCGGGGAGAAGGCGAAGATCGCGCCCATGAGCATCATGGTCAGGGCCCAGAAGAGCAGCGAACCCTCGCGCCCGGCCCAGAAGGCCGAGAAGGTGTAGAACAGCGGCAGCACGCGGTCCACGTGCTCGTAGATGTAGAGGAACGAAAAGTCCTTTGCGGCCAGGGCCGAGGTAAACACGGCCGAGGAGAACGTCACCAGGAACGTGGGCACGAGGAAGCCCCGCTCCAGGACGACCAGACCGTTTTCCTGGTCTCTCCAGGCGGCCAGGGCCGCGAAACCGGCCAGGAACAGACAAGCCATGAGGGCGAACAGCAGGCCGAGATAGGCGGTCAAATGCATGCGGATTCCTTCATCGCGGCCGCCCGAAGCGGAACGCGAACGCGCAGGGGTGACGGAAACGGCCCCGGGTCTAGCCCTGGGCCTCCTCGTTCATCTTCTTGTACTTGGAAGGACACTTGGTGATCAGGGTGTTGGCCGTGAAGACGCCGCTCGCCTTGTCGAAACGGCCCTCGACGATGACTTCCACCCCGGGCTTGAAGGTGTCGGGCACCGCGCCACGATAGTTCACCCGGATGGACTTGCTGCGGTCGAGCTTGTCCAGGAGGTTGAAGCTCACCCCCAGGGACTGGGCGTCGGCCTCCAGGTCCGCCGCGTCCACGGCGCCGAAGAGCCGAGCTTGTTCGCGCTTGGCGGGTTCCAGGGCCAGGGCCTCGGAGACGTTGAGGAAATACACGCTGTCCTCGGAGAGCCCCGAGAGCACCAGCCAGCCCAGCCCTCCGAGGAAGAGCAGCAGGGCCACCAGATACACGATCTTGTTGCTTTTCGTCCGCGTCATGTCCGTCCGCTACCGTTCACGCGGCCCGGAGGCCGCCGTCCTCGTGATCTGGCTGCGTCGCCGCCGGGCCAGTTCACGCATGTCCACCACCTGGTCCGTCTCATCCACGATCTCGCTGCCCAGGATCTCCTCCAGCACATCCTCCAGGGTGACCACCCCGGCCAGGCCGCCGTATTCATCCAGGACCACGAAGAGATGCGAATGGCTTTCCAGGAACTTCACCAGCAATTTGTCCAAGGTAATGTTTTCCGGCACGAAGTCCACCGGCCGCATGAGATCGGCCAAGCGGATGTCGTCCCGGTCGTCGGCCAAGGCCTCGAAGACCTGCCGCCGGAAGATGACCCCCACGATGTCCTCGGTGTCCTCGCCCTCGTAGACCGGAATGCGGCTGTGCGGCCAGGAGCCCCGGCAGTCCCGGGCCACGGCCACGGTCATGGCCGCGGGCAGGGAGAAGACCACGGTGCGCGGGGTCATGATCTGGTCCACGGTCTTGCTGTCCAGGGAGAGGATGTTGCGGATGGCCATTTCCTCGTAAGCCTTGAGCACTCCCGCCCGGCGGGTCAGGCTGACCAGGGCGCGGATGTCCTCCTCGGTGGCTTCGGGGCCCTTCTTGCCGCGCCGCACCAAACGGCCGAACATGCCCACCACCCAGACCAGCGGCGTAAGCCCCAGGACGAGCAGTTGCAGGGGCCGGGCCAACAGGGGCATGAGCGTGCGGTTGTAGGCCACCCCGGCGGTCTTGGGCACGATCTCGCCGACAATGAGAATGAGCGCGGTGAAGGCCGCCACGAACCAGACCAGACTCTCCGGGCCGTAGACCCGGACCCAGGCCGCGCCCGCGATGGAGGCCCCGGCCGTGTTGGCCACGGTGTTCAGGGTCAGTACGGCGGCGATGGGCTTCTCCACGTCGCTTCGCAGGGCGTGCAGGACGTCCCCCGAGCGTTTGCCCTGCTTCCTGAGTTGTTCGATCCGGCTCCAGGAAAAGGAATAGAAGGCGGCCTCGCTCACCGAACAGAAGGCCGAGGCCACGCAGGAGAGCGCGACGGCGAGGATGAGTTCAAACATATGGTTTCGTTGACCGTCTCCAGGGGGGCAGAGGTCGCCCCGATACGGCCATATACCAGAAGCCGCGCGCCCGCGCAACTCGCCGGTCTTGACTTGGCCGCCGTTTCGGAGACATTAGCCGGATGCGTCCCTCCCAGCCCGAACGGTGGACCGTGTTCCGCCTGAGCGCCCTCGGCGACCTGGTTCTGACCACCGGCCCCTTGGCCTGGTGGAATGCCCGGCGGGGCCTGCGCTTCACCGTCGTGACCCGCGACCGGCTGGCCCCGGTCCTGGCCGGGCACCCGGCCGTGGACGAGGTCATCGGCCTGGACGAGACGCGGCTCTCCAGCGAGCCCTGGCCCGCCGTGGCCCGGGAATTGGCCGCCCGCTGCCGGGGCACGGGCCTCCTGGATCTGCACGGCACCCTGCGCTCCCGCGTGCTCGGCGCGTTCTGGAACGGCCCGGTGCGCCGCTACCCGAAATTCAACCTCTCCCGCCGCCTGTTCCAACGCACCCGGCTGGATCTCCTGCGCCGCCGCCTGGAGGCCCTGAACGTGCCGCAGCGCTACTCGCTGGCCCTGGAGAGCACCGCGCCGCTTCCCGGCGAACTGCTCCCGCTCATCCGACTCACCACCGAGGAGCGCGAGACGGGCCGGGAACTGGCCGTCCGGGCCGGAGCCGCGCCGGGTTTCCTGGCCCTGCATCCCTACGCCACGCACCCGGACAAGGCCTGGCCGCGTGAGCACTGGGCCACCCTCGCCTCCCGGCTGGACGAGGCGGGCATCCCCTGGATCGTGGTGGGCCGGGACGCGGCCCCGCTCCTGCCGGATGATCCCCGCGACCTGACCAACGCCACGGACCTGCGCGCTCTCTGCGCCCTGTTGGCCCAGGCCGGAGCCCTGGTCACCAACGACTCCGGGCCCATGCACCTGGCCTCGGCCGTGGGCACGCCCGTGGTGGGCCTGTTCGGCCCCACGGCCCGGGCCTGGGGCTTCTACCCGGCCGGTCCCCGGGATCGGATTCTGGAACGCGACCTGCCCTGCCGCCCCTGCTCCCTGCACGGCGGCACCCCCTGCGCCGAGGGGCGCGTCTGCCTGACCGCCATTGATCCGCGCGAGGTCCTGGAGGCCGCCCAGGGCGTCCTGGACGGAAAAAAGGGCTGATGTCTCAGAAATCCGAAGGAATTACAGCGGGCGGCGAGGCCCCCAGGCGGCCTCGTACTCCGCCCCGCCCCGCTCCAGGGCCTCTTCCACGGCCGGAGGCACGAGCAGGGCCAGGCTGCGGCGTTCACGCCAACGGACACGCAGGTCCGCAGCCTTGATGTCCAGGCGGGGCATCTCCAGACAGGACAGGGTCTTGCCCGATGGAAAGCGCCAGAGGGCCGGGGCCTCGCGACGGACTCCGGGCCAGTGAGCCGTGAGCATCCGCTCCACTCCCTCAAGATCCATGTCCCATCGATGCAGGGCCGCGAAATGGGCCAAACCGAAAAGGTCCGGCCCGCGTTTCCAGTCCGGGAGGTCGAGCAGCGTGCCCGAACCCAGAATGAAGAAAAGTTCCGCCCCCGGTTCGCGCCGGGCGTATTCCTCCAGGGTGCGCCACGTGTAGGACGGCGGCGGCAGTTCGCCCTCCACGCCGCTGGCGGCCAGCCCCGGGATGCCATGCACGGCCAGTTCCGCAAGCCGCAGCCGCAGGCCGAAGGGCAGCAGGCCCGGCCCGGGCTTGTGCGGCGGCGCGGCGGCCGGAACCAGGTCCACCCGGGCCAGCCCCAGGGCCTCCCGGGCCTCCACGGCCATGCGCACATGGCCCGTGTGCATGGGGTTGAAGCTGCCGCCCAGGATGCCGAGCCGCATGTCCGGCGCTACTCCCGCACCTGGCCCTCGCCCAGGGCCACGAACTTCGTGCTGGTCAGCTCCTTGAGGCCCATGGGGCCGTAGGCGTGGAGCTTGGACGTGGAGATGCCGATCTCCGCCCCCAGGCCGAGCTGGTTGCCGTCGTTGAAGCGCGTGGAGGCGTTGACCAGGACCAGGGAGGCGTCCACCTCGCGCACGAAGCGCATGGCCTTGGCGTGGTCGTTGGTCAGAATGGCCTCGGTGTGGTTCGAGCCGAAGCGGGCGATGTGCTCCAGGGCCTCGTTCATGGAGGCCACGATCCTCACCGCCAGGACGAGGTCCAGATACTCCCGGCCCCAGTCGTCCTCGGCGGCGGGCTCGGCCGAAGGCCCGAGCAGCGGCAGGGAGGCCGGGCAGGCCTTGAAGCGCACCCCGGCCGGGGCGAGACGCCCGGCCACGCGGGGCAGCAGCTCGTTGGCCACGGCCTGATGCACGAGCAGACACTCCAGGGCGTTGCAGGCGCTGGGATACTGGGTTTTGGAGTTGAGCACGATCTCGACGGCCCGGTCCAGGTCCGCGTCGCGGTCCACGTAGATGTGGCAGACGCCCTTGAAGTGCTTGAGCACGGGCATGGTGGCCTGCTCGGCCACGGCCCGGATGAGGCTCTCGCCGCCACGCGGGATGACCACGTCGATGTATTCGTTCAACTTGAGCAGCTCGGTGACGGCCTGCCGGTCCTTGGTCTCGGGAACCTGGACCGCCTCCACGGGCAGCCCCGCACCCGCCAGGGCTTCCTGAATGATGGCGCAGAGCGCGGCGTTGGAGTGGAAGGCCTCGGAACCGCCGCGCAGGATGCAGGCGTTGCCGGACATGAGGCAGAGCACGGCCGCGTCCACGGTGGCGTTGGGCCGGGCCTCGTAGATCATGGCCACCACGCCCAGGGGAATGCGCATGCGGCCCACGAGCATCCCGTTGGGCCGTTTCCACATGGACTCGATCTCGCCCACCGGGTCGGAGAGCGCGGCCACCTCGCGGCAGCCCTGGATCATCGAGGCCAGCACCTTGGGCGTCACCGTGAGCCGCTGCAGCTTGGCCGGGTCCAGTCCAGCGGCGCGCGCCGCCTCGACATCCTTGGCGTTGGCCGCCGTCACGGCGTCCTTGCGAGCCTCCAGCAGGACGGCCACGTCCCCCACGGCCTTGCGCCGGGCCCGGCCCGAGGCCGAGGCCAGGGAACGCGCGGCCCGCTTGGCCCGCGCGGCCACGTCCAGCATCGCATCCCGGATTTCCATCATTCCCTCCCGAGAAAAAATATGCTAAAGCCCCGCCCGAACACGGATCGAGCCCTTTCGGTGAAGCACGCGGCGACGAAAAAGTCAACGCGCTCGGGGCGCGGGGCCCGACGGCCGTGGACCCTCGCGATTTCCGTTTTGACCTTTTTTACATTTTTGCGTAACGGTGTGCGCTCCAAGCCACACTGAACGAACCCGGAGGCGGCTGCCCGACATGGAAGAGAACAAGACGAAACCCGGCGTCGTCCTGGAACGGTTCCAGGACGTGGTCAACCGGGAGACCCCGACCATCCTGCAGAAGTTCGTCGCCAACCTGAAACCCCTGCTCATCGGCGCGGCGGTGATCGTGGCCGCGGCCGCCGGCTTCGCCGGCTACCGCATGATCCAGGCGCGCACCCTGGCCACGGCCCAGGAGTCCCTGGGCGCCATCCTGGCCGGGAACACCGGCAAGGAGAAGATCGCGGCCCTGGAGAAGTTCCTGCCCGAGGCTCCTTCCGGGCTGCGTTCGGCCGTTCTCTTCGAACTGGCCGGGGCGAGCATGAACCTCAAGGAATACGACAAGGCCGTCGGATACTGGGCCGATCTCGCCGCGCGCGCCGACGGCGACGAGCGTGTCGTGGCCAAGCTGGGCCACGCCCACGCCCTGACCCGGGGCGGCAAGGCCGCCGAGGCCGTGAAGGAGCTGGAGGCCCTCAAGCAGGGCGCTCCCGAGCCCTTCCTCGTGCCCCTGACCCGCCAGCTGGCGCTGGCCGCCGAGGCCGCCGGGGACCGGCAGACCGCCCTGGCCGCTTACGAAACCTTGGCCAAGTCCGAGGCCGTGGGTGACCGCCCCTTCATCGAGTCCAAGATCGCGCAACTGAAGGCGGCCAACTAGCCGTCCCACAATAAGGAGTCCCGTCCATGCCCCATCCGTTGCTGACCCGTGACGCGGGCGCCAGGCACCTGCTTCTGGGCAACGAGGCCATCGTCCGGGGCGCCCTGGAGGCAGGCGTCGACGTCATCACCTGCTACCCCGGAACGCCCTCCTCGGAAGTGCCCGACACCTTCTTCCGCCTGAGCCCCGAGGGCGACTTCTACTTCGAGTACTCGGTCAACGAGAAGGTCGCCCTGGAGGTGGCCGGCGGCGCGACCCTGGCCGGCGCCCTCAGCCTGTGCACCATGAAGCACGTGGGCGTGAACGTGGCCGCCGATCCGCTCATGACCCTGACCTATGTGGGCGCGCCCGGCGGCCTCGTGCTCCTTTCCGCCGACGACCCGGGCTGCCATTCCAGCCAGAACGAGCAGGACAACCGCATCTACGCCCGACTGGGCGGGTTGCCCTGCCTGGAGCCGTCCACGGCCCAGGAGGCCAAGGACATGGCCCGCGACGCCCTGCTCCTGTCCCGGGAGATGGGCGCTCCGGCGCTGCTGCGCACCACCACGCGGGTCAACCACCTGCGCGGCCCGGTGACCTTCGGCGCGCGGCCGGAAAAGGAAAAGCCCGCCGGATTCCAGAAAAACCCGGCGCGCTTCGTGCCCGTTCCGGCCTTTTCCCGGCCCATGCACGTCCGTCTCCTGGAAACCATCGAGAAGCTGCGGGCCGAGGCCGAGAAGAGCCCCTACAACCGCATCTCCGGCAAGGGCGAGATCGGCGTGGCCGCCTCGGGCATCGGCCGGGCCTACCTGGCCGACGCCCTGGCCGAACTGGGCCTGGCGGGCAAGGTCAAGCTTCTGGAGCTGGGCTTCACCCATCCCCTGCCCGAAAAGCTCTGCCTGAAGTTCCTCAAGGGCCTCTCCACGGTGCTCGTGGTCGAGGAACTGGAGCCCGTCCTGGAGAACGACCTGCGCGTGCTGGCCCAGAAGCGGGGCCTGAATGTGGCCATCCGGGGCAAGGACGTCCTGCCGCGCAACGGCGAGTTTTCCGTTGGCCTGGTGGCCGACGCCCTGCGCACGGTGCTCAAGCTGCGCAAGCCCCAGCGCAAGGTCTGCGCCGGAACGGCGGACCTGCCCCAGCGGGCGCCGAACCTCTGCGCCAGCTGCCCGCACCGGGCCACCTACTTCGCGGTGAAGAAGGTCTTCGGCAACGACGCCGTGTACTCCTCGGACATCGGCTGCTACACGCTGGGCATCCTGCCCCCGCTGGCCGCCGCCGACTTCCTGCTCTGCATGGGCTCCTCGATCTCGGCCGGTTCCGGCGCCGCGCGCGCGGCCGGGCAGACCGTGGTGGGCTTCATCGGCGACTCCACGTTCTTCCATTCCGGCATCACCGGCCTGGTCAACGCGGTCTTCAACCGCCACGACATCCTGCTCGTGATCATGGACAACCACACCACGGCCATGACCGGCCACCAGCCCAACCCGGGCGTGGACAAGACCATCCTCGGCGACAACGAGGCCAAGGTGGACATCGAGGCCGTCTGCCGGGGCCTGGGCGTGACCAGGATCGAAACCGTGAATCCCCTGCACCACAAGAAAATGACGGCGATCCTGGAAAAGATGAAGGCGGAAAGAGGGGTGCGGGTGATCATCGCCCGCGAGCCCTGCCCCCTGCACGCCAGGCGCGTCTACGGAGCCAAGGTCACCCGCGTGGCCGCGGTTTCCGATTCCTGCGACCAGTGCGGCCGCTGTCTGGACGAACTGGCCTGCCCGGCCTTCCACAAGACCTCCAGCAAGGTGGAGATCAACCCCCTGCTCTGCGGCGGCTGCATGCTCTGCCTCCAGGTCTGCACCCACATCAAGGCACGCAAGCTGGAGGGCAAATGAAAACGATCAAGCCCGTGCGCATCTTCATGACCGGCGTGGGCGGACAAGGCACGCTCACGGCCACCACGGTCCTGGCCCAGGCCGCGACCCTCAAGGGACTGCCCGTGACCTCGGGTGAAATCCACGGCATGGCCCAGCGCGGCGGCGTGGTGGAGTCCTTCCTGCTCATCGGCTGCAGGAGCCCCAAGATCGGCGCCGGCGAGGCCGACGTCCTCATGGGCTTCGAACCCCTGGAAACGCTGCGCGCCCTGCCCTATCTGAAACCCGGCGGGCTCGTCTTCTCCTCCACCGAGTCCCTGCCGCCCCTGGCCGTGGCCACGGGCAGGCAGCAGAGCCCGAGTCTGGCGGCCATCCGCGAAATGGTCGACGCCTGCACCCCGCGCTCCTGGTGGCTGCCCTGCCAGAGTCTGGGCATCGAGGCCGGGGCCGTGCAGGCCGGAAACATCGCCCTGCTCGGCGCGCTCTGCGCCCAAAACGCCCTGCCCCTGGGCCTGGACGACGTGCGCGCGGCCGTGCGCGCCGGGATGAAGCCCAAGGTGGCCGAGATCAACCTCAGGGCCCTGGATCTGGGCGCGGCGGCCGCCTCGGCGTAAGGGTCATGATGAACGGATCGGAAAGCCCGGACAACGCCCCGCTGGTCACGCTCAAGCGCCTGCTGGACGAGATCACCCCCCAGGCCCCGCTGGAGGAGAGCCTCAACGCCCTCCTGCGCGTCCTGGCCAAGGACATGGGCTACGTCCGCGCCTTTCTGGCCATCGAAGACCCCGAGACCGAAGACCTCCGCCTCTCCCTGTCCTACAGCCCGGCCAAGACCGCCCAGGCCACCTACACGCCGGGCCGGGGCGTCATCGGCCAGGTCTTCGAGAGCGGCAAGTCCATCGTGGTGCCCCGGCTCTCCGAGCACCGCGAGTTCCTGAACAAGGCCTTCGGCCGCACCGACGCCGAGCTGAAAAGCCTGGCCTTCATCTGCATCCCCATCGTGCACCACTCCCGGGACGAGCGCGAGACCCTGGGCACGCTCAGCGTGGACCTGCCCGTGCGCCCGGCCGAGGTTCTGGAGAGCCACCGCCGCCTCCTGGAGGTGGTCGGGGCCATGATCGCCAACCATGTGGCCCAGTTGCAGGAGGAGATGGCGCTCCAGAAGCACCTCCTGGCCCAGGGCCTGACCGGCGGCCCGGATTCCCCGCCGCCGCAGAACCTCGTGGCCGCCAGCAAAAGCATGCGCATGGTCCTCCGGCAGGCCCGCCAGGTGGCCCCCAGCCGGGCCACGGTGCTCCTGCGCGGCGAGTCCGGCACGGGCAAGGAGCTGCTGGCCGAGGAAATCCACGCCTCCAGCCCGCGCAAGGACAAGCCCCTGGTCAAGCTGAACTGCGCGGCCCTGCCCTCGGAGCTGGTGGAATCCGAACTCTTCGGCCACCAGAAGGGGGCCTTCACCGGAGCCTTCCAGACCAAGCGAGGCCTGTTCGAGGTGGCCAACGGAGGCACGCTCTTCCTGGACGAGATCGGCGAACTCTCCCTGGACGCCCAGGCCAAGGTCCTGCGCGCCATCCAGGAGAAGGAGATCCAGCGCGTGGGCGGGGAGCAGACGATCATGGTCGACGTGCGCCTCATCTGCGCCACGCACCAGCCCCTGGAGCAGCTCCTGACCCAGGGCAAGTTCCGCGAGGACCTTTACTACCGCATCAACGTCTTCCCGGTGTTCATCCCGCCCCTGCGCGAACGCCGCGAGGACATCCTGCCCCTGGCGGAATTCTTCCTGGCCGATTTCTCCGGCGAGTACGGCAAGAACATCAAGCGCATCTCCACCCCGGCCATCGAGCTGCTGACCCTCTACCACTGGCCCGGCAACGTGCGCGAGCTGCGCAACTGCCTGGAGCGCGCGGTGCTCGTCTGCGAGGAGGAGGTCATCCGCACCTACCACCTGCCGCCCACGCTCCAGACCGCCGACAGCTCGGCAACGGGCACGAACCTGTCCTTCGGCGAGGCCGTGGCCAAGTTCGAGACCGAACTGCTGGTGGACTCGCTCAAGAAGACGCGCGGCAACATGCTCCAGACCGCCCGCGACCTGCGCGTGTCCTACCGGATCGTGAACTACAAGGTGAAGAAGTACGGCCTGGACGTGAAACGCTTCGCCAACATCAAACCCAGGCGCAAGAAGACCCAGGGGCCGGCCGACACGACGGCCTGACCGCCGCCGCATTTCAAGGAAACGGAAAGGGAGCCTCGCGCTCCCTTTTTTTCATTCCTTGAAGACCCTCGGTCCGGCGGCCGTGTCCTCCAGCCGGTAGCCCGCCTCCGCGATCCGGTCGCGCAAGGCGTCGGAGGCCGCGAAGTCCTTGCGTTCGCGGGCGGCCTCACGCTCGGCCAGGAGCTTGTGCACGGCCTCGGGCAGTTCGGCCTGGGGCACCGGCAGCTGCACCGGGTCCAGGATGCCCAGCACCCGGTCCACGCCGCGCAGGGCCTTGAGGCAGGCGGCGGCCCCGGCTCCGCCGAGGCGGTCCTTGGCGGCCAAGCCGTTGACCGTCTTCACGAAGCCGAACAGCGCGGGCCAGAACTGGTGCAGGGAGAGATCGTCCTCCAGGGCGGCGGAGAAGGCGGCCTTGAGATCGAATACGGCCTGCCGCGCGCGGTCCGGCACGTCCTCGCCCGGGCTTCCGGCCTGGAGCGTCAGGGACGCGGCGCAGTCCTGGACCTTGCGCCAGTTCTTGCCCCACATGGACAAGCTCTGACGGGTCAGGGGCAGGGATTTGCGGTAGGAGCCGGAGAGCAGCCACATGCGCAGCACGCGCGGATTGCCGCACTCGTCCAGGGCGGCGGAAAGGTCGGCCGGTTCGCCCTCGGTCGGGGCCACGCGCTTGTCCACCAGCCAGGCCTGGGGCTCACGGCCCTCGGCGGTCCAGAGGGCGCGCAGATTCTCCAGGTGCGGGAACTGGTGCGCCTCTCCGGCCAGGACCACGTCCAGCCGGGGCAGCGACTCCAGGGCGGCGGCCGCCAGTTGCAGGAACCAGGACGGCCGCACGTTGCCCCACTCGGTCTCCAACACCTCGCCCTGCTTCAGGTCCATGAGACTGGCCCGCTTGAGCAGGGTGAAGTCGCGCGGGTTCTCCTTGACGTAGGCCTCCAGGTCCACGGTCTTGCCCACCGAGACCTTGTCCGCGTCCATGCAGGCCATGCAGCCGTAGCGCTTGTCGCGCAGCACGTCGAAATACACCGAGCGGAGCTTCTCGTAGGCCAGCCCCTTGGCCAGGAGCTTACGGCAGAGGGCCACGGCGCGCTCGACCGCCGAGGACGCCTGGGGGAAGAGCGTGGCCTCGCGGAGGCCCAGGGCCCGGCCCAGGTCGCGCACACGCGCGGTCGCCTCGCGGGCGAAGTCCGCCCGACGCTTGCCCTCGGCCCGGGCGGCGGAAAGGGTGCGGTCGTCCATGTCGGCCAGGCCCACGGCCACCAGCGGCTTGCCGCCCTCGGCCTCCAGGTGCCGAGCCAGGACGTCCAGAAGCACGGCGCGACGCCAGGCGCTCAGGTCGCCGGGTTCGTCCAGGCTCGGACCCAGGGTGTACAGGCCCGAGGCCGAGGCCAGGGTCACGGGCCGCCCCGTGGCCGCGCTCACCAGCTTGACCCCGCGCTCGGAGCGGGGCGCGTACAGGGACGTGGACAGGTAACGTTCGCCGCTGTCCGGGAAGATGACCACGACCACGCCCTCGGACAGACCGGCCGCGACCTTGAGGGCTCCGGCCAGGGCCGCGCCCGAGCTCATGCCCGCCAGGATGCCCTCCTCGCGCGCCAGGCGGCGGCAGAGGCCGAAGGCCTCCTCGTCCTCCACGTTGAGCACCGCGTCCAGGGCCTTCTTGTCATAGATGCCCGGAGGGTAGGACTCGTGCATGTTCTTCAGGCCCTGGATCTTGTGTCCGGCGAAGGGCTCCACGGCCACCACGCGCACCGCGCCCCCGCTGAGTTCCTTGAGCCCTTTGACCAGGCCCATGGCCGTGCCGGTGGTGCCGAGACAGGCGACCACGTGGGTCACGCTCCCGCCGGTCTGGTCCCATATCTCCCGGGCCGTGCCCCGGTAATGGGCCGCGATGCTGGCCGGGTTGTTGTACTGGTCCATGAGCACGTATTTGTCCGGCTCCTCCCGGGCCATGCGGTAGGCCAGTTCGATGGCCCCGTCCGTGGCCAGACGCGCCGGGGTCTGCTCGATCTCCGCGCCGAAGGCCCGCAGGATCATCTTGCGTTCCTCGGAGGCGGCCTCGCTCATGAGCAGCTTGATCCGATAGCCCTTGACCGCCGCCACCATGGCCAGGCCGATGCCCGTGTTGCCGCTGGTGGCCTCGATGATGGTCTTGTCCGGGGTCAGCTCCCCGGAGGCCTCGGCGGCCTCGATCATGGCCAGCGCCACGCGGTCCTTGATGGAGCCGCCGGGATTCCGGCACTCGATCTTCGCCAGGATTTTGACGTTGGAATGGGGATTGAGTCGGCGGATCTCCACCAGCGGAGTCTGGCCGATCATCTGCAGGACGTTCTCGTGGACCATGGCTTCCCTCGAATATGTTCAGGCGGCGCAAAAGCCTCCGTCCGACCGGGTTTAGGACAAAAACGGAACGGCCGCAAGTTGGCAGAAAACTTGCAAACCCCGGGCGAACGCCAACCTCCGAGGGAGTCGCCGATGAAGATGTTTCCGTTCCTGCGCGAGAACATGGAGACCCTGGACCAACAGGGCCAGATGATCGTGGCCTGGCTGGCCGCCAAGAAGCCCGATGAGCAACGCATCAAGGATGGCCTGTTCGTCAACCGCCACGGGCTCATCGACTGGAGGCTCCCCTCGGGCCTGGGCATGTTCGAACAGGTTCCGCCGCAGGCCTTCTACTCCGACTGGAACGGCGGCTCCAAGCCGGACACCAGCGCCACCATTCTCGTGGGCTGCAACGTGGGCTACGGCCTCAACCGCCTGCTCACGAACACCCCGGACAGTCACAAGATCGTCGTGGTCGAACCGAACCCGGAACTGCTCCTGGCCTGCCTGGGCCAGACCGACTTCCGGCCCTTCCTGGAGCACAAGAAGCTCCACTTCGCCCTGCCCGAGGACGACTACCTGGGCGAGGTCATCAAGAACCTGGACCTCCAGTACATCTACGGCGTGATCAACCTGCGCGCCGACCTGCCGAGCCAGCAGATGGGCCCGGAGTACGCCTCGCTGCTGGCGCGCATCAAGGGCCGCGTGGAGAACTTCTGCGTGGAGATGAACACCCTGCGCAGCCGCCAGGACGTGATGGTCGGCAACGAGCTGAAGAACTTCCACCGGGCCCTTTCCGACGGCAGCCTCGCCGGGTTGGAGGGGAGCGCGCGCGGGGTCACGGCCGTGATCCTGGGCGCGGGACCGTCCCTGCTCCGCTTCGCCCCCGAGTTCGTCCGCGACCCGGGCTACGCCCTCTACGCCACGGCGTTGCAGACCATGCCCACGCTCCAGGCCCAGGGCGTGACCCCGCATTTCTGCCTGGCGATCGACTACGATCCGGGCATGCTCAAGATCTTCGACCGGCTGGACCTGGAGCGCGCCGCGACGGTGCCCCTGATCTATTCCACCAAGGTCCAGCCCGAGCTGGTGCGCCGCTATCCCGGCCCGACCATCCCGCTGTGGACCATCGGCGGCGTGGCCACCTTCGCCATGAAGGACCGGGAACTGGTCCTGGACGCGGGCGGCAACGTCAGCCTGACCCTGACGCGCTTCCTGCACTGGTGCGGCGTCTCGCGCCTGCTGCTGGCGGGCCAGGACTTCGCCTGGAGCGGCGAGCAGACCCACGCCGACGGCCACCACGCCGCCGGCCGCAAGGTCGTCTTCAATCCGCGCGCCCATCTTCGGATCAAGAACCTGCACGGCGAGGAGATCATCACCTCGCCCCAGTACATGGCCGCCAAACGTGAACTGGAAATGGACCTGCGCAAGACGGACCTGCCGGTCTTCGGCCTCTACGGCGGCGGCGCGCCCATCGAAGGCGTGGAGATGCTCGACATGGCCCAGGTCCGTGCCCGGGGCCTCCTGACCTCGGCCCCGGGCAGCGTGGAGAGCTTCCGCGGCAAGCTCCTGGCCAGCCGCGAACGGCGGCGTTCCTTCGATTTCGAGCCCCGCAGCCCCCGCTGGTCCAGCTCCCTGCGCCACGCGGAAAAACAGCTGACCAAGCTCTTCCGCAACCTGGGCGGCAACCAGAAGGAGATCCACGGGCTCTTCGAGCAGGCCCTGCTGTTCATCAAGCAGGATCCGCTCTACGTGCCGTACCTGTTCAACGAAATCATCAACCTCTCCGGTCTGGCCAAGGCGCGCCACTCCTACGAGCCCAAGGATCTGGCCGAGTTCCGCAGGATCGAGAAGGACGTGCTGCGCAAGGTCCGCGAGGTGGACCGCTGCCTCCTGCCGGCCGGGAGCCGCGCGGCCTGAGTCCGGCCGGTTCGCCTTGCGCCCCCGGACGGGAGCGCCTATAAGGCGGCATGTCCTGGTCGCGTATTCTTCTCGGCTGGCTGCGCTTCTCCTGGCCGCTGCTGCTCGTGTTGCTCGTCCTCTGGCTCGCGTTCGGAGGCGACGAGGCCGCCGTGGAGGCGTTCTTCCGTGCTCACCGGGAAGCCAACTCCGGCTTGGCCGCGGTGATGCGCGGCATCACCGACTGGTCCAACCCGCCGTTCTACGCCGTCTATGCCTGGCTGCTCTGGCGCGGCTGGCGCGAGAAACGGCCGGACCTCACCCGCTTGGCCCTGGCCTATGTCGCGGTCCAGTTGGTCGTGTCCCTGCTGGCCGTGCGCGGGCTGAAGATGCTCATCGGCAGACCCCGCCCCGACGCGGGCCCGTTCTTCGAGCCCATGACCACGGATCCGGGACACCACTCCCTGCCCTCGGGGCACACGACCGAAATCACCGGAGCCACGCTGCCCCTGGCTCTGCGCTCCGCCGGACGGCTTATTCCTCCGGCCCTGGCCCTGCTCACGGCCCTGACCGGGTTCAGCCGCGTCTATCTGGGCTGGCACCACCCCAGCGACGTCTTCTTCGGCTGGCTCCTGGGCTCCGTGGCCGGGCTGGCCATTCACCTCCTGGCGACGAAGGACGAACATGCGGGACTTTCTTGACCGGACTTACGGAATCCTGGCCCGCCACCCCTGGTGGACCCTGGGCCTGCTGCTGGCCGCGCACACGGCCTGGACCATGGACTGCCGCGCGCTCTGGTTTTCCGACGAGGTGCGCTACGCCAATGCCTTCGAGAACGTGGTCCGGGCCGGAAAATGGCTCGTGCTTTCGCTCAACGGGCAGCCCTACCCGGACAAGCCGCCGCTCTACTTCTGGTTCCTGGCCCTGCTGCACACCATCTCTCGCATGCCCGCGGTCTTCTTTCTGGGTGCGGCCCTCTCGGGGCTGGCCTACCTCTTCGCCACCCTGGGCCTGACCAGGAGCCTGGAACGACCCAAGGACGCAGGGCTCACCGCCGGGCTCATCCTGCTGACCAACTTCGTCTTCATCGGCCTGCTGCACTACTCGCGCATGGACCTGCTCTTCGCGGCCATGATCCTGGGCAGTCAGGCGTTCTTCTACAAGGCCTGGGGCCCGGGCGGCCGAGGCGGGCAGGGACCGGTCCTGGCCGGGTTCCTCCTGGCCGGGCTGGCCACCTTGACCAAGGGGCCGCTGGGTTTCCTCTTCCCCCTGCTCACGGCCTTCTGCTACCTGGCCTGGCGCGGAGAACTGCGCCGCATGGCCGGCCGGACCGCGCTCAAGGGCCTGGGGCTCATGCTCGCCCTGCTCCTGGCCTGGCTCCTGGCGGCCCTGGCGGTGAAGGGCACAGGCTTCATCCAGGACATCCTGGGTAAGCAGATCGTGGCCCGGGCAACCAACACCTTCCATCACAAGGAACCGTTCTGGTATTACTTCCTGGCCCTGCCCCCGGCCTGGCTGCCCTGGATCCTCCTGCCCCTGGTCCTGCCCTTCTGGCGGGCCTTCACGCCGAAGTTCTGGAAGACAGCCTGGAACGGCCGACGCCAGGCCGGTTCCCGGGCCTGGCTCTGGTGCATGATTCTGCCCGCGTTCATCTTCCTGAGCTGCCTCTCGGGCAAGGTCTTCGTCTACATCCTGCCGCTCTTCGCGCCCCTGGCCCTGCTCACGGCCGACGCCCTAGAGGATCTGGACTGGCCCCGGGCCAGGCTGTTCTGGGTTCTGGCCTCCGGCTTCCTGCTCCTCCTGGCCCTGGCCCTGCCCGTGGCCGAGGCCCTGCTGCCCCTGCCGGTGGCGCCCCGGGGCGTGGCCCTCTGCACCGTGCTCCTGGCCGCAACGGCCATCGGGCTCTTCCTTCTGCGCCGCGACGGGGCCCGGGCCCCGCTGCTCTTCCTGACCCTGGCGCTGCTCGTCTGGAGCCTGCCGCTCAACCGCATCACCCTGCCGTCGTTGGACGACTACATGAGCCCCAAGCGCCAGGGCTCGCTCATCCGGGCCTATGTGGCAGAGGGCTACAAGCCCCTGGCCTACGACATCTACAGCGGCATCTTCACCTACTACGCCGGGACGAACCTTCTGGAGACCAGCGACCTGGCGAAAATCGCCGCCGAGGTGGAAGAAACGCCGAAATGCGTCCTGGTCATCCGCAAGAAGCACTGGGACGCCTGGGAGAACCGGCCCGGCCGGCTGGTGGCCTTCGACGAGCAGAACATCGCGGGTCAGGTTTATGTCCTGGCGGCCACGGCTCCGCGTTGATTCCGACGTGAAATGCATATGTGATGAGGACAGGACCGTTTTTTGCAAAAGGGTTTCCGCGACGCTGAACCCCAGCCCGGGCCATGCCCGGACAAGGAAAAGGCCATGCGGCAACCGCTCCTCATACTCCTGCTCCTCCTGACGGGCGCCACCGTCATGCAGGGGTGCGCGGCATTGCCCATCAGCGAGGGCCTGACCGTGGCCCAGTACGCCAACACGGCCTATTCCGGCTACAGGCTGACCGACGAGTATTTCCCCAGATCCAGGGTGGACGGCGATCCTGGCGCGGACATGCGCCTGGAGGACGCCGTGCGCAGCCGCCTGCACGAAGATCCCCGCACCCACTACGCCCAGGTGAAGCCCCTGTGCTACGGTGGAGAGATCTACCTCCTGGGCTCCGTTCGCTCGGAAGAGGAACGCAGGCTGGTCACCCTGGCTGCCTCCAGCATGCCGGGCGTCAAGTCCGTGACGCGCTGCCTCGTGTCGCCGGAGGAGACGCTGCCGCCCGCCCGTCAGGCCGCCCTGGCCGACACGGTCAAGGCCCGCCTAGCCGCTCTGGGCGGCGTCCGGCCCCAGCGTCTGCGCGTGGAGGTCGTGGGGCGGCATGTGGTGGTTCTGGCTTACGTGGCCGACGAAGCCGAACAACGGCGACTCCAGAACGCGCTGGCCGGACTGCCCGGCCCGGGCGTGACCGCGTATCTGACGCCCCTCTCCGTCGACCGCGCCCGTCTGGCCGCGCGCTGATCCCGAAAAAAAACGCCGCCCCGGCATCCCGGGGCGGCGTCCTTCATTCTCGTCGGCGACGCGTTCAGCAGGCGCAAGCCAAAACCTTCTCAATGGTCTTGAGCACCACCAATCCGTCATCACCGCTGATGGGCACGGGGGTTCCCTCGCGCACGGCGCGCAGGAACTGGTTCAGTTCCTCCTTGACCGGTTCGCGGTAGATCAGCGGCCACTCGCGTACGCTGTAGCTCTTGTCGTAGGTGGAGAACTGGCTGTACTCCTTCACTTCCTGGGTCACGAGATTGGCCTCGATGTACTTGCTCTTGCAGGCCACGTGGATCTTGCGCGACTTGTAGGGCGTGACCCAGTTCGTGTTGATGGAGGCCAGGACGCCGTTGGTCATCCGGGCCGTGATGAGCGCCGAGTCCTCGTGCTTGCCCAAAGTCTTGGAGGTCACGGCGTAGACCTGCTCGTACTCCGAGCCGGTGATGAAGCGGATGAGGTCGATGTCGTGGGAGCCCAGATCCTTGATCACGCCCACGTCCTGGATGCGCGGCGGATATGGGCCCACGCGCTCGATCTGGATGGAGATGACGTCGTCGCCCACCAGTTGCTTGACCCGCTGCACGGCCGGGTTGAAGCGCTCCACATGGCCGACCATGAGCGGCAGGTTCTTTTGCCGGGCCAGAGCCACCAGTTCCGTGCCCTCGGCCTCGGTGGCCGCCAAGGGCTTCTCGATGAGAGCCGGGATGCCCCGGCCGAGCACGGCCAGACCCACCTCGTGATGCAGGAAGGTGGGCACGCAGACGCTCACCGCGTCCAGATCCTTGTCCAGAAGAGCCTGAATCTCCGTATGCACCGGCACGTCGAACTGCTTGGCGACCTCATCCAGGACTTCCCGGTTCGTGTCCACCACTCCGGCGACTTCCACACCGGGCATTTCACTATAATTGCGCAGATGCACCCGGCCCATCCAGCCGAGACCAATGACGCCGACCTTCATATTCGCACCGTCCCTCTTGGCGTTTTCCGGGACCAACCCGGGGGATTCCGGTACCTAACCGCTCGCGGCCGGAATGGCAACCTGGCCGGAACGACGGTCACTCTTGCGGCCGGGAACCGTTGCGGCTAGATTCGCCGGATGGGCGAAAAAACAACCATCTGGATCAGCGCCGGGGAAGCTTCCGGCGACCTGCACGGTGCGCTGCTGGCCCGGGCCCTGCTGGCCCGGCGGCCGGAGTTGTCCCTGGCTGGAATGGGCGGCTCGGCCATGCGCGACGCCGGAGTGGACCTGCGCTTCTCCATGCGCCAGATATCCCTGGTGGGGGGCACCGAAATCATCACCGGCCTGCCGCGCATCCTCAAGCTCCTGCGCGACACGCGCCGGGCCTTCGAGACCGTCCGGCCCAGCGCCGTGGTGGTCATCGACTGCCCGGATTTCCACTTCCACGTGGTGCGCCGCGCTCGCGCCCTGGGCATCCCGGTCTACTACTTCGTCAGCCCCCAGGTCTGGGCCTGGCGCTCGGGCCGGGTGGAATTCCTGCGCAAGAACGTGCGCCGCGTACTCTGCATCCTGCCCTTCGAGAAGGACTTCTACCACCGGCGGGGCATGGACGCGGACTACGTGGGCCATCCCCTGCTGGACCAGATTCCCCTGGCCGAGCTGGACCGCCTGGAGCCCGAACCGGGCCGGGTGGGCGTCCTGCCGGGCTCGCGACGCAAGGAAATCGAGGGACTCCTGCCGGAGTTCGCCGAAGCCGCGCGCCTGCTGGCCGCCGACCGGCCGGGGTTGTCCTTCTCCCTGGTCCGGGCCCCGGGAGTGGACCGCGACATGCTCCTGCGTTTCTGGCCCGAGGATCTAGAAGTGGACATCGTGGAGCCCGCGGAGCGCTACCAGGCCATGCGCCGCAGCCAGTTCCTCCTGGCCGCCTCGGGCACGGTGAGTCTGGAGTCGGCGCTCATCGGCACGCCCACCATCATCGCCTACAAGCTGTCGGGACTGTCCTATTTCCTGGCCCGGCGGCTCATCAACGTGAAGTTCATCGGCCTGCCCAACCTCATCCTGGACAAGAAGATCTTTCCAGAACTCATCCAGGAGGAGGCCCGGGCCCCGGTCATGGCCTCCATCGGCCGCATGTGGCTCTCCAACGGCACGAGCCTGGCGGTGATCCGCGAGGAGTTGGCCCGCCTGCGCGACATGGTCGGCGAGCCCGGAGCGGCGGATCGCGCGGCCGGAATCATTCTCGACGACCTCAAGACCCTCTAGGAGTTTCGGATGGGAGCCGCACTGGAGGCCGTGCGCGCCTATGGCGACTTTCACGGGTTGAGCGGAGAGGACGCGGAACGCCTGCGCCCCGGCTCGCCCTTCACCAAGATCGTGTTCCGGGACGGTGTGCTCTCCGTGGATTACGAAGGCTGCTACATCGACGTGGAGCCGTTCCTGGACGAAGTGGTTCGGCTCATGCCGCCCGAAGGCTGGGGCAAGCTGGACTGCATCGACCAGATCGAGTGGCGGCTGACCCGCTATACGGTGCGCGGCAACGCCTGGACCGCGCGCACGGTCAGCGGCGACCAAGCCGTGGAGCGGACCCGCGATACCGCGGGTGTCTAAGAATCAATATCCTTTTATTTCATGCCGATGAAGCCGACACAAAACAATCAGAGCATGGACGACTGCCGGAGAGGAACCACGTTCTGGGCCTTGCGGGCTTCACCTCCCGAGGCCAGTTCGAAGCTCACCCGCTCCCCCTCTTCCAACGTCTGGAAGCCCTCACGCACGATCTCGCTGTAATGCACGAAGACATCCCGGCCTTCCGAGTCGGTGATGAAGCCGAAGCCCTTGCGCTCGTCGAACCAGCTGACCACGCCGTTTTGCCGCATCGCGCCTCCCGCCGCGCCGAAGGCGCGGACACGAAGCAGAATACCCGCCGGAGGGCGGACAGGCAAGAATGTGGCTGGGGGAAAAGGGGTACAACGCCGACCGCAAGGACGGACGGCGTCGCACGGGCCGCCGGAGGCGGCCCGCCTAGCGCATGCGGAAGGTGATCCGGCCCCGGGTCAAATCGTAGGGGGAAAGTTCCACCTTGACCTTGTCTCCGGGCAGGATGCGGATGTAGTGTTTGCGCATCTTGCCGGAAATATGGCCGAGAATGGAGTGACCGTTCTGCAGCTCCACACGAAACATGGCGTTGGGCAAGGCTTCCTGAATGACGCCTTCCACTTCAATGGCTTCTTCTTTGGACATGCACCCTCCTGAACTGGCCGGAATGGCGGACGATCCGCCCGAGACGGCCGAAAAACCGGAATATCCCTACCCTGTTCCCCGAAAAGAGGCAACACCCCCTGAAACCGGGCCTTCCGACCGCATCACGGCCCAAGCCGCGCGGGCCTGCTCCGCGAAGCGGCGCGCCAGGGTTTCGACCTTGCGCCCCGACGCGTCCTCCAGCCCGGTGTGTGCGTCCACCCCGGCCGGGCGCACCTCAAGCACCGCGCGGGCCACGTTCTCCGGCGTCAGGCCTCCGGCCAGGATCACGGGCCGGGGCGAGGACAGCACAAGCTCCCGGCTCACGGACCAGTCATGGGTCTTGCCCGTGGCGCCGCTGGCGCCGCTGGCCGGGTCGAAGGTGTCGGTGAGGAAGGCGTCCACGTATGGTGCGAAGGCTTCCACATCCCGGTGGAGCGCCTCCCTCCGGCCGGGAGCCACCACCAGACTCTTGATCAGAAACAGCCCGGGCCGCAGGCGGCGCAGCTCGGCCGCCTGCCCGGGACTCACCGGCCCATGCAGCTGCATGCCCGCCACCACCAGAAAGTCCGCCAGCTCGGCCAATTCGCGGGGCTCCACGGCGTAGGTGATGCAGACCACCGCCGCCTCGTTCCCCAGGCCGCGCACGATGGCGGCGGCCTCGGCCTCGCTCACGTCCGGGGCATGCACGTCCAGGCGCAGGGGGATGCCCACATGGGTCGCCCCGGCACGGGCAAGCATCCGGGCCTCGGCCAGATCCCTGACCCCGGCGATCTGGATGATGGGATTCATGTTCCCCGCCTCAGCCCAAAATCCGCGCCCGCAGACCGTCGAGGTCAGCGCACTCGTCGCGGTAGTCATAGAAGGCCACGTCCCGGCAGGCGCGCGAACAAACCCAGGCGTCCTCCTCCAACTCGGCGCAGCCCTCGGCGTAGCGGGGCTCGAAGAGCAGACCGCAGATGATGCAGACCCGCGAGGCCTGATGTCCGCCGAACGGCCGTAGCTGACGCCCCAGGGCCAGAACCGACATGTCGGGTTCCGCCTCAACCCAGGGACAGGGTTTCGAAAGCCATGGAGCGCAGGTCGACGACCAGCATCCGGCCGTCCAGAGCCGAAGTCCGTCCGCGCAGCAGGCGCAGGCATTCGGCGCCCTGGAACGCCGCGGCCACGGCCACGCTCTCCGGCGGAGTGCCGAGAATGTCCTCGCCGGAAGGCTGCCCGGCTCCGCCCAGAAAATCAGCCGGTCCCGCTGCTCCGGGCAACACCGTGGCCACGAAGGCGGTCAGCCCGGCCATGGCCGCGGTGACCAGGGGGATGCCCACATCCCGGGCCGCGTCCTGCAGAGCCTTGCGCTGGGCCAAACCGCCCAGGCAGTCCACGGCCAGATCCGCGCCGTGAAGCAATTCCCGCATACCCGCCTCGTCCAGAAAAACGTCGCGCACGTCCGCCTCCACGGAAGAATTGATCCGCGCCAGGCGGTTCCGCGCGGCCTCGGCCTTGGAGCCGCCCAGGCCGTCTTCCGTGGACAGGAGCTGACGGTTCAGATTGGTGGCCTCGAAGCGGTCGCCGTCGCAGGCCCGGATATGGCCCACCCCGGCCCGCGCGAGAAGCTCCAGCACATGCCCGCCCAGACCGCCCAAGCCGACCACGGCCGCGCACGCCGTCAGGAGCCGGAGCTGCTCCACGACGGTGCAAGCCGCGTGGTTGCGCAGATGACGCTCGGGCCAGACTCCTTGCCGCAGGGCGCATTCGTCCACGTCCCGTGCCGCGACGCCACAGAGCCGGGCGATCTCCCGTCCGGCCTCCAGGGAAAGCACCGGCACGGGGCCTCCGGGCAGATCACGCGTGACGGCGGCGGCCGCCACTCCGCCGGCGAGGTCCACCTCAGCCCCCGCCCACTGCCGGGAACAGTCCGAGGCGGTCCCCGTCCCTGAGCACGGTTCCGGTCCCAGCCTTGACGCCGTTGACGAAGATGAGCTTGACCTCGGTCTCGGGCAGGCCGAGGCGCTCCATGACCCGGCCCACGGTTTCCCCGTCGGCCACGGGAAAGTGCTCGGGGTTCTCGGGCTGATTCGTGACCAGCTGGGCGAAGCATCTCACGCTGATGTGCATGGGGCACTCCTATCTTTTCCGGCGGCGTTGGTCAAAAGCCGACGGAGACGCAAAGGGGGCCCGAAGCATCCGCCCCGGGCCCCCTGTTCTGTCGTCGCGGGAAAACGCTCAGCCGACCTTGGCGGCCTGCATCTCGTCGGTGCTGAAATCCCACACCGTGTTGTGCGGGGGCAGCGGCTCGTTGCGGAAGAAGGCCGGCAGCTGGTCATGCTCCTTGGTGAACCCCGCGCCCTTGTTGAAGGCCAGCTCGTCCTTCAGGCAGTTCACACCCAGGCCCACGATGTCGTCCACGGAGTAGGGCTTGCCGATGAGCCCGGAAACCATGTCCGCGATCACCTGGAGGGCGTCCGGGGTATCCAGGACGGCGAAGGCCACGAACAGGCACAGGCCCAAGGAATCCACGGCGGCGGTGGCCACCTGGAGGTTCTTGGATATCTCCACTTGGCCCGCCTTGCCCAGGGTGTCCACGTCGCCGCCCACCTTGAGGATGTTCTGGCACACCGCGTATCCAGCGGTGTGATCCGCTCCCATGGTGGTGGTGGCGTAAGTCACGCCCACGCCCTTGACCGCGCGCGGGTCGTAGGCGGGCAGGGCTTGGTTCTTGACCACGGGTACGCGGTCCACGCCGAAGGCCTGGGCCGTGAAGACCGTGCCGTTGCCCAGAATGCGGCCCAGGGGATCGTTGGTGCCGACCTTCCTGAGCAGGTTGATCGCGCCCTTGCTGTCGCCCCAGGGAACCAATCCGGCTTCCATGGCCATGGCCATGGTGTTGGCCATCTCGATGGTGTCCAGGCCGATCTCGTCGCAAGTGCGGTCCATGGTGGCGATGTCATCCAGGTCGTCGATCAGGAGGTTGGCCCCGAAGCCCCAGATGGTTTCATACTCGAAGCCGGTGGTCAGATACTCGCCGTTCTTGTCGTTGTATATCTGCGAGCACTGGATCACGCAGCCCGTGTGGCAGCCGTGCTTGTAGGCTCCCTTGCGGGCCTTGATGGTTTCGGTCATGGTTTCGCCGCTGATCTTCTGCGCGCCGTCGAAGCGGCCGGTGCGGAAGTTCTTGGTCGGCAGGGCCCCGGCCTCGTTGATGATGTTCACCAGGATGGCCGTGCCGTAGGTGGGCAGCCCCTGGCTCGTGACCGGGTGGCCCATGAGGATGTCGGTCCAACGCTTGCGGGCGACCTTGAACTTCTCGGGATCGGCCATTTCCACGGCGTCCTTGGCCTCGGGGTCGAGGATCACGGCCTTGATCTTCTTGGAGCCCATGACCGCGCCCAGGCCGCCGCGACCCGCCGAACGGCTGGGACGGCCGTCGGGGTCGGAGAACTGGATGTTGGAGGCCATGAGACACTGCTCACCGGCCGGGCCGACGAGAGCCGTGACGACCTTCTCGCCGAAGCGGGCCTTGAGCACGTCGTGGGCCGCGTAATTGCACTTGCCCACGATGTCGGCGGCGTCCAGGAACTCCACCGAGTCCTTCTTCACCAGCACGGTGACGAAGGGGGCATCGGCCGCGGGCTTGTCCTCGAAGACCACGGCCAGCAGGCCCAGCTTGGGAAGCTTGTGGGCGAACTGGCCGCCCACGTTGGACTCCTTGATGCCGCCGGTGAGCGGCGACTTGGCCCCCACCGAGGTGCGGCCGGAGTTGGCCGCGTTCGTGCAGGCCAGGATTCCCCCCGCCATGACCAGCTTGTTGGCCGCGGACAGGGGGTGACAGTCGGCCGGAACCTCCCGACCCACCATGCGCGAGGTCAGGGCGCGGCCGCCGAGTCCGGCATAGTCGCCCAGATCCTCGAAGCGGTATTCCCGCGTCCGGGTGTTGATGCGCAGTATCTTCAACATTATGCTGCTCCTTGGTTGGGGGGTTGCCTTCCAGCGCCGGGTGACGTACCGGCTTTACGAAAACATAGGTTCGGAGCGCAAAAAGTCAAGAATATTTGATAGTTATGTCAATGCTGACATAAGAGGAAAAACCATGTTTCAGGTTCCGATCCCGCACATCTTCCTCCAGGTCCGCCCCGGATTATCCGCCGACTTCGCGCCCCTGCTGCGCGAGGGCGTGGGCGTGAACGCGGTTTCAGGCGCGAGCCTGCGTTCGGTCATGGAAAACGTCCTGGGCATGGCCCCGGACTATGTCACCGAACGGGTGCTCACGGTCTTTCTGGATGGATCGCCCGTGGACGACATCGAGGCCGTGACCGTGCATCCCGGGGCGGAGCTGGCCCTGGGCGCGGCCATGCCCGGGCTGGCGGGCATCGCGATGCGCCGAGGCAGCCCGGTGAAGGCCTTCCGCGAAGCCATCGCCGCCCGGCCGGACTGTGGCGGGAAGAGCAGCGGCGACGCCGCGATCCTGGTAAAACTCTTCAACATGGTGGCCGATGAGGCCGGGCCGGAAGTCCTGCGCCGGGGCGTGAGGCTCCGGGCCGAACGCCTGGAACGCTTCCTGGCCGAACGCGGGCCGGACTTCCGGGACGGACTCCTGGGAATCCGGGCCGACGGCCTGCCCGTGTCACGGGCGGCCCTGGCCTATGCCCTGTCCGCCGGACCGGAACACGACATTCGACTGACCGTGGAGGAGACCGCATGAATTCCCTGTTCGATCCGTTGTGCGCGCTGGCCCGCCGGGCGGGAAAGGCCATCATGGAGGTCCGCGCCCGAGGTTTCCACGTGGAGTACAAGGCCGACCACTCGCCGCTCACCGAAGCCGACAAGGCATCCCAGGCCGTGCTGGCCGAGGGTCTGGCGGCCCTGCTGCCGGAGGTGCCGGTGCTCTCCGAGGAGGGCCGGGACATTTCCTACGCCGAACGCCGCGTCTGGAGCCGGTTCCTGCTCGTGGACCCGCTGGACGGAACCAAGGAATTCGTCAAGGAGTTGGGGGAATTCTGCGTCTGCGTGGCGCTCATGCGCGACGGTTACCCGGAATTGGGCGTGGTTCACGCCCCGGTGCGGGACCGGACCTGGTGCGGCGGCGCTGGCCTGGGGGCCTTCCGCCGCGACGGCGACGGCCCGGCCGAGGCCGTGACCGTACGCGAACCCGATCCGTCTGGACTGGTGGCCGTGGCCAGCCGCTCGCACAACACGCCCGACCTGGACGCCTACCTGGAGACGCTGCCTGTGCGCGAGCGCATCAATGCCGGGTCGGCCATCAAGTTCTGTCTGGTGGCCGAGGGCTCGGCCGACATCTACGCCCGCTTCGGGCCGACCATGGAGTGGGACACGGCCGCCGGGCAGGCCGTGGTCGAGGGTGCGGGCGGGACCATGACCCTCCATGACGGCCGCCGCTTCTTCTACAACAAGGAATCCCTGCTCAATCCAGGGTTTCTCGTGCTCGGGCGTCGTACTCCGCCCGCGTCCCGCTGAAGACGATCCGCCCCTCCTCCAGCACGAGCACGTGGGTCACGGCCCGGGGCATGTCCGCCGGGCCGTGGGTCACGAGCAGAAAGCGCTGCCCGGCCTCGGCCAGACGTTCCAGCAGGGAGCGGGCCTCGGCGCGGGAGGCCGCGTCCAGGCCGGAAAAGGGCTCGTCCAGAAGAAGCAGGTCCGGCGCGGCAACCAGGGCCCGGGCCAGAAAAACCTTGCGCTGCTGACCGTAGGACAGGCTCCGCAGCCGCCGCCCGGCCAGGGCCGTGAGCCCCAGACATTCCATGGCCTCCGAGGCCCGCGCCCGCTCGTCCTCGTCCGGCTCCTCCCAGAGCCCTATGCTGCCCCGGAACCCGGACCAGACCACTTCCTCGGCCGTGAGGTCGTAAGCGTAGGTGGCTTGGAGCGCCGGGGAGACCAGGGCCATGCGCGCCCGGGCCGCCAGCACGCCCTCCTCCTCCCCCAGGCCGAAGCGCTCCACCGTGCCCGGCGGGCCGTTCACCGCCGCGGGACTCTCCAGGGCCAGCACCAGGCGCAGAAGCGTGGACTTGCCCGCGCCGTTGGGCCCCAGCACGGCCCAGTTCTCGCCCCCGCGCACCTCCCAGGAGATGTCCGAGAGCACCGGCGCGCCGTCGAGCCGGACCTCGACGTCACACATACGCAGCAGAACCTTCTCCCGTGGCCTGGACGACGTGAACCGCCAGCGGCCCGGGTCCGCCGGGGCCGCGTCCGCGCCATACAGCGGCAGAACCTCCGGGGCCGATCCCGACGCCAGAACCTCGCCGTGGTCCAGGATCAGGGCGTGAGTCAGGCCGCCCGGCAGATCCTCGGCCCGGTGCGCGGCGCAGAGCAACATGGCCCGCCCGGCGGCCCGCTCGACGAACTCCAACGCCCGATTCCGCGCGCGGCGGTCCAGGCCGTCCAGAAACTCGTCCAGGATGAGAATATCCGGGGCCGGGGCCAGGGCCCTGGCCAGGAGCACCCGCCGGGCCTGCCCCTGGGACAGCCCCCGCAAGAGCCGGGGGGCCAGATGCTCGGCCCCCATGAGGGCCAGGGCCTCCAGGGCGGCGGCGCGCATGGCCGGGGTAGGTTCCTCGTAGAGCAGCGGGGTGTCGAAGAAACCCGTGAGCACTGTGTCCAGGGCCGTGATCCCGGACTCGTCCACGGCGTAGAAATCCTGCAACGCGGCGGAGACGATCCCCACCCGCTGACGCAGCCCGATGGGCGTATCCTGTTTCTCGCCGCCCAGGATGTAGGTTCGGGAGCCCGGATCGTCGGGAGCCAGCTCGCCGCGCACGAGGCGCAGGAACGTGGTCTTGCCCGCGCCGTTGGCGCCGAGCACGGCCCAGTGCTGGCCCGGGGCGGGCCGCCAATGCACGTCATGGAGCAGGACGCGGCCCTCGCGGGTCACCCCCGCGCCGTTCAGACGAACCAGGAGACGCCGGGATTGGATGGCGGTGCGCATGCCCAGCGGTATAGTTCCATCGGTCCCGCGCCGCAATCATTGCGGGAACATCCCGGCTCTGCTACAATTTCTTCCATCACCAACTTCGGGGAGGCGGGAAATGGCCGAACCACGAGGACCGGCACGAATCACCGGCGGAAAGCCGGGGCATGTCGGCTGGCGGACGGCGACCGCTCTCTGCGTCTGCCTGCCCGCCGTGGTTCTGGCCGCCGCGCCGGAGCTGCCCCGGGTTCTCGGCGGGGCGAATTCCCCTTTCGTTCCGCAGCCGGAAATCCCCGGCCTCTTCATCCTGACCCTGCTCCTGGGCTTTTTCGGCGGCGCGGTGTCCGCCGCCTCAGGCGCCTGCGGGGGCTTCCTGGCCGTGCCCGCGCTCATGGGCCTGGGCCTGCGCGGCGTCCTTGCCGCGGGCAGCGAACTGCTGGCCCTCAGCCTCTTCGGCCTGCTCGGAGGCCTGGACCACCTGCGATCCGGCAAGCTCCACGGCCGCCTGGCACTGTTCCTGAGCCTGGGATCGATCCTGGGCGCGGCGGGCGGGGCCTTTCTCACGGTTCGGCTCTACCTGGACGATCCCGACCGAAGCGACCTGTTCATGGCCCTGGCGCAGGTTCTCACCCTGGGAGTTCTGGCCGCGCTGGCCGTTAGCGACCTGTTGCGCCACCTGCGCGGCGGCGCGGTGAAGAAGGCCCCGCCACAGGACGAGGACCAGCCCCGGCGGCGCGGATCCAAGGACATCGGGGACGAACGCGGCAAGGCGGCGGAGAAGCCCCTGGAGGCGGAACCATCAGCCGGACCGACGGGCTTCCTGGCCCTGCTTCGGAAGCCGGCCGATCCCTCCCAGGGCGCGGTCTCGGCCCTCATTCCCCTGGGTCTGGGTATCTTCTCCGGCTTTCTCCTGGCCGCCGCAGGATCCTGCGGCGGGGCACCGGGCCTGCCCGTGCTGCTGGACATCCTAGGCTTCGCCCCGGCCCCGGCAGTGGGAGCGGAGATGCTCCAGACCGGCCTGTCCGCCGGGGTCGCCACGGCCTTTTACGCCTCCGGCGGCCTGCTGATCTACACCGCTGCCTCCGGTCTGCTTCTGGGGCTGCTCTCCGGGCTGCGGCTGTCCAAACCGGTGATCCGCTTCATCGACGCGGGCAATCTCAAGGGCTTCATCCTGGCCGTGGTTCTGGCCGTGCTCTGCAACCGGCTGCTGACCCTGCCCGCGATCCTGCGCCGCGCGGGCCTCGTGGCCTTGCCCGCCGGGTTGGACGGCCCGCTCCAGGCCGCCGCCGGATTCCTCGTCTTCATGGTGCCGCTGGCCTTCACCCTCTGGGTCCTGATCACCCTCTTCAGCAACCTCGGGGCCCTGCGGCGCGGCGCGGGGATCACCGGCCCCCGGGCCAGGCCCCTGCTCCTGTCGGCGCTGTTCACTGCTCTGGCCCTGGTTCTGCTCTCCGGCATGACCCTGGCCCCGGCGAACGACGGCGATGCACTCATGGACGCCGTGGACGGGCGACTCCTCTCCCGGCTCAAGGCCCAAGGCCCCCACACCGGTGATCTGGAGGGTCGACTCAAGGCCCTGGACGGCCAGGCTCTGCGCCTGGACCTGGCCTTCACGAACCAGCGCCAGGCAGCGGCCGTCGCCGCGATCATCGCCGGATACGGATTCAACGTGGCCCCGTCCCGCAACCGTGTCCAGGTGCCCTACCTGGACACCAAGTACTTCGCCCTCCAGGCCCTGGCGGACGCCGAGGCCATCTATCGCCGCGAGGGACAGGCCGTGCTCACGGGGCTCGGACTGCCGGAACGGCCGGCCCTGCATGAACTCTGGCGGCTCTGCCGGACCCTGGAGGCGGAACTGGCCCGCAACCGCATGGACGAATCGGCCGTCCTCTATCGGCGGCTCCTGGCCGAGGTCCTGGAACCGGCCTACAATCTGGAGCATGTGCGGCCCCAGACCGGCCCGCTGGGTTGGACCCTGTTCCCGGCCGGATTCTGCGCCCTGGCGGCCCTGGGCCTGCTCTGGCGCGCCGGGGGCAACCTCCTGCTCACCGGCCTGGGCGTGGCCTTCCTGCGCGATCCGGTGGTTCCGGTCCCGCCTCCAGCCGAAGAACCCGGCGGACAGCCCACGCCCAAGCCCCACCCTCCGGCCAAGAGCGAGGCTCCAAAGACACCAGCGCCAACACTCGAGACGGAAGCCCAATCCGTGCCCCAGGCTGAAGCGCCGACTCCCAAGCCGAAGGCTGAAGCCCCGATGAAACCCGCCGCGCCCGAGGTTCAGCCCTCCACCAAGGCGGCCGCCCCGCCCGCGGCCGAGGCTGTTCCTCCGAAGCAGGCCAAATCCGTTGCGGCCCAAGCCGCCGCCGAACAAGCGGCCGCGCCCAAGGCCAAGCCCGTCGCCCAGACCAAGGCCGAACCGAAGCGGCCCGAAACCGCGACCGCCACCAAGGCGTCCAAGAAACCCGCCACGAAACCCGCGCCACCCACCGAGGCAACGGTCGCGCGTCCCGCCAAGAAACCCGGTTCCTGAGATGCCCGAATCCGTCTTTCTCCTGCGCGCGCCCCTGCCCCCCGGGTCGCCAGACGAAACCGCGCGCCGCCTGCTGGAGGCCCTCAGTTTTCGGCCCGCGCCGGGCTCCCGCGTCCTGCTCAAGCCGAATCTCGTGGCCCCGCGCAACGCCCGCCTCTCCTGCACGAGCCCGGCCGTGGTCCGGGCCGTGTGCGCCGCGCTCCTCGACCTGGGGCTCACAATCACCCTGGCCGACTCCCCGGCCTTCGGCTCCGCCGCCCAGGTCGCCCGCGCCGCCGGGCTGGATGAAGCCGTTCGGTCCCTGGGCCTGAAGGTGCGCTCCCTGCGCCGCCCCGCACCCCTGCGCCTGTCCTTCGGCGGGAGCATCGGCCTGTCCCGCGACGCCCTGGAACAGGACGCCATCCTCAATCTGCCCCGGCTCAAGGCCCACGCCCAGATGCGGGTCACGGCCTCGGTGAAGAACCTCTTCGGCTGCGTGACCGGCTGTCGCAAGGCCCTGGCCCACGCCCGCATCGGCGACACCGGCGACCTCTTCGCCCGGCTCATCGCCGAGGTCATGCTCGCCCTGCCGCCGGTGGCCACGATCCTGGACGCCGTGGTGCCCATGCACCGCACCGGCCCGATCAAGGGCGACCCCTTCCCCCTGGGCCTGCTGGCCGCCTCGGCCGATCCCGTGGCCCTGGACACCGCCGTCTACGGACTCCTGGGCCTCTCCCCCGAACGCGTGCCGCTCTGGGCCGAATGCCGCCGCCGGGGGCTGCCCGGCGCGGACCCGGCGCACATCGTCTTCCCCCTGGAGCAACCGGACGCCTTCGACGCCTCCGGCTTTCTCCTGCCCGATCCCCTGGAGCCCATCGAGTTCAAGCCCCTGCGGCTCATCCGGGGTCGCCTGAAGAGCCTCCTCGGGCGCTGATTCCTCCTTGCCTCGACGCCGCCCGAAGGCTATTTGCAAGGGATACATGAACGGCGTCGTACGCAGAAAACTCACCGTCAGCGGCCAAGTCCAGGGCGTGGGCTTCCGGCCCTTCGTCTTCCGCCTGGCCGCCGAACACGGGCTCACCGGCCTGACCCGCAACACGCCCGAGGGCGTGGTCGTGGAAATCCAGGGCCGCCTCGAGGCCGTGGAGTCCTTCGCCCTGGATCTGCGCGGGAAGCTGCCGCCGCTGGCGCGCATCGTCTCTCTCTCCAGCGAGGACATGGAGGCTCTGGCCGACGAGACGGCCTTCATCATCGCCGAAAGCGCGCCGGGCGAGGGCCACAACGTGCTCATCAGCCCGGACACCGCCACCTGCCCGGATTGCCTGCGCGAAATGTTCGACCCGGCCGACCGCCGCTACCTTTACCCCTTCACCAACTGCACCAACTGCGGCCCGCGCTGGACCATCACCCGCTCCATTCCCTATGACCGACCCTTCACCTCCATGGCCTGCTTTCCCATGTGCCCGGAGTGCGGACGCGAGTACCACGACCCGGCCGACCGCCGCTTCCATGCCCAGCCCAACGCCTGCCCGGTCTGCGGCCCCAAGGTCCGGCTCACCGACCGCGCGGGCGGCTTGCTGGCCGAGGGCCCCGAAGCCCTGACCATCCTGGCCCGCGAATTGGCGGCCGGGCGCATCGCGGCCATCAAGGGCCTGGGCGGCTTCCACCTCTCCTGCGACGCCTGCGACGCGGCCTCCACCGCCGAACTGCGCCGCCGCAAGCACCGCCCGGCCAAGCCACTGGCGATCATGGTCCCGGACCTGGACACAGCCCGCCGCCTGGTGCGCATCTCGCCGGAAGAAGAACCCTGGCTCACCGGCATCCAGCGGCCCATCCTGCTCCTGCCCCGCGCCGAAGGCGCGCCGCTCTCCCCGGACATCGCGCCGGACACGGATTTCGTGGGCCTCATGCTGCCCTACACGCCTCTGCACCACGTCCTGCTGCGCCACTATGCCGAGGCCATCGGCCCCGGCCGCGTCCCGGCCCTGGTCATGACCTCCGGCAACCTCTCCTCCGCGCCCATCTGCCTGGGCAACCGCGAGGCGTTGCGCCGTCTTGGAGACATTGCCGACGTCTTCCTCCTGCACGACCGGGACATCCTCGTGCGCACCGACGACTCGGTCATGCGCCTGCACCCGGACACGGCCAAGCCGCTCTTCATGCGCCGGGCGCGCGGCTTCACGCCCTCGCCGGTGTTCCTGGCCCAGGACGGCCCCACGGCCCTGGGAGTCGGCCCGGAACTCAAGGCCACCCTGACCCTGACCAAGGGCGCGGCGGCCTTCGTCAGCCAGCACATCGGAGACATGGAAAACCTGGAGACCCTGGGATTCCACCGCGAGGTTCTGGCCCACCTGGAGGACGTGTTGCGCGTCACCCCGGAAATCGTGGTCCACGACCCGCACCCGGACTACATGACCACCACCCTGGCTGCCGAAATCGCGGCCGAGCGCGGGCTGCCCCTGGCCGCCCTCCAGCACCACTACGCCCACATCCACGCCGTGCTGGCCGAGAACCGCCACGAGGAGGCCGCCCTGGGTCTGGCTCTGGACGGCACGGGCTACGGTGAGGACCGGACCATCTGGGGCGGGGAATGCCTCTACGTGGACCCCTCGGAGCTGGAGCACCAGCGCCTGGCCCACTTCTCGACCTTCCGCCTGCCCGGCGGCGAGGCCGCCGTGCGCGAGCCCTGGCGCATCGCCCAGGCCCTGCTCTGGGAACTGGGCCTGCGCGAGCCCGAACCCTGGTGGCCCTGGCGCGCGGCCTTCGGCCCGGCCAGCGATTTCCTGCCCCAGCTCCTGGAACGCGGGGTGAACTGCCCGATCACCACCAGCTGCGGCCGCCTCTTCGATGGCGTCTCGGCCATGCTCGGCCTCTGCCCGGCCATCAGCTACGAGGGCCAGGCCGCCATCCTCCTGGAGAAGATCCAGGACCTCTCCGAGACCGAGGCCTACCCCTGCCCCATGCTGGCCGACGACGACCCGGCCGTGCTGGACACCCTGACCCTCTTCCGCCACGTCCTGGACGACCTCCGCGCGGGCGTGCCGGTCCCGAGCATCGCCCGGCGTTTCCACCTGGGCCTCGCGCAGGGGTTGGCCGACTTGGCCGCCGGGTTCGCCGGGGTTCTCGGCGTACCCTTCGTGGGCCTCTCCGGCGGGGTCATGCAGAACCTGACCCTGGCCGTGGAACTGCCCCGGGCCCTCTGGGAGCGCGGCCTGGAGCCCCTGGTCCACACCCAGGTTCCGCCCAACGACGCCTGCATTTCCCTGGGCCAGGCCGTGTACGGCCGCCGTCTGCTGCAACTGGGGAAAATATAGCGGGGCCGCCGCCCCGCACCCCGCCCGGGGGCCCGCGGCCCCCCCGGACCCCGCATCGGCGTTCCATGCCCGTATCCGGGCATGGAACGCGAGGAAAAAGAAAACATGAAAACGCTTCTGCTGAAAAAGAATGAGGACCGCCGGGTTCGCGAGGGCCACTGCTGGATATTCAGCAACGAGGTGGACACGACCAAGACGCCGCTGAAGGCCTTCGAGCCGGGCGAGTGCGCCCGGGTGGAAGCCGCCGGGGGCCGCCCCCTTGGACTGGCCACGATCAACCCCGGGGCCCTCATCTGCGGGCGTCTCGTCAGCCGGGAGGCCCGCGACCGCCTGGACCCGGATTTCTTCCGGGAACGCGTGCGGACCGCCCTGGAGCTGCGTGAGCGCTGCTTCGACAAGCCCTTCTACCGGCTCGTGTTCAGCGAGTCCGACTTCCTGCCAGGGCTCATCGTGGACCGCTTCGGCGGCCTGCTCTCGGTCCAGTTTCTCACGGCGGGCATGGAACGCGTCCGCGAGGCCGTTCTGGAAGCCCTGCGCGACGTGGTCCGGCCCTCGGGCATCCTGCTCAAGAACGACTCGCGCTCCCGGGAGCTGGAGGGCCTGCCCAAGGAGGTGGTCACGGCCTGGGGCGACGTGCCGGAAACCCTGGGAATCGAGGAAAACGGCACTCGTTTCGCCGTGTCCCCGGCCTCGGGGCAGAAGACCGGCTGGTACTACGACATGCGCGCCAACCGGGCCTCTCTGCTCCCCTTCGCGGCCGGGAAACGGGTTCTAGACGCCTTCTGCTACGCCGGAGCCCTGGGTGTCGCCGCGGCCCGGGCCGGAGCCGAGGCCGTGACCTGCCTGGACGCCTCGGGACCGGCCCTGGAGGCCGTGGCCCGCAACGCCGCGCTCAACGACGTGGCCGAGCGGGTGGAATGCGTGAAGGCCGATGCCTTCGAGGCCCTGTCGGAAATGCTGGACCAGGGGCGGCGCTTCGATCTCGTCAGCCTGGACCCCCCCGCCTTCATCCAGCGCCGCAAGGACGTGGAGACCGGCACGGCGGCCTACCGTAAGGCCAACCGCCTGGCTCTGGGCCTGGTGGAGCACGGCGGATTGCTCCTGACCTGCTCTTGCTCCCAGCACCTCTCCCGCGACGATCTGCGCCGGGTGCTCCAGCGCGCGGCCCAGGAGGCCCGGGTGCGGGTGCGGATCATCCGCCAGGGCCACCAGGACATGGACCATCCGGTGCATCCGGCCATGCCCGAAACCGACTACCTGAAGGGCTTCCTGGTCCAGGTGCTGCGCGACTGAGCGCGGCGCGCATGAAAAAAGCCCCCGGAGCGGATGCGCCGAGGGCTTTCGTGTGTCCGTCGGACGGAATCAGCGGGCGGCCAGAATTTCGCCCAGGGCGGCCAGGTATCCGGTCAGCATCTCCGGGGTGATGTCGCCCATGTGGCCGATGCGGAACACGGGCCGCAGCCCCTTGGCCTCCAGGTCGGCGTTCAGCTTGCCGTAACCGGGGTCGAAGAGGTAGCCCCGGGCGCGCACGGCTTCCTTGATCTTCTTCAAGTCCGCGACGCTCATGCCCTGGGGCGGCCGCAGGGTCGTCAGGGTCGGCGAGCGGAAACCCTCCTGGGCGAAGAGTTCGAAGCCGGACTGGCGGGCGGCCCAGGCCTGGACCATGTCGCGCATGACCGCGTGCCGCCGGTAGCGGTTTTCCACGCCCTCGACGTTCACGATGTAGTCCAGCTGCACGGCCATCTGGTTCGCCAGGCCGCAGTTGGGCGTGGTCAGCGTCTGGCTTTTGCGGGCCGTGTTCAGCTGGTTGAGGATGTCCGAGGAATGGCCCCGGTTCCGGACCCGCGCGGCCTTGTCCAGGGCCTCGGCCGAGACGAAGGCGATGCCGAATCCGGCGTGCAGGCCCAGGGCCTTCTGGGGCGAGGTCACGTACATGGCCGGGTTGGATTCCGGGATGCGCGCGTCGGCCCCGCCGAACAGGCTCACCCCATCCACCACGGGCAAGGCTCCGTGCTTGCGGGCCAGGGCGCAGGCCGTCTCCACGTCGTTGCACACGCCGGTGGAGGTTTCGTTCTGGGTCAGGGTGACCACGGCCGGACGGTGCTCCACGAGGGCCTGCTCCATGCGCTCCAGGTCGATGGCCCGACCCGGCTCGAACTTGAGCTGCACGGCCTTCTTGCCGTTGAGCACGGCCATCTTGTGGAACAGATCCCCGAAGGCTCCCACCGAGACGTTCAGCACGGTCTCGCCGTCGGCCACCAGGGACCGGATCGCAGCCTCCAAGGCCGTGGAACCCGAGCCGTTGAAGAGCATCACGTCCCAGCCCTCGCCCACCCGGGCGAGGGTCCGCAGGTGCTCGAAGATGGGGACGAAACGCTTGTTGCCCTCGCTGTCGCGGTGGCCGAATTCCGGCAACATCCCGGCCCGGCGCACCTCGGGCCGCAGCCAGGTGGGGCCGGTGATGAACAGGGTCAGGTCGGCGAAATCCTCGTGCGGCATGAACGTGAAACCTCCTGAAAAAAGTAGGGGCCGGTCGGCCCGGCCCAACTTCATACTCCCGGCGCGGCCCGGCTGTCCAGAACCCGGCGGGCTATCCCTGGCGCAGCTGCCCGATGAGTCCCCGCAGGCGCGAAGCCAGATCGGCCAACTCGCCCACGGCCCGGGACGATTCGCCCATGCCCTCGGCGGTCTCCGCCGAAATGCGGCTGACCTCCTCCACCGCCCGGTTGATCTCCTCGCCCGCGGCCGACTGCTCCTCGCTGGCCGCCGCGATGGAGCGCACCATGTCCGTGGTCAGCTCGACCTTGCCCACGATCAGGCCCAGGGCCGCTCCGGCCTCCCCGGCCAGGGACGTGCTCCGGGTCACGGCGTCCATGGCCCCGTCCATGTCGCTGATATTGCGTCGGGTGGCGGTCTGGATGCGTTCCACGGCCTCGCCGACCTCCTTGGTGGCGGTCATGGTCTTCTCGGCCAACTTGCGCACCTCGTCGGCCACCACGGCGAAACCGCGGCCGGCGTCACCCGCCCGGGCCGCCTCGATGGCCGCGTTGAGCGCCAGCAGGTTGGTCTGGTCCGCGATGTCGGTGATGGTCGTCATGATCCGGCCGATGCCCTCGGCGTGGGCACCCAGTTCGGCCAGGCCCTGCTTCATGGTCTCCGAGCGATTCTGGACCTCGGCGATGGACTCCTTGACCCGTTCCACGGTGGCTGCCCCGGCCTGGGCCTGAACCCGCGCGCCGTCGGCCTCCTCCGCGACCTTGGAGGCGTTGCCCGCGACCTCGAGGACCGTGGCGCTCATCTCCTCCATGGCCGTGGCCGTCTCGGCGCTGCGTTCCCGCTGCACCTCCGCTCCCCGCGAAACCTGGGTCACGCGCGTGGAGAGGTGTTCGCTGGCCTGAGACAGGCTGTCCACGATGTCCTCCAGGCGACCGGCGGCCTCGCGCAGGCCATCGGACTTGGCCGAGAGGGCTTCCTCGCGGGCGCGCTCGGCCTCGCTCCGGGCCTGCTCGGCCTGCCGCGTCTTCTCCTCGGCCTCGGCCTGCCGGGCCTGAACCTCGGCGAACGTGGCCTTCAGCTTGGCGGCCATGTCCAGAATGGCCGCATGTACGCCCGTGGCCGCGCCCGAGCGGGAGCCCCCCACCTCCAGGTCTCCGGAGGCGATGCGCCCGGCCAGGACCGCCACGTCGTCCGGCTCCGCGCCGAGCTGGCGCTTCAGGGAACGGGCGATGAGCAGGGCGACGCCCAGGGCCAGGACCAGGGACACCCCCAGCAGGATCAGTTGGACGTACAGCGAACGCTCCAGGTCGTCGGCCACCCGGCCCACCTGGCCGTCTACATCCTGGAAGCGCGACTCGCCCAAGGGCTTCAGCCGTTCGATGAGCTTGCTGACCCGGGCTTCGAAGTCCTCCATCATGGAGTTGCCCGCCTCCACTCCCAGGTTGACGTAGGCGTCGGCCATGCGGCGGCCCATGATATACATGGTTTCGAAAGATTTGCTCATGAGGTCGAGGTCTTCCAGGCGGGCCTTGTCCTGGTCGCGCTCGAAGGCTCCCTTGAACTTGGCCAGGTTGTCCCGGAAGATCTTGGCCTGGGCCTCGGCCTCTGCGTAGGCCTTGGAGGAATGGGTGGCCGAGACGTTGGTGAACGCCTGCTGCACGTAGGCCGTGGCCAGCCGCATCTCGGCGGCTCCCCGGGCGAAGGGCAGGCTTTCGCTGTGGATGGTGCCCGCCACGTCGCGGACTTTCTGGATGTTCTGGGACAGGACGAACGTGCTCACGCACAGCAGCGCGAGAATGGAACCGAATCCGAGGGTGAGCTTCCCCGATACCGTAAGCCGCATATCATCCTCCGATACTTGGTGTTTCGCGTCGGGGTCGGATTAGACATGCGGCCGGCTTGAGTTGTCAACAAGAACAATGATCGCTTTTACGTATGCCGGTGAAAATGTCCCGCCACAAGCGTTTCCCAAGGGCATCCACCAAATGCATCCGCAAGGAAAGGTTTTGCCGGACATTGCAACAGAGGTGCGCCCACATGCGCGCAACAGTCCATGGAATACAACCACGGAGCCGGTCCCTCGGCCCCCCGGAGCGCGCACTTGCCAAGCCGCGCGGCGGTCCCTATATTCTCCTCCTTCCAACGACCAACCCGGTGAATCTTTCGCCGTCAGGACAGGACATGCCTCAATTAGGACCCCATATTTCCGTTTCCGACGAACAGCTCGTAAGCCGCGTCTTCGGCCTTGTCGATCTGGAAGGATACGCCCAGTGGCCCGCCGACGTGCGCGACTTGGCCGCCGGTCTTGCCGCCGAACTCTTCCTGGTGCGCTACAACCCTTTCGTGGACCCCGATCTGGTGCGCGAGAGCGTCAAGCGCCGCCTGAACATCGCCCGACCGACCCTCTCCGGCGAGTACCCGACCATCCTGAACATCGCCGTGCGCCATTTCTGGGAACAGTTCGACGCCGACGCGGCCTTCAAGAAGACCCTGCACGAGCGGCTCAAGGCCCTGCTGCCCGCCGAATGCATCGGCGCCGCACCGAACACCCTGGTGGAATGCGCCACGGACGCCACGGACCTGCGCCTGGAGCTGCCCCAGTTCGTGCTCTTCCCCGAGACCCCGGAACAGATCCAGGCCGTGGTGCGCCTGGCCAACGAAATGGGTTTCGCCATCATCCCCCGGGGCGGCGGCACGGGCCTCACCGGCGGGGCCATCCCCATGCACATCCGGGCCGTGGTCCTCTCCCTGGCCCGCTTCAAGCGGATCACCGACATCGACCCGGACACCATGGTGCTCTGCGCCCAGGCCGGCGTGATCACCCTGGACGCCATCAAGGCCGCCGCCGAGCAGAACCTGCTCTTCACCGTGGACCCGGCCTCCAAGGCCGCCTCCAGCCTGGGCGGGAACATTTCCGAGAACTCCGGCGGGCCGTTCGCCTTCGAGTACGGCACGACCATCGACAACATCCTCTCCTACCGCATGGTCCTGCCCACGGGCGACCTGGTGGAGATCCGCCGCAAGGACCATCCGCGCCACAAAATCTTCGAGAACGAGACCGCGACCTTCGAGGTCTTCGATGATAAAGGCGCGCTGCTCGAAACCATCGCGCTGAACGGCGCGGACATCCGCGGCAAGGGTCTGGGCAAGGACGTCTCCAACAAGTTCCTCGGCGGCCTGCCCGGGGTGCAGAAGGAAGGCGTGGACGGCGTCATCGTGGATTGCTGCTTCGTGCTCCATCCCAAGCCCGCCCATTCCCGCGTGCTCTGCCTCGAGTTCTACGGCCGCTCCATGCGCAACGCCATGTTCGTGATCAAGGATATCGTGGGCCTGCGGGACACCATCCGCGAACAGGGCGACCTGGTGAAGATTTCGGCTCTGGAGGAATGGGGCCCCAAGTACGTCCAGGCCATCGAGTACAAGAAGAAATCCACCGAGTTGGAGGGCGATCCCATCTCCGTGCTCCTGGTCCAGCTCGACTCGGACGACGAGGACGCCCTGGAGCAGGCCGTGCGGGCCTTGCTGGCCATTGCCCAACCGTACGAGGGCGTGGACATCTTCGCCGCCCGCGACGAGAAGGAGGCCGAGCACTTCTGGGAGGACCGCCACAAGCTCTCGGCCATCGCCAAACGGACCTCAGGGTTCAAGATCAACGAGGACGTCGTCATCCCCCTGGGGGTCATCCCCCAGTTCTCGGACTTCCTGGAGAACCTGAATCTCATCTACCTGGCCAAGCGCTACCGCAAGGCCCTGCTCCAGGTGCGCGAGCTGCCCGGCATGGCCTTCGACGACCCGGCCGTGGACGCCGCCCTGGAACGGGCCCTGTCCATCCTCAAGAAGAAGACCACCACGGCGGACATCTCCGAGGAGGAGTTCCAGGCCGAGATCCGCTACTTCTTCCAGGAACTGCGCGACGAGCACCCCAAGCTCGACCGCGAGATCGAGGCCCTCTACGAGGAGATCAAGGCCCGGCGCATCGCCATCGCCAGCCACATGCACGCGGGCGACGGCAACTGCCACGTGAACATTCCGGTGAACTCCAACGACGCCGAGATGCTGGCCCAGGCCCATGAGGCCGCCAGGGACGTGTTCGAGAAGGTTCTGGAACTCAACGGCGAGGTCTCCGGCGAACACGGCATCGGCATCACCAAGATCGCCTATCTTTCCGAAGAGAAGATCAAGGCCCTGCGCGCCTACAAGGCCAAGGTGGACCCCCGGAACGTGCTCAACCCGGCCAAGCTCACCGAACGCAAGCTGCCGGGCGAGCCCTACACCTTCTCCTTCAACCGCCTCATCCAGGATCTGGACAAGACCGCGCTCAAGGACAAGGAGCAGCTCATCGCGCTCTTGCGCAACATCCAGACCTGCACCCGTTGCGGCAAGTGCAAGCAGGTCTGCCCCATGTTCCAGCCCCAGCGCGGCCTGCTCTTCCACCCCCGGAACAAGAACATCAGCCTGGGCGCGCTGATGGAGGCCATCTACTACTCCCAGATCCAGCGCGGCGAACCCGATCCGGGCCTGCTGGCCGAACTGCGCCGGATCATGGAGCACTGCACGGCCTGCGGCAAATGCACGGCCGTCTGCCCGATCAAGATCGATTCCGCCGGGGCCGCGCTTCAGATCCGCTCCTTCCTGGAATACAAGGGCCAGGGCGGCCACCCGATCAAGACCAAGGTGCTGACCATGCTGGCCCGCGACCCCTCCGGCCGCCTGCCCAAGGTCGCCAAGGCCCTCTCCCTGGGCCAGACGGCGGCCAACCGGGTTCTGGGTCTCGTGCCCGGGGCCATGCTGCGCGGCATGAAGAGCCCGCTGTTCCAGAGCCAGGGGCCGCACGTGGACTTCACGAGCCTCGCGGACGAACTCAAGCTCGACCAGGGCTTCATCCTCAAGCGGCCGAACGCCGCGCCCGAGGACACGGTGCTCTACTTCCCCGGCTGCGGCGCGGGGCTCTTCTCGCACTCCATCGGCCTGGCCACCCTCTTCCTGCTCCTGCGCTCCGGGGCCAACGTGGTCCTGCCGCCCCGGCACCTCTGCTGCGGCTACCCTCTGCTGGCGGCGGGCTGCCAGGAGGCCTACCAGGCCAACCGCCACCGGACCCTCACCGAGCTTCTGGACGTGCTCGTGGCCACCGGCAAGGCGGGCCTCATGGCCACGACCCTGATCACGGCCTGCGGCACCTGCCGCGAGTCCCTGGAAACCTACGAGTTCGCCCGCGAACTGGCCGCCCCGCCGCGCCACCTGGACGCCATGCAGTATCTCCTGGAACGGCTGCCCGGCCCCTTCCCGGCGGGCGAGGAACTGCTCTACCACGCCGCCTGCCACGCGGAGTGGACCGGCGTGTCCAAGGTCAAGGCCGCCGAATCCTACCGCCAGGCCCTGGCCGGGATGCTCGGCACCCGGGTGTCCCTCTCGCCCGGCTGCTGCGGCGAGTCCGGCATGGGCGCGCTGACCAGCCCGGAGATCTACAACCGGCTGCGCGCGCGCAAGAAGGAGCAGTTGGACAAGGATCTGGAGGGCGCGGACAGGAAACGCCCCATCCTGGTGGGCTGCCCCTCGTGCAAGATCGGCATCCGCCGCTCGCTCATTCAGATGAAGCGCCACAACCCGGTGCTGCACGCCACGGAATACGTGGCCCAGGCCGTGGGCGGGCCCAAGTGGCGGCGCGCGCTCAAGAAGATGCTGGACGGCGCGGAGCGCCGGGGCAAGACCCTCATCGTGGAGTAGCCGTGCGCGTGCTGGCCGTGGACTTCGGGCTCAAGCGCGTGGGCCTCGCGGTGTGCGACCCCCAGGGCATCCTGGCCTCGCCGCTGCCCGCCCTCCATCGCGACGGCCGCGACCAATTCTTCGCCGACCTGTTGGCCGTGATCGCGGCCCAGGGCGTCCAGGCCGTGGTCGTCGGCCTGCCCCTGGCCCTGGACGGTTCCGAAACCCTGACCACGCGCCAGGCCCGCAACTTCGCGGAAAGCCTGCGTCGCCGCCTGACCATCCCCGTGCATTTCGAGGACGAACGCCTGACCTCGGCGGCCGCCGAGGAGGAGCTGAAGGAGGCCGGCCTGTGCGCCCGGAAACGGAAAGAACACCTGGACAGCCAGGCGGCGGTCCAGATCCTGCGGTCATGGCTGGACCGGGCAAGCTGACCACCTCGCCCCGGGTTCTCGTCCCGCTCTGCACGGCCCTGGCCGGGGTCTTCATCCTGGCCTGGGCGCTCTGGTTCGCGCGCTCCTTCATGGAACCCGCCGCGCCGCTGCTTCCCTCCGGCCAGGAAGTGGTCTTCCGGGTCAATCCCGGCTCCACCCTGCGGGCCGTGTCCCGCGACCTCGCGGAGCAGGGCCTGTTGCGCAGCGCCCGGAGCTTCGAGTCCCTGGCCCGCGACGCGGACAAGGCCCAGTCCGTCCGCGCCGGGGAATACCTGCTCGTCTCGGGCTGGAGCCCGGAACGCATCCTCAAGGAACTCACCGAGTCCCCGGGCATCCTCCTGCGCGTGCAGGTGCGCGAGGGCCTGTCCTGGCGGGAGACGGCCCGGGCCGTGGACGATTCCGGCGCGGCCGCGGGCGAGGAATTCCGCAAGGCGGCCTTCGACCCCGGCCTGCTGGCGAGGAACGAGATCCCCTCGGATTCGCCCGAGGGCTACCTTTTCCCCGAGACCTACCTCGTGTCCAAGGTCTCCGGCGACAACGGCCGCGTGCTGGCCGAGGCCATGTTCAAGGAGTTCCGCAAGAACGCCCGCAAGGTCTGGCCGAACGGCCTGCCCGCGCCGGAGGAACTGCGGCGACTGGTGATCCTGGCCTCCCTGGTGGAAAAGGAATCCGGCGACCTGAGCGAACGGGCCCGCGTGGCCGGGGTCTTCATGAACCGCCTGCGCCTGGGGATGCGCCTGCAATCCGACCCCACGGTGATCTACGGCCTGGGCCAGGACTACGACGGCGACCTGACCCGCGCGCACCTGGAGGACGGGGCCAACCCCTACAACACCTACCGCATCTCCGGCCTGCCGCCGGGCCCCATCTGCTCGCCGGGCCTGATCTCGCTCCAGGCGGCGGCCGACCCGGAACAACACGGCTTCCTCTACTTCGTGGGCAAGGGCGACGGCACGCACTTCTTCAGCAAAAGCCTGGAGGAACACAACGCGGCCGTGGCCAAGTACCAACTGCGCCGCAACCGGGCCACCTACCGGAGCACCCCGGCCCAGAACTGAGAAACAGAAAGGACGGCGTTTCGCGCGGCGTCCACGGCCTCATCCCCTCAGGCCTCAGGCCCTTCCACCCCCCGACCGCTCGTTCAAGAACGCGGCGGCCGCCTTCCCACACGACCAAACGACGCCGACGCCGCCACCCTCGACGCGCGCACGCGCTGGCGAATTGAGGAGGAGACGGGATAGAAAGGCGGGAGATGGGAAGGGATAGTCCACCGAAAAAAACAAAATAGACAAGGCAACTCACTTTCTTTAAAAATGGAAACCATATCAAATGTGCTTAATAGGCTTTACTATTTAATTTTACTGTTCAACGCGACAAAAAATAGAGGAATAACAGACTATTATGGACTTATTAGCAATGCTATCTGAGCTAAACTTTTTGGAAACAAAAAAAATTTACAATAGGCCATCGATTGTTGATTTTTTTCATAATAGAAGCAGATGTGGAATTTACTTACTTCATTTTTCAGACGGCACATACTACATAGGACAGGCGATTGACATCCCAAGAAGATACACACAACACAGAAAAAAGCATAATGACATTACTCATATTTCATTTAAGAATGTTAAAAATGATGATTTAAACTCCTATGAGGCAGAAGCTATAAGAAAATTTGAATCAAAATTTCAACTAAGAAATATAAGCCTCGCAAGTGCTCCAGCAATGGACGCAGATTTAGATGAGCTTCTTCATCCGGACAGGCAATCAGAATGGCTGGAAGAAAAAATCCCTTCAGTAATATTTAAAAAACGCATCGTTGACAAAACGTTACGATCAAAGTATTCACTTCGCTTCTGTGATCTTAAAAGAAATTCTTTCTTCATTGAACAGATACTTCCAGTTTTAAAAAAATACGTCAGCATTTGCATACCTGAGCCTTATCTGACGGAAATCTCATTTTGGGGCTCATCCTGCTTGCCTGCCCATGAAAGCACAACAACAATCGAAATATATTCGAGAATAAATATGTATTGGCAAGAGGTTTTTACCGTTGGGCAAATGCTCGAACAAAAATTGCCTCTTTTCTCCTGGCATTTATCAAAAAAGATAATTGCCTCACATCTTGGAGAAAATTTTAAATCCACATTCAAAACCTATAAAACCATCGAATTCGACGACCACTACTACGAATCAGGCGGATTCGATCAGTTCGCCGTATATATATACGACACAGATGAGGCGATGCTGTTGCTTGATAACAACTCGATCATTGAAGCAATAAAGAATTTCAACCTGAGGTGCATGCGCAAGGGGGCACACATCCACGCCCCCTACCACTGCATGGATTTGGCAGATTTAATTTTACCGTAGCCATAAAACTGCCCACTCGGCACCCAAAATTCATCAATCCACACTACCCAACCATCAAACAATCCCTGCCCTTTTCCCATCCCCGGCTTTTCAGGAACGCCGCGATGTCGTCCCTTGCCCCCCTGCTGCCCACGTAGGACAGGCAGAAGCATTCTCCGGCGGGCGGGAGTTGGTCGCGGTGGAGCACCGGCCTGCCGTTGACCGCCCGGCCGATCTTGCGCGGATCGATGTCCGCGTAGGCGACGATGTTCACCCCGTGCTCCAGGAGCAGGTCCGCGCGCTTGCGGGTGGTGCGGCCCGCGCCGAGCACGAGCACGTCCGGGTGGTGCGGGTTGTTGCGGGCCAGCCAGCGGGCCAGGAAGCCGGTCTTGAGCCGGTAGAAGGCGTCCACGGCGTAGCTCGGGTGGTTGCGCGAAAGCCGCTCCGGCGGGTCGTTCCAGACCAGCAGCTCGACCTCGGCCTTGGCCATGCGCACCCCGGCCTCCAGGAAGCGCAGGATCAGCTCGTAGTCCTCGGGGAACGGGCCCGCGCGATAAGGGCCCAGACGATCGGCCAATTCGCGGCGGAAGACGATGGAGGGATGGGCGAAAGGCGACTCCACGAAGCGGTTCACGTAGATGTCGCCGGGCGCGGTCAGGCCGTTGATCCAGTCCACATAGTGGGCGTAGCCGCCCCGGGCCGCGCGGTCCCCGCCGAAGCGCACCCGGCAGCCCACGAGCCCCAGCTCCGGCCGCTCGTCCAGCAGCCGGGCCTGGACCTCCAGACGCTCGGGCATACAGAGGTCGTCGGCGTCCATGCGCGCCGCCAGGGGGGCCCGGGCCGCCGCCAGGGCGGCGTTCAACGCGGGCACGATGCCGCCGTGGGGCAGCGTCAGCGGCCGCACCCGGCCGTCGCGGCGGGCATAGTCCCGCAGCACGTCGGCCGTGTCGTCCGTGGAGCCGTCGTCCACGGCCAGGATTTCGATTTCGCCCAGGGTCTGGGCCAGGAGGCTGTCCAGGGCCGCCGGGAGCGTGGCCGCGCAGTTGAAGCACGGCAGGGCCACGGAGACCTTCGGGCCGGACACCTCAGCCGCCCCGCCGCTCCGCCACGGCCGCGCGCACCCGGCAGACGCCGCAGAGTTCCTGGGACGTGGGCGAGCCGCAGGAGGCGCAGGGCCGCAGCTCGAAGCCCTTCTCCCGGTCCCGGTCCGCGAAGGCGGGCCGCCCGCGCTCCAGGAATCCCTCGTAGAACGAGACCTTGCTGCCCGGACTCTTCCACTCCAGTTCGCCCCAGAGCTTCTTGTGGCTCGTGAAGCTGGCGCCCGGACTGTAGGGGCAGGCGTCCTTGTGGTGCTCGATGCCACGCAGAAAGGCGTAGGCCGCCGTCTCGAACTCCGAGAGCCGGTAGAGCGGCTTGACCTTGCGCGCGAAGCCGCCCTCGTCCGGCAGACAGGGGCCCTGGTCCGAGAGGTAGGCCTCGTCCCAGCGCAGGGTGTTGGCGAACAGCCGGGCCACCTCGTCGTCCAGGTTGTGGCCGGTGGCCAGGGCCGTGTAGCCGCCCTCCAGGGCCATGCGGTTGAAATAGTGGCGCTTGATCTTGCCGCAGATGGAGCACACGGGCCGGTACACGGCCTCCTTGACCTCCGGGATGGCCAGGCCCTCGGCCGCCAGCTCCACCACCTTCAGGTCCAGGCCGTGCATGGCGCAGAAGTCCTCCACCCGCCTGCGGGCGCGTTCCGAGGACACCGGGATGCCCAGGTCCACGTGCAGGCCCGTGGCCGAGTAACCCAGGTTGGCCAGTTCCAGCATGAGCGAGAGGGAGTCCTTGCCGCCGGAGAGCGCCACCAGCACCCGGTCGGCGCGGGTGAACATGGCGTGGCGGCGGATGGCGTGGTCCACCTGGCGGCTGAAGTAGAGCAGGAAGCAGTCGCGGCAGAAGGCCGTGTTGTGGCTGGGCAGGGCCACCTCGGCCTCGGCCTTGCAGCGTCGGCATTTCATGGGGATTCCTTGGGGTTCTCAGCCGGCGGACGTGACCACGCGCACGGTGATCGCGTCGCCCTGCTTGAGCTTCAGGTCCTGGGTCAGGAGGCGGCCGTCGCGGATGACCAGGGCTTCGGTGAAACGCAGCCCCAGACGGTTCAGCAGCTGATGCACGGTGTTCAGGCGGTCGAAGGTCTTCACCTCGCCGCCCGGCTCCAGGCGCACGGTGATCATGGGTGCCCTCTTTTCCCGGTGGCCCCGGGTGGGGGAGCATAGCCCGGCGGCCCGCGCTGTTCAAGTGTCCAAGGTTTCGCCCAGTTTTCACCGCATTTCCCGGGTTGACCCGGCACCGAAAATGGGTATCTTCAAACTAGCGTGCATCCCACCCTCAAGGAGTGCGTCATGAACAAGCCCAAGATTCTCGTCGTGGACGACGAAAAGCATATCCGGATGCTCTACCAGGAAGAGTTGCAGGTGGAGGGCTACGACGTGGCCGTGTCCGACGGGGAGGAGCCCATCCTGGACGTGGTGGAGCGGGAGAAGCCGCTCATCGTGGTCCTGGACATCAAGCTCGGCGTCAACCGCTCCGGACTGGACCTTCTGCAGGAAATCCGGGGCAGGCATCAGGATCTGCCCGTGATCCTGTCCACGGCCTACGACAGCTTCCAGCACGACCTGAAGTCCATCGCGGCCGACTTCTACGTGGTCAAGTCGGTGGACCTCACGGAACTGAAGAACAAGGTCAAGCTGGCCCTGGCCAAGGCCGGGGCCTGACGAGGCGCGGGCCAGGCAAGCCGCCCCGGGCGGACTCTTTCCCCTTGCCCAGCCCGACGCTTCGTGCTAGCCGCTTTGCCCATGCCTGAGTTCCTCGCCGACAAGATCGTCACCGTCAGCATCCTCGCCGTTCCCCTGCTCCTGGCCCTGGTCTGCCACGAACTGGCCCACGGTCTGGCGGCCTACGCCCTCGGCGACCCCACGGCCCGGCGGGCCGGACGCCTGACGCTCAATCCCCTGCGCCACCTGGACCCCCTGGGCACGGTGGTCTTCTTCATCGCCAACATCGGCTGGGCCAAGCCCGTGCCCGTGGACCCGCGTTTCTTCAAGAATCCGCTCAAGGGCATGCTCCTGGTGGCCCTGGCCGGGCCGGGGGCCAACTTCCTCCTGGCCGTGCTCTTCGCCGTGCTCTACCACGCGCTCCTGCCCTGGGCCGTGGCGCACCAGGCCGGAGCCCTGGGCACGGTCCTGGTGCCGCTGACGCTCATTTCCCAGGCCGGGGTCTTCGTGAACCTCGTGCTCGGAACCTTCAACCTGCTGCCCGTGCCGCCCCTGGACGGCAGCAACATCCTGGCCGGAGTTCTGCCCCGGCACCTGGCCTACCGCTACCTCTCCTTCGGCCGTTACGGGGTGTTCGTCATCCTGGCGGCGATCCTCCTGGGCGACCTTCTGGACATCAACCTCCTGGGCCGGATTCTCCTGCCCGTGGTGGAGACCGGCTCCCGTCTCCTGCGGGTGCCCCTGACCTTCTAACCCCACATCGCCATGACCACACCCAACAAACGCATCGTCTCGGGCATGCGGCCCACCGGACCGCTCCATCTCGGCCACTACTTCGGCGTGCTCGTGAACTGGATCAAGCTCCAGGAACAGTACGAGTGCTATTTCTTCGTCGCCGACTGGCACGCCATGACCAGCGAGTACGCCGATCCCCGGCGCATCAAGGGCTTCGTGCCCGGCCTCGTGCTGGACTGGGTCGCCGCCGGGCTGGACCCGGAGAAGTGCGTCATCTTCCAGCAGTCGCAGATCAAGGAGCACGCCGAGCTGCACCTCATCCTCTCCATGCTCACCCCGCTGTCCTGGCTGGAGCGCAACCCGACCTTCAAGGAGATGTCCCAGGAACTGTCCGGCCAGAAGGATCTGGCCACCTACGGCTTCCTCGGCTATCCCGTGCTCATGGCCTCGGACATCCTCATGTACCGGCCATTCGCCGTGCCGGTCGGCCAGGACCAGCTGCCGCACATGGAGCTGACCCGGGAGATCGCCCGTCGCTTCAACCACCTCAACGGCGACTTCTTCCCCGAGCCCGAGGCCTTGCTCACCCCGGACGCCAAGCTCCCCGGCCTGGACGGTCGCAAGATGAGCAAGAGCTACGGGAACGGCATCTCGCTGGGCGAACCCATGAGCGAGATCATCCCCAAGGTGAAGACCATGTTCACCGACAAGAACCGGCTGCGCAAAAGCGACCCCGGCGACCCCGAGGTCTGCAACCTCTTCCCCTACCACAAGCTCATGACCGGGGCGGAGAAGTGCGCCGAGATCCGCGAGGGCTGCGTGAAGGCCGCCTTCGGCTGCGTGGACTGCAAGAAGGTCCTGCTCGAATCCATGGAGCGCTTCCTGGCCCCGATCCACGAGCGCCGCGCGGCCCTGGAGAAGGATCCCGAGCGCCTGCGCGCCCTGCTCGAGGACGGCAACGCCCGAGCCCGCGAAAAGGCCGCCGCGTCCATGCGCGAGATACGCAATCTGCTCAACTTCCAGTTCGACTGACACCCATAGGCAAGGAGCGACACATGACCCAGGCGAAAAAAGGCGACACCGTTCAGGTCCACTACACCGGGCGGCTGTCCGACGGCTCGGTGTTCGACTCCTCCCTCGAACGCGAACCCCTGGAATTCCAAGTCGGCGCGGGCATGGTCATCGAGGGCTTCGACACGGCCGTCGCGGGCATGGCCGTGGGCGAGACGAAGACCGTGGTCATCCCGCCGGAACAGGCCTACGGCGACTACCGCAAGGAACTGACCATCGAGGTCGGCCGGGAGCAGATTCCGCCGAACATCACCCCGGAGATCGGCATGATGCTCTCCATCCGCCTGGAGGACGGCAGCACGCCCCACGTGCACATCTCCGCGCTGGACGAGAAGACCGTCACCCTCGACGGCAACCACCCCCTGGCCGGCAAGGAGCTGACCTTCGAGCTGGCCCTGGTGAAGATCGCCTAGCATCATCACGGCCCGGGAGGCGCCCCCTCCCGGGCCGGACCAACGCGCGCAATGATACCCCAACGCACCGACTGCATCGCCCCCTTCCTGGTCATGGACATCCTGGAGGCCGCGCAGCGTCTGGAACGTTGCGGTCACCCGGTCATCCACCTGGAGATCGGCGAACCCGACTTCGACACCCCGGAATGCGTCAAGGAGGCGGCCTGCAAGGCCATCCGCGACGGCCGGACCCACTACACCCACAGCCTGGGGCTCCTGGAACTGCGCGAGGCGGTCTGCGCCCACTACGCCGAGCGCTACGGCGCGGAGGTCCACCCGGATCGGGTGATCGTGACCCAGGGCACTTCTCCGGCCATGCTGCTGGCTTTCGCCGCGCTCCTGGAGCACGGCGACGAGGTGGTCGTCTCGGACCCCTGCTACGCCTGCTACCCGAACTTCATCCGCTTCGTGGAGGCCGAGACCGTGCGCGTGCCGGTCTTCGAGGACGACGCCTTCCAGTACCGGCCGGAAAAGGTCCGCGAGGCGCTCACCGACCGGACCCGAGCCATCCTCATCAACTCCCCGGCCAACCCCACGGGCACCCTGCTCTCCGGCGAACGCATGCGGGCTGTGGCGGACATGGCCCGGGACGCCGGGGCCGTGGTGGTTTCGGATGAGATATACCACGGGCTGGTCTACGAAGGCCGGGAGCAGAGCATCCTGGAATTCACGGACGAGGCCGTGGTGCTCAACGGCTTTTCCAAACTCTTCGCCATGACCGGCTGGCGGCTGGGCTACCTCATAGCGCCGGAGCGTTTCGTGCGGCCCATCCAGCGGCTCTGCCAGAACTTCTTCATCTCGGCCTCCTCGGTCTCCCAATGGGCGGGCGTGGCCGCGCTGCGCGAGGCCTGGCCGGACGTCGCGCGCATGAGACGCATCTACGACGAGCGCCGCCGCCACATCGTGCGGCGGCTGCGGGGGCTGGGCTTCGGCCTCGGCAGCGAGCCCACCGGAGCGTTCTACGTCCTGGCCAACGCCGGACATCTGGCGGCCAGGTTCGGCGGCAGCTCGCTCAAGCTGGCCTTCGACATCCTGGAGAAGGCCCACGTGGGCGTGGCCCCGGGCATCGATTTCGGCCAGGGGGCCGAGGGCTATCTGCGCTTCTCCTATGCCAACTCGTTGGAAAACATCGAGGAAGGCATGTCCCGGATCGAAAAATATCTAGAGCGATTCTAGTTCGTTACCAAGAAGAAATCTTGCCAGGCGCGGATTTCCGATTTAAATGATTGTTTCACGGGCGTGACGCTTCGGAAACGACCGCGTTGACCGGGACGGAATCATGAAACGAACGATAGCGCTTTTCCTGGGGCTAGCCCTCATCTTCGCCTGGACTGCGACGGACATCGCGGCCGGGAACGAGATCGTGCGCGAACTGACCAGCAACGGCACCCTCGGACCGGACTACGTGCCCAAGAGACAGGAATACCGCCTGGACCCCCTGAGCGAGTTCCACTATTCCAGCGACCCGTTCCTGCGCGAAAAGAAAGACACGAAAAAGAAGGACGAAAAGGACTCCCCGATCCATTTTTCCTTCGGCACGGAGGAACGGACCAATCCCATCACGGGTGAGCGGGTGCCGCCGGAAAAGACCGGCGACAACCCCCTGGACGCCCTCGGCGGCAAGGTCCGCATGGACGTCAACGTGCTGGAGTTCTAGTCCTTCGGTGTGCCTTCGGCCGGGGTCAGGTTGCGGGCCACGCGGCGCAGCACCTCCAGGCAGGCCTCCAGCTTTTCTTCCGGCACACCCGCGACGGCCTGCTCCAGGGTCGCCGATGCGGCCGCGATGCACCCGCGCCTGAGCTTCTTCCCCTCGATGGTCAGGTAGACCCTGCGTTTGCGGCTGTCGCGTTCGTCGCGGGCGCGGACCGCCAGACTGCGGGCCTCCAGGCCGTCCACCAGACGGCTGATCCCGGTCTTCTCCTGCAACAGTCCGCCGGAAATCTCCTGCTGGGTCCGACCGTCCCGGTCCCAAAGCAGGGTCATCACCCGCCACTGTTCCGCAGTCAGATCCAGGCCCGCCACCGCGAAGCGCCGCCCCAGGTCATTGGCCAGGGCCCTCGCCGCGCGGTGGGTCAGGTAGCCCAGGGACTCGTCCAGTCGGAATGTTTTCGCGTTCATGGTGCAGTTGTATATGCAACCACAAAACCGGTCAAGCGATAGCGACCATCCGCATGAAGATCGTCGAGGGGCCGCCGGGCGCGGGTTCCCCACTCCTTGCCAACACGGCTTCGAGCGTCTAGAACCTAAGCCACATCCCAAAGACGCGAGCCGCCCCGGGGAGGCCCTCATGGAACGATTCGCCGCCGACCTCCACATCCACTCCCGCTTCTCGCGGGCCACCAGCAAGGAGTTGTCCATCCGCTCCCTGGCCGCCTGGGGCCGGGTCAAGGGGCTCACCGTGCTCGGCACCGGGGACTTCACCCACCCCGGCTGGCTGGCCGAGATCGAGGAGACGCTCAAGGAGGACGGCAGCGGCCTCCTGGTCCTCAAGGATCCGGCTGGGCTGGACGCCCTGGTTCCGGGCCTGGACGCCCTGCCGCCTGGGCAGACCCGCTTCATGTTCCAGGCCGAGATCAGCTCCATCTACAAAAAGGCCGGAAAGGTCCGCAAAGTCCACAACCTGGTCTTCCTGCCCTCCCTCGACGCGGTGCGGGCCTTCAACGAGAAGCTCGGCCAGGTGGGCAACCTGAAGAGCGACGGCCGCCCCATCCTGGGGCTGGACAGCCGCAACCTCCTGGAAATGGTCCTCGCCACCCACCCCCTGGGCTTCGTGGTCCCCGCGCACATCTGGACGCCCTGGTTCTCGCTCTTCGGCTCCAAGTCCGGCTTCAACTCCATCGAGGCCTGCTTCGAGGATCTCTCGGGCGAAATCTTCGCCATGGAGACGGGCCTGTCCTCGGACCCGGAGATGAACTGGCAGTGGAGCGCCCTGGATCGCATCCGGCTCATCTCCAACTCCGACGCCCACTCGGGCGAGAAGCTCGGCCGGGAGTGCAACATCTTCCGGGGAGAAATATCCTACGAAGGCATCTACCGGGCCCTGCGCGGCGAGGGCCTGGGCCAGAAATTCCTGGGCACGGTGGAGTTCTTCCCCGAGGAGGGCAAGTACCACCTGGACGGCCACCGCAACTGCAAGGTCGTCATGGAGCCCGAGGAAACCCGCTCACGCCATGGCGTCTGCCCGGTCTGCGGCAAACCCGTGACCCTCGGCGTGCTCTCGCGGGTGCGCGAACTGGCCGACCGCGAGGCCCCGCGGCAGCCCCAAAACGCCCCGGGCTTCACCTCGCTCATCCCGCTCAAGGAACTCGTCGGCGAAATCCTGGACGCCGGGCCGGCCACCAAGAAGGTCAACGAATTCTACCTCAAGCTCATCCGCGACTTCGGCTCGGAGCTGAACGTGCTCGTCAAGGCCGACGTGGAGGATATCAAGACCCACTCCCCGACCCTGGCCGAGGGCGTGGCCCGCATGCGCGAGGGCAAGGTTCTGCGCACGCCGGGATATGACGGCGAGTATGGGGTCATCCGCGTCTTCACCGATGTCGAGCGCCGGGAGTTCCGCCACGGCGGCCGCCTGGTGAAGACCGTGCCGCGCAAGGCCAAGGCCCGCGACCTGCCCGAGCCCGCGCCCGCGCCCGTGGTCACGGAGCCGTCCCTGGAGGCGTCCTTCAACGATGCCCAGAAGCAGGCCATCGCCGCCGGTCCCGGGCCGGTGCTCGTGTTGGCCGGCCCCGGCACGGGCAAGACCCAGACCCTCATGGGCCGCGTGGAACGGCTCCTGGACGAGGGCGAGAACCCCCGGCGCATCCTGGCCCTGACCTTCACCCGCCGGGCGGCCCGCGAACTCAAGGAACGCCTGCTCCGGCTCCTGGGCCTGGAGAGCGAGGAGGGCGCGCCCCTGCCCCAGGCCGGAACCCTGCACGCCCACGGCTACGAATACTGGAAGCACGTCCACGGCGAGGCCCCGGTGGTCCTGGACGACGCCACGGCCCGGCGCATCTTCCTGGAGGTCAACCCGGAACTGGCCGAGGGCCGGGGGGGGCAAGCCTTCGACCGCTACTGTCTGGCCCGCGAAAGCCTCAAGCCCTTGCCCGCCGACCTGGCCGAGGCCGGGGCCCGCTACGCCCGGCGCAAGGATTCCTGGAACCAGGCCGACTACGGTGATCTCCTGGAATTCCAGCTCCAGCAGTTCCAGTCCGCGAGCTTCGTCTCGCCATATTCCCACGTGCTGGTGGACGAGATCCAGGATCTCACGCCCCTGCAACTGGCCGTGGTCACGGCTCTGGCCGGGGCCGAGGGCAAGGGCTTCTTCGCCATCGGCGATCCCAACCAGTCGATTTACGGCTTCCGGGGCGCGGTGGGCGACGTGCGGGCCGAACTGGCGGCGCTCTGGCCCGGGATCACGGAGATCACGCTCACCGAAAACTACCGCTCGGGCCAGGCCGTGCTGGACTGCGCCCGGCCCCTGTTCCCGGACACGCCCCGACTGCTGGCCCGACGCGACGCCCCTTGCCGCATCCATCTTTTCCAGGCCCCGGACGCCCCAAGGGAGGCGGCTTGGCTGGCCGAACGCATCAAGGGGCTGCTCGGGCCCACCAGCCACAGCCTGGCCGACGGCGGCGAAGGCGGCCTGGCTCCGGGGGACATCGCCGTGCTGGTGCGCTTCCGGGGGCTCATCCCGGCCTTGGAGAACACCCTGAACCGCTTCGGCGTGCCCTGCGCCGCGCCCGAGGCCGAGGCCTTCTGGAACGAGCCGCGCGTGGCCGCCATCCTCGGCTCCGTGGGCCGGGCTCTGGGCATGGCCTGCGGTTTCGAGGGCGAATGCCCGGATCTGCCGGAACGCATCCTGACCCTGGGCCCGGACGGGCTGGCCACCTTCCTCCAGGAGACGCCGCCCTTCGACCAGTTCTTCTGGCAGTCACGAGCCTTCCGCGAACTGCGCAAGGAGTTCTCCCTGCGCGGCGGCTGGGGCGGGCTCATCAACTGGGTGCACCTCCAGAGCGAACTGGAGAACGTCCGGCGCTCGGCGGAGAAGGTCCAGATCATGAGCATCCACGCGGCCAAGGGGCTGGAATTCGAGGCCGTGTTCCTGCCCGCCCTGGAGGACGGCATCCTGCCCTTCGCCGGAACGGACATGCTCACCGGCAAGATCACCGCGCCCGAGAACCTGCCGGACGCGGCCGAGGAGCGCCGCCTGCTCTACGTGGGCCTGACCCGCGCCCGCCGCGGCCTCTATCTAAGCCACGCGGCGCAGCGCACACTCTACGGCCGGACCTTGCGGCTGCCGCCCTCGCGCTTCCTGCGGGAGCTGCCCGCCGAGGGCATGACCCGCTCCCAGATGGCGGCCCACACCGTGAAGAAGGAAAAACAGATGACCCTGTTCGACTAGCCCAAAAAGACCTTGTACAGGCCGATCTCGTAGACCCGGCAGAGACGCAGGGCCAGGGCTCCGGAAACCCCGGCCTGGCGCAGGCGGCAGAAGAGATGCAGGGGGTTGAGCAGGTGTTGCAGATGTCTTTTGATGGCGTCCATGACGCGCTCCTTGCCGGAATGTCCCCGGCGCCCGGAACAATGCAACCGTCATGCCTGAACTGAAAACAGGAACCGGCTCCAGCCGTTCCGGGAGCCCGCCGGGCGACCCGGAAAACCCTGCCGCCCTTGGTGTCGCTTGTTCGACGGCCGAGGCCTTCGCCCGCCGCGGCCTGTCCTCCCCGCCCTGGACCGTGGCCGCGCCCTCCTTCGTCATTCCGGGCACGGCGCGCGAGAATTGCGCATGGCTGCGCAAGTTTTTCCCCGAGGTGGCCCTACTCCTCTTCGAGACCCGGGCCTGCCTGGAGTACGGCCCCGACGACCTGCCCCGGCCCGGAGAGTTCCCGGAGCTCTCCTACCACGTGCACCTCCCCCTGGACCTGGCCTGGGAGCGCGGCTTCGAGCCCGTCTGGGCCGATCTCGCCGGGCTGCTGGACAAGGTCGCCGAGCTGTCCCCCTGGGCCTACGTCCTGCATCCGCCCCCGCCGGGCGTCTCTCTGGAGCGGCTGGCCCGGGCCTTCGCGGACGCCGGGGTTCCGCCCGGGGACGTGCTCCTGGAGAACACCCGTGAGCGCTGCCTCTCCGAGGTATGGGAAGAGGCTGCCGGGGCCGGTTTCTCGGCCTGCCTGGACCTCGGGCACCTCCTGGCGTATGGTCAGGCCTCCATCCCGGATCTGCCGGGATTCTGGACCCGGGCGCGACTCCTGCATCTCTGCGCGCCCGGCCCGGGCGGCCGCCACGAAAGTCTGGCCCGCCTGGACGCTGCTGGGCGGGAGACGCTCCAGCGGCTGCTGGCCCGTTTCGCTCCGGGAGGCACCCTGCTCCTGGAGCTGTTTGATGCACCCAAACTCCAGAATTCGCTGGATTTCCTGGCGCGCTGCGTCGGGCTCTGGTCGCGCACGGAATGATCACCCTGATTCTCGGCGGCAACAAATCGGGCAAGTCCGCCTTTGCCCTGGACTTGATGAAGAACATCAACGGTTCCGGCCTGCTGCTGGCCACGGGACGGGCCCGCGACCTGGGTTTCCGGCGGCAGATCCTGGCCCACCGGGAGTCCCGCGACCCGGAGATCCCGGTCATCGAGGTCGGAACGGACTTGCCTGAGCGCATGATCCGGGCTAGAAGCGAACATCCGTCCGTTCTGGTGGACAGCCTGGATTTCTGGCTGTTCGCCTGCCGCGAGGAGGGCCTGGATCGGGTTCCGGCCTTTCTCGAAGCCCTGGACGGATGGCACGGGGGGAATCTCATCCTGGTCTCCTGCGAGATCGGTCTCGGCCCCTTGCCCGCCAGCCCGGAGGCGAGAGCCTTCGTGCGCGAGCTGGGCGGCCTGAACCAGAAGGTGGCGGCGCTGGCCGACACGGTCCACATCACCGTGGCCGGGCTGCCCCTGACTCTGAAAAAGGCGGAAAATGGCCCTCTTCCGACAGCTCGATGAACAGATCAGCCAAATGCTGGCCCTGCTCAACAAGGATCAGCGCTGGCTCATCGTCATCAACGCCGACCCGGACGCCCTGGGTGCGGCGCTGGCCTTGCGGCACATCTTCAAGCGGCGTGTCCTGGACGTGGGCATCGGCCACATCAACGAGATCAAGCGGCCGGACAACCTCTCCATGATCCGCTTCCTGCGCATCCCCACGCGCAAGATCATTCCCAACCTAGCGGCGCAGTACGACAAGTTCGCCATGGTGGACTCCCAGCCCCACCACAATCCGGCCTTCGACCAGTTCCAATTCTCCATCGTCATCGACCACCACCCCATTCTCCCAGACAAGCCCGTGAACGCCCCCTTCGTGGACATCCGCCCGAAATACGGGGCCACGGCCACCATGCTCACGGAATACCTCTACAACCTGCACATCCGGCCGCCCAAGCTCCTGGCCACGGCGCTGCTCTATGCCATCAAGGCCGACTCAGCGGGGTTCGAGCGCTCGTTCATCGACGCCGACGTCACGGCCTTCAAATACCTGACCAAGCACGCCGACCCGGCCATCCTGAACCGCATCGCCCGCAGCGACTTCCTGCTGGACTGGATGCGCTACTTCTCCCGGGCCTTCTACAACCTCCGACGCATCGGCCAAGGCCTCTACGCCCACATGGGCAAGGTGGAGAACCCGGACATCCTGGTCATCGTGGCCGACTTCTTCACCCGGGTCTACGGCGTGTCCTGGAACGCGGTTTCCGGCGAGTACAACGACAAGATCGTGGCCATCTTCCGGGGCGACGGCGTACGCCGCGACATGGGCAAGATGGCGGCCTCCCTCTTCGGCGAAATCGGCTCGGCCGGAGGCCACAAGGGCGCGGCCCGGGCCGAATTCGACCAGGCGGCCCTGGACGGCAAGGATCCCGAGAGCTTCATCGTCAAGAAGCTCAGCCGCGGCAAAACCCAGAACGTGCAGCGCATCTAGCCCATGTCGATCAAGGAACGCCTGCGCCTGGACACGGACCCCGTCTTTCTCATCGACGGCTCGTCCTTCCTGCACCGCAGCTACCACGCCAACCCGGACCTCAAGCGTTCCGACGGCTTCCCCACCAACGCCCTCTACGGCGTGCTGCGCGTGCTCCTGCGTCTGCTGCGCGAGGAGAAGCCGAAATATGTCGGTTTTTTCCTGGACGGTCCCAAACCCACCTTCCGCCACGAGCTGTTCCCGGCCTACAAGGCCAACCGGCCCAAGATGCCGGAGCCCCTGGCGAAACAGATCGCGCCCCTGCTGCGGGCCGTGGAGCTCATGGGGCTGACCCCGGCCGTGTCCGACGGCGTGGAGGCCGACGACTGCATCGCCAGCTTGGCCGCCGCCTTCAAGGACCGGCGGCCGGTGGTCATCGTGGCCTCGGACAAGGATCTCAAGCAGTGCCTGGACGAGAACGTGGTTCTCTGGGATCCGGCGTCCAAGCAGGACAAGGTCACCACCCGGGCCGACCTGCTGGCCGAAACCGGACTGACTCCGGGCCAATGGGCCGACTTCCAGGCCCTCACCGGCGACAGCACGGACAACATCCCCGGGCTGCCGGGCGTGGGCCCCAAGACGGCCCTCAAGCTCCTGGCCGACTTTCCCAGCCTGGAAGCCCTGCGCGCCCACCTGGCGGAGCTGCCGGAAAAGCTGCGCGCCAAGGTCGACGGGCGCCTGGACGACCTCTTCCTCTACCGCGAACTGACCCGCATGAAGACCGACGTCCTGCCCGGGACGCGCCTGGAGGATCTGGCCCCGAAACCGGCCGACCTGGGCGCCTTCGCCGACTTCCTGCGGGAATACGAATTCCGCAGCATGCTCCGCGACCTGCCCCGGACCGACGGCATCCCTCCGGCGGCGGTACCCTTGCCGGAGGAGCAGGCCAAGCCCGGAAAGCCGAGGCAGCAGCAGTTTTCCCTCTTCGACGCCCCCGCGCCCAAGCCCGCCGGGCCGCCCCTGGACGTGCCCGAGCGCGCGCCCAAGGCCCTGCCTTCCTGCACCGGCAAACACCTGGGCCTCGTGCCCGTGGAAGGCGGCTTCCGCCTGGGGCTGGACGGTCACGAATACTTCTGCCCCGGCCCGGCCGCCGAGCTGGCCCCGATCCTGTCCCGGGCCAGGAGTCTGGCCGTTCCCGGACTCCAGGATCTGCTGCGTGCCGACGACGCCTGGCGCGCCGTTCCCCTGGCCGCTTGGTTCGACTGCTCCCTGGCGGCCTATCTGCTCAATCCCGAGGACCGCAACTATTCCTGGGAACGCCTGCGCCAATCCCTGAACCAGGACGTCCAGGCCGAGGAAATCCACCCCGAGTCCCAGGGGCTGGCGGCCCTGGCCTTCCGACGCAACACGGCACCACGCCTGGAGGCGGCCGGGCTGGACCGGCTCATGCGGACCCTGGAGCTGCCCCTGGTGCCCGTGCTGGTGGACATGGAGCGCGCGGGCATCGCCATCGACCGCAAGGCCTTCTCCGGCTTTCTGGACGAGGTGGGCGGTCAGATCGAGGCGCTCACCGCCCGCATCCTGGAGCTGGCCGGGGAATCCTTCAACGTGCGGTCCTCGCCGCAGACGGCGGTGGTGCTCTTCCAGAAACTCGGGCTCAAGCCCGCGGGCAAGACCCCGGGCGGGGCCCTGTCCACCTCCAACGACGTGCTGGAGCGCCTCGCCGGGCAGCATCCCATCGTGGACGCCATCCTGGAGTTCCGCATGCTGGAGAAGCTGCGCTCCACCTACCTGGAACCCCTGCCCAGGCTGGCCGGGGAGGACGGGCGCATCCACACCCATTTCAACCAGCTGGCCACGGCCACCGGGCGGCTCTCCAGCTCCGGGCCGAACCTCCAGAACATCCCCGTGCGCGGCCCCCAGGGCCAGCGCATGCGCGCCTGCTTCACCGCCGGGACGGGCAACCTCCTGGCCTCGGCCGACTACTCCCAGGTGGAGCTGCGCGTGCTGGCGCACTTCTCCAAGGACCGCAACCTGATCGAGGCCTTCGCCCGCGACGAGGACATCCACGCCCGCACGGCGGCCATCCTCTTCGACAAGGAGCCCGCCCAGGTGACCCCGGACGAGCGCCGCAACGCCAAGACCATCAACTTCGGCCTGATCTACGGCATGGGCCCCCAGAAGCTGGCCCGCGAACTGTCCATCTCCATGAACCAGGCCAAGGAATTCATCGAGCGCTACTTCGCCCGCCTGACCACCCTGCGCGACTTCTACGAGAATCTGGTGGAGGAGGCCGGACGCAACGGCTTCGTGACCACCCTGGCGGGCCGCCGCAGGCTGCTGCCCGAGCTGGGCTCGCGCAACCAGCAACTGGCCTCTCAGGCCCGCCGCCAAGCCATCAACACCGTGATCCAGGGCAGCGCTGCGGACATCATCAAGATGGCCATGCTGGCCGTGGCCGCCGATCAGGAACTGCGCGCCCTGAACGCCCGCCTCATCCTCCAGATCCACGACGAACTGGTCCTGGAGGCTCCAGCCGTGAACATCGAGGCCGCCGGAACGCGCTTGCGCCGGATCATGCAGAACGTGGCCAGGTTGGACGCGCCGCTCAAGGTCGACCTGGGAACGGGGCGCACCTGGGCCGAAGCCCATTGATTCCAGGCCTTCCCCGGCTTCTCTCCACCAGTATGGGTGATCCACCCATTTTTTGGGGAATCCACCCAAAAATGTCCCATTATTCCCCCAGAAAAACAGGCAAGGCACCTATCGACAGGAGCCGACTCCCGGAATAGGCCAATGTCGTTGCCGTCCCTCCGCCGGTCGGGAGCCCGGCCGGGACGCGCGCATCACCCGACACCATCCGCGACGAACACGAAACCGTCCGGCCGGGCTGCCCGATGGGCCTGGGCGGGAGAGTTCGCGCCAACACGAGGGGGAGTGCATGCCTGCCGACGCCGAATACGCGCAACGGACGTTTCTGGAGGAAAAGAAGGCCAGGTGGCGCGACGAGTCCGTGCATACGGAACTGCGCCAGCTCCGCGAGTCGGTGCGATCCCTGGAGGCCATGGTGCGCGCCCTGCGCCAAGACTTGAAGACGATCAAGGACATGATGGCCGCGGACGCTTGAGTTCGCGGCCTTTTTTTGGATGGTTTTTCCCGATCACGGGACATTTTCAGCCACCGAGGGAGTGGGAAACACATGCAATGGACCAAAAGCAACGACGTTCTGGGCACCACGAACCGCGGCAACGCCGCTGAATCCGGGCTGTGCACCCTCTGCCGCGCCGACTGCGCGGGCCGATGCGAGACCTGGGCTTCCTGCCTGCGGGGCCGCCAGATGCTCTACCCCCGCGACTTCGGCTTGGTCACGGCCGGCAGCGCCAACACCACCCACCTGGGCGTGAACTACAACGCCCTGCGCATCCAGGGCTACAACTACGGCGCACGCGGCCTGACCAACGGTCACACCAACAATCCGGACCATTGCCTGTTCACCAACGTGGACCTGGAGAGCTCCTTCGGCAACGAGATCAAGACCAAGGCCCGCCTGCCGCTCATGACCGGGGCTCTCGGCTCCACCTTCGTGGCCGCAAAGTATTGGGATTCCTTCGCCGTGGGCTGCGCCCTGGTGGGCATTCCCATCGTGGTCGGCGAGAACGTTGCCGGTATCGACCGCGACTCCAAGATGACCAAGGGCAAGATCAAGCAGTCCCCTGAACTGGATCGCCGCATCGAGACCTACATGCGCTACCATGACGGCTACGGCGCGATCATCGTCCAGCTCAACGTGGAGGACGCCCGCAACGGTGTGGCCGAATACGTGGTGGACAAATTCGGCGACAAGGTGATCATCGAGCTGAAGTGGGGCCAGGGAGCCAAGAACATCGGCGGCGAGATCGAGGTGAACAACCTGGACTACGCCCTGTTCCTCAAGAAGCGCGGCTATCTCGTGGACCCCGACCCCGAACGGCCCGAGGTGCGCGACGCCTTCGCCGCCGGAGGCATCAAGGGATTCGCCCGCCACAGCCGCCTGGGCTACACCGACCTCGACTCGGCCGAAGCCGTGCGCGAAAACTTCATGTCCACGGTGGACTACCTGCGCAAGCTCGGCTTCGGACGCATCTCCCTCAAGACCGGCTCCTACGGCATGGAGGCCCTGGCCATGGCCATCCGCTACGCCTCCGACGCCGGGCTCGACCTGCTGACCATCGACGGTTCCGGCGGCGGCACCGGCATGAGCCCCTGGAACATGATGGAGACCTGGGGCGTGCCGTCCATCCTGCTCCACTCCAAGGCCTACGAATACGCGTCTCTCCTGGCCTCCCGCGGCAAGAAGGTCGTGGATCTCTCCTTCGCCGGAAGCCTGGCCCGCGAGGACCACATCTTCAAGGCCCTGGCCCTGGGCGCGCCCTTCGTCAAGTTCGTGTGCATGGGCCGGGCGCTGATGATCCCCGGCTTCCTGGGCTCGAACATCGAGGGTGCGCTGCATCCCGAGCGCAGAGAGAAGGTGCATGGCAACTGGGAAACCCTGCCCAAGCACATCAAGGATCTGGGCGAGAGCCCCGAGCAGATCTTCGCCGGCTACTCCAGCCTGAAGAAAAAGATCGGCGCCAAGGAGATCAAAAAGGTGCCCTACGGCGCCATCGCCGCCTGGACCCTGGCCGACAAACTCGGCGCCGGACTCCAGCAGCTCCTGGCCGGAGTGCGGAAGTTCTCCGTCTCCGACATCCGCCGCGAGGACATCGCCTCGGCCAACCGCGAGACCGCGCGGGAGACGGGCGTGCCCTTCATCACCGAAGTGCAGGACGAGACGGCCCGCAAGATCCTCTCCTGCTGATCGAAGCGCAACGAAAAGGCCCCGCCCCGCAAGGCGGGGCCTTTTTTCATGCCCGGGGCGGCCCTGGCGGGTCGGGCCGAGCTGTGCTAGACGAAATGAGATTTCGCCCGGAACCCCGCCGAGGAACCTGTCCATGAGCAACATGCCCGATAGCCGCGAAGACCTGCCGCGCGATCCCGACGAACTCCGCCCGGACCCCGCGCCGTCCGCCGACAGACAGCGCATCGAATGGGCCCTGCTCGAGCGGGTCAAGGAACTGGACTGCCTCTACGGCATCACCCGGCTGGCGCAGCAGAACGGCCTGCCCCAGGACGCCCTGCTGCGCGAAACCGCCGAGCTGGTGCGCGTCTCCTGGCAGTATCCGGAGATCGCCTGCGCGGCCGTGACCATCGACGGGCAACGATACGCCACCACCGGCTATCGCCAATCCGGGGCACGACAGGCCAGCCCCATTCAGATTCAAGGCGAAACGGCCGGAGAGGTCGAAGTCCGCTATCTGGAGCCGCGCCCGGACTGCGGCGAGGGCCCGTTCCTCCAGGAGGAACGCCGCCTCATCGACGCCGTGGCCGACCTGATCGGCCGGATCATCGAACGCCGCCGCGTGGAGGAGCAGATGCGCGCCCTCTCACGCGAGCTGATCAAGGCCCAGGAGAACGAACGCCAGCGCATCGCCCGCGAGCTGCACGACCACCTGGCCCAGGATCTTTCGCTGGTGAAGACCGGCTTGGAACGCATCTGGACCGCCCAACCCCCGGCGGAAAACAACGCGCCCCAGGCCGCCGAGGTGACTGAACGCCTGGGAGCGGCCATCGCCGCCATCCGCGACCTGGCTTACGGGCTGCTGCCGCCGGGACTCACGGAACTGGGTTTGGTGGACACCGTGCTGCGCCACTGCGAGGAATTCTCCCAACGCAACGGCATCGCCGTGGACGTCTTCGCCGACGGTCTGGAAGGCGTGGGCATGGACTTCGACACCCAGATCAACGTCTACCGGCTCATCCAGGAGGCCCTCTCCAACACCCGCAAGCACGCCGCAGCCAGCGCGGTGCGCATCCGCCTGCTGGCCTCCTATCCGAACCTCATCCTGCGCATCGAGGACGACGGACGCGGCGCGGATCTGGAGAAATGTCTGGCCAAGGCGGGCCGGGAGAAACGCATGGGGCTGTGGAGCATGCGCGAACGCGCCCGGCTGCTGGGGGGGAAGATCACCTTCCGCACCAAGCCCGGCGCGGGCATGCGCATCCTGGTGGAAGTGCCCGGCCTGAGGAGGACGCGTGGCGGCCAAAAAACGAATCCTGATCGTTGACGACCACCCGCTCTACCGCGACGGCCTGAAGGCCCTCCTGGGACGCCACGCGGGCTTCGAAACCGCCGGCGAAGCCGGAACCTTCCAGGAGGGCGTGCGCCTGGCCAAGAAGCTCAAGCCGGACCTGGCCCTGTTGGACATTTCCCTGCCCGACGGCAGCGGCATCGAGCTGGCCCGGGAACTGCGGCGGCTCCTGCCGGAAATCGGCATGGTCATCGTCAGCATGCACTCCAAGATCGACTTCATCGCGGCGGCCTTCCAGGCCGGAGCCGACGGTTACGTGGCCAAGGAGTCCGGCGCCGACCGCATCCTCCAGGCCATCGAGGGCGTGGCCGCCGGGGGCCAATACCTGGACAGCACCCTCTCGCCCAAGGTCGTGCGCAAGCTCAACGACCTCTCCACGCGCAAGGCCCGCACCGTGGACGCCTCCTACGGCAGCCTCTCCTTCCGCGAACAGCAGGTCATGCGTCTGCTGGCCGAGGGCCTGGAGCCCCAGGAGATCGCGGCCAAGCTCTTCATCACCCGCAAGACCGTCGAGAACCACCGTTACGCCATCATGAACAAGCTCGGCATCAAGAGCCCACTGGCCTTCGTGCGCCACGCCGCGCGCCTGGGACTCATCGAGCTGGACGAGGACGCGGACTGAAAAGGGCCACCGCCTTGTCCAGGCGGCGGCCCCAGAAACCACGCCGGAGAATGTCCGCTACAGGTTCTTCAGCAGGATCTCGCCGAATTCCGCGCAGCCCACGGCGGTCGCGCCGGGGATCTGGGAGGCCAGGTCCACGGTCACGCGCTTGGCCGCGATGGCCTTCTCCACGCTTTTGTGGATGAGCGCGGCCGCGTCGTGCCAGCCCACGTGCTCCAGGAGCATGGTTCCGGAGAGCAGCAGGCTGCCGGGGTTGGCCTTGTCCTGGCCCGCGATGCCCGGGGCCGTGCCGTGGGTGGCCTCGAAGAAGGCCAGCTTCTCGCTCATGTTCACGCCGGGGGCCAGACCGAGCCCGCCCACCTGGGCGGCCAGGGCGTCGGAGATGTAGTCGCCGTTCAGATTGGTGGTCGCGACGACGCTGTACTGCTCGGGCCGGATGAGCACTTCCTGGAACATGGCGTCGGCGATGCGGTCCTTGACCACGATGGGCTTCTTTCCGCCTTCGGCGGCCTCGGCCTCGGTCATGGTCACGTCCCCGAACTTCTCCCGGGCTAGGTCGTAGCCCCAGGCCCGGAACGCGCCCTCGGTGTACTTCATGATGTTGCCCTTGTGCACCAGGGTCACGTTGGGCTTCTTCTGCTCCACGGCGAAACGCAGGGCCTTCTCCACCAGACGTTTGGAGCCCTTCTCGGTCATGGGCTTGATGCCCACGCCGGCGGCCTCGTCCACGTTGGCGCCCATCTCGTCACGCAGGAAGGCGATGAGTTTCTTGGCCTCGGGCGTACCGGCAGCCCATTCGATGCCCGCGTAGACGTCCTCGGTGTTCTCGCGAAAAACGACGATGTCCACCAGATCGGGCCGTTTCACCGGCGATTCGATGCCCTGGAAATACCGGATGGGTCGAATGCAGGCGTAGAGGTCGAAGACTTGGCGCAGGGTCACGTTCAGGCTGCGGAAGCCCTTGCCCACCGGGGTGCCCAAGGGGCCCTTCATGGCCAGTTCGGCGGTCTTGAGGGCCTCCATGGTGGCCTCGGGCAGGTGCCGCCCCGTCTCCCGAAAGGCCTTCTCACCGGCCAGAAGCTCCTTCCAGACCAGCTTGCGGCCGCCACCGGCCTTGGCCACGGCCGCGTCCAGGACCGGACGGGCCGCCTTCCAGACTTCCGGCCCGATGCCGTCGCCCTCGATGAAATAGACTGTCTTCTCGGCCACGCTCATGCCTCCTCGGAGAAAATTTCCCGACCGATAGCCGGTCGCCGGGCCGAAGGCAAGGGGCTGAAGCGCGGCGACCATCTTGACGGAGCCCCCGACCCGCGCTATGGGGGTTCCATGAACAAGGCGCAGAGCATGAACACGAACGGCTATTGGTGGCGTTGGCGGCAGAGGAACTGAAGCCGCAAGCGCTGACTTGAACGATTCAAGGGCCGCGGGCTTCCAGTCCGCGGCCCTTTCGCATCCTCGACAGAGGAGAGGGCGGCGCTGGAGGCGGCGGCGAAACACGAGGAGGAATCCGCCGTGACTGACGACCGCATCATCCTGCCCCTCAGCGACATGCCCCGGCAGTGGTACAACGCCCTGCCCGACCTGCCCACGCCGCTGGCCCCGCCGCTGGACCCGCAGACCAAGCAGCCCATCACCCCGGAGCAGCTCTCGGTCATCTTCCCCAACGCGCTCATCGAACAGGAAATGAGTCCCAAGCGGCTCATCGACATCCCCGAGCCGGTGTTGGACATCTATCGTCTCTTCCGCCCCACGCCGCTCAAACGCGCCCGGCGGCTGGAGCAGGCCATCGGCACCAAGTGCCGCATCTACTACAAGGACGAGTCGGTCTCCCCGGCCGGTTCGCACAAGACGAACACCTCCGTGCCCCAGGTCTACTTCAACAAGATCGAGGGCGTGAAGCGCCTGTCCACCGAAACCGGCGCGGGCCAGTGGGGCACGGCCCTGTCCTTCGCCTGCAACATGCTCGGCATGACCTGCACCGTGTACATGGTCAAGGTCAGCTACGAGATGAAGCCCTACAGGCAGATCCTCATGCGCATGTACGGCGGCGAGGTCTTCCCCTCGCCCTCGGACCGCACCAACTCGGGCCGGGCCATGCTGGCCAGGGATCCGGGCTGCAAAGGCAGCCTCGGCCTGGCCATCTCCGAGGCCGTGGAGGACGCGGCCACCCACGAGGACACCAAGTACACCCTGGGCAGCGTGCTGAACCACGTGCTCCTGCACCAGTCCGTGGTCGGCCTGGAGACGCGGAAGCAGTTGGCCATGGCAGGGGAGAAGCCGGACTATCTGGTGGGCTGCGTGGGCGGAGGCAGCAACTTCGGCGGCTTCGTCCTGCCCTTCCTGCCGCAGAAGCTCCAGGGCGAGGACATCACCTTCGTGGCCGCCGAGCCCAAGGCCTGCCCCTCGCTCACGCGCGGCGCCTACCGCTACGACTACGGCGACGTGGCCCGGCTCACTCCCCTGATGAAGATGCACACCCTGGGCCACGCCTTCATGCCCGCGCCGATCCACGCGGGCGGCCTGCGCTACCACGGCGACGCGCCCATCGTCTGCAACCTGCACGCCGAAGGCCTGGTGGACGCCCGGGCCTACTACCAGAACGAGTGTTTCGAGGCGGCCAAGCTCTTCCTCTCCACGGAGGGCTACCTGCCCGCGCCGGAAACCTCACACGCCATCAAGGCGGCCATCGACCTGGCCAAGACGGCCAAGCCCGGCTCGGTCATCGCCTTCCTCTACTCCGGCCACGGCCTGCTCGACCTGGCCTCCTACGACGCCTTCCTCAAGGGCGAGCTGACCAATTTCGAGCTGCCCCAGGAGGACATCGACAGCGCGCTCAAGGACTGCCCGACAGTCTGAAATGGAAAGGCCGGGCGGAATCCCGTCCGGCCTTTTCGCTTCGCTTATGGTTGCTATTGCAACTTATTTTTCAAGACCATGATCCGCTCGTAGGACTCCCGCACCCGGCTCTCGGGGATCACGCCGTCGCGGACCAGTTTCACGATGACCGCCTGGGCCTTGGTCGGGAGATCCGGGTCGTAGGCCAGGTTGTTGCCGAAGAGCAGGATATCGGCCCCGGCGTCCAGGGCCAGCCGCACCGTGGTCTCCAGGTCGTATTTCCCGGTCACGGCGCGCATCTGGAGATCGTCGGTGACGATCACTCCGGTGAAGCCCAGTTCCCCGCGCAGAAGGTCGGTCGTGATCCGGCGCGAGAGGCTGGCCGGGTAATCCGGGTCCAGGTTGGAATTGAAGACGTGCGCGGTCATGACCATGTCCACCCGGTCGCGGGCCAGCAGGAGGCGGTAGGGCGTCAGTTCCGCCTCGCGCCAGGTGACGCTCACGTCGGTGAAGCCCAGGTGGCTGTCCGAGGTCGCGCTGCCGTGCCCCGGAAAATGCTTCAGACAGGAGAGCACCCCGGCGTCGGCCAGACCCCGGAGAAAGGCCTCGGCGTTGAGCGCCACCCGCTCCGGGTCGGAGGAAAAGCTTCGGCCCAGCGCGCCGATGGCCGGGCTCTTGGGATTGACGTTCACGTCCACGCAGGGGGCGAAGTCCATGTTCACCCCCAGTCCCCGGAGCATGTCCCCGAGAGCCTCGGCCGCGCCCCGCACCCGGCCCGGATCGTTCCAGGATCCCATCTCGGCGGCCGAGGGCGTGTCCGCGAAGCCGTCGCGGGCCTTGAAGCGCTGCACCCGGCCGCCCTCCTGGTCCACTGCCACGATCAACGGCAGCGGGGCCAGGGTCTTGAGTGCGGCCGTGAGCCGCCGCACCTGCTCGGGATTCTTGATGTTGCGCCCCGGTTGCTTGAGCAGTACATCGAAGTCGAAAAGCACCACCCCACCCACGCGGCCAAGGGCCACGTCGCGGGCGATGGGGTCGTCGCCGGAAATTTCCAGTCCCCGAAAGCCCACCAGGAGCATCTGTCCGGCCATGTGCTCCAGGTCGGCCGGGGGACCGGCCAGCGCGGGAACGGCCAGGAACGACAACCACAGGCAGAGCGACATGACGGACAGGACCGCCGCTCTCGCCGAAGAAGAAAACCGCATGAACCGCCTCCATTCCTTGAGACATCGGGTCGGCGCGAAACCGTCACGGGACCGGCAAACGACCGTCACCGACTTCCATAATACTCTGCGGGGTTTTCCAGAACTTCAACACTTTTCTGGAGGTCAACGGCAATGAAATCCCCCCTGTCGGGCCCGACGGTCGCCCTGCTGGCCGTCCTGGTCCTGTGCTCCTTCCTGGCCGGACCCGCTCCGGCCGCCGACGCTCCCGAGCGCAAGCCCAAGTATGTCTTCCTCTTCATCGGCGACGGCATGGGCCTGCCGCAGATCAGCGCGGCCCAGTACTACCTCGCCGCCAAGGAGGGCACGGTGGGCGGAAACAATCTGGTCATGACCTCCATGCCCTACCAGGGCATCACCACGACCTATTCCGCCGAATCCCCCATCACCGATTCGGCGGCCGCTGCCACGGCCATGGCCTGCGGCGTCAAGACCTACAACGCGGGCCTGGGTGTGGACGACCGGAAGAAACCTTACCGGAGCATCGCCTCGCTGGCCAAGGCCAAGGGCATGAAGGTCGGTATCGTCACCAGCGTGTCACTGGACCACGCGACCCCGGGAGCTTTCTACGCCCACCAGGAATCACGCCGCTCCTACCATGAAATAGGTCACGAGTTGGCCAAGAGCGGCTTCGACTACTTCGCGGGCGGCGGCTTCCTGGACCCCGACGGCAAGAAGTCCAAGGCTCCCCAGGGCAACGTCGTCGAGGCCGTGAAGAAGGCGGGCTACACCGTGGTAGCTGACCGCGCGGGCTTCGAGGCTCTCGGGCCCAAGTCCGGCAAAGTCCTGGCCATGAACAAACGCCTGCCCGATGAGGAGGCCATGCCCTACGCCATCGACGCGAAGGCCCCGGACGTCGCCCTGGCCGAGTTCACGGCCAAGGGCATCCGGCTCCTGGACAACCCCAAGGGGTTCTTCATGATGGTCGAGGGAGGCAAGATCGACTGGTCCTGCCACGCCAACGACGCCGCCACCACCCTGGCCGACCTCATGGCCCTCGACGCGGCCGTCGCCGAGGCCCGGACATTCGCCGAGACCCACCCCAAGGACACGCTCATCGTGGTCACCGGCGACCATGAGACCGGCGGCCTGACCGTGGGCTTCGCGGGCACCAAGTACGAAAACTTCTTCACCGTGCTCGACGGCCAGCAGACTTCCTTCCAGGCCTTCAGGGACGAGGTGCTCGCCCCGTTCCTCGCCTCCCACGGGGCCGCCGCCCGCTTCGAGGACGTGCAGCCGCTCATCACCCGACACTTCGGGCTCAAGTTCGCGGGCGATCCCAAGGCCGACCGCCTCGTGCTCAAGGACTACGAGGCGGCCCAGCTCCGCGAGGCCTTCCAGCGCAGCCTGGTCGGCGAGAAGGAGGCCTCCAAGGACGAGCAGGGCTACCTGCTCTACGGCGGCTACGACCCGCTCACCGTGACCGTGACCCACCTCCTGAACCAGAAGGCGGGCCTGGGCTGGACCACTTACTCGCACACCGGCGTGCCCGTGGCCACGGCGGCTCAGGGCCCCGGCGGCAGGCTCTTCGCCGGGTATTACGACAACACCGACATCTTCAAGAAACTGGCCGCGGCCATGGGTTTCGACGCCACACCCACGCCTCTGGCCGGAAACTAGCCCACCGCGAACCCGGGGCGGCGGAAATGCCGCCCCGGCCTTCTCCACGGAATCCCCATGCCCGACCGTTCCCGCCTGCGCCGCGACATCTGGCTCTCGCTCGTGTTTCTCGTGCTGACCGCCATCCTCTGGTTCCTGCCCACGGGCTTCGAGGACCGCGGCGATCCCACAGCCGTGCGCGCCAAGGCCGAAATCCTGACCGTGGACGACTCCCGCGTGCTGCGCTTCGGCGTGCTCAAGACCGGCTGGCAGACCCTGACCATGCGCCTGCTGGAAGGGCCGTTCCAAGGCCAGGTGGTGGAGGGCGACAACCAGCTCCTGGGCAAACTGGAGATGGACAAGTATTTCCAGCCCGGGGACACGGCCCTGGCCGTGATCACCACCACGCCGGAGGGCGGAATCTCCCGGGTCAACCCCCAGGACCACTATCGTCTGGGCGTGGAGGCGCTCCTGTTCGCGCTCTTCGCCGGGCTCCTCGTGCTCTTCGCCGGGTTCACCGGAGCCCGGGCCCTGCTCTCGTTCCTGTTCACGGCCTTGGCCATCTGGAAACTGTTCATCCCGGCCATGCTGCGCGGCCTGGACCCGGTCTGGATCGGGCTGGCCCTGACCACGGCCATCACGGCGGCGGTGATCTTCCTGGTGGGCGGGCTCTCGCGCAAGAGTCTGGCGGCCTTCCTGGGGGCGCTCACGGGCTTTCTGACCACCGGGGCCACAGCCCTGCTCCTGGCCCCGTCCTTCCATCTCAACGGCGCGGTGAAGCCCTTCTCCGAGACCCTGCTCTACACCGGCTTCGGCCACCTGGACCTGACCCGCATCTTCCTGGCCGGCATCTGCCTGGCCGCCACGGGCGCGGTCATGGACCTGGCCATGGACGTGGCCGCCTCGCAAAACGAAGTGCTGCAAAAGAAACCGGATTTGAAATTCGGGGAGGCGCTGCGCTCGGGCTTCGCCGTGGGCCGGGCCGTGACCGGGACCATGACCACCACGCTCCTGCTGGCCTATTCCGGGGGCTACATGACCCTGCTCATGGTCTTCATGGCCCAGGGCGTGCCCATGGCCAACCTGTTCAACCTGAACTACGTGGCGGCCGAGGTCTTCAACACCCTGGTTGGATCGTTCGGGCTGGTGGCCACCGCGCCCTTCACGGCCCTCATCGGCGCGGCGGTGTTCACGCGCCGGAAGCGGGTCGCTACTCCCCAATGATCTTCACCAGCACCCGCTTTCTCCGGCGGCCGTCGAACTCGCCGTAGAATATCTGCTCCCAGGGGCCCAGGTCCAGGCGGCCGTCCGTGACCGCCACCACCACCTCGCGGCCCATGATCTGGCGCTTCATGTGCGCGTCGGCGTTGTCCTCGCCCACGTTGTGGCGATAGCCGCCCACGGGCTCGTGCGGGGCGAGCTTCTCCAGCCAGACCTCGTAGTCGTGGTGCAGGCCGGACTCGTCGTCGTTGATGAACACGCTGGCCGTGATGTGCATGGCGTTCACCAGGCAGATGCCCTCGCGGATGCCGCTCTCGGCCAGGCTCGCCTCCACCTCGGGCGTGATGTTCAGGAAGCCGCGCCGGGACGGAACATTGAACCAGAGCTCCTGGCGATGGGACTTCACGACGGGCCTCCGGTCAGCACCCGGGCCAGGTGCTGGGCCACGAGCCCAAGCACGAGAAGAAGGACATAGGCCCCCAGCCGCACCCAGCGGATGGTGGCATGCCGGGCCATGTCGCCCAGGCGGGTGTCCAGGGTGAAATGTTTGATCACCAGGATGACGCCCAGGGTGATACCGAAAAAGCCCGCCCACTCCAAGGCGCTCGCGATCCAGGCCTGCTGCATGGGATTCCCCCTGTCTTTTCCGCACGCTAGCAGAGGCCGCCAAGGCTGCCAAGCCCGGCGAGGGCCGATTCCGCTTGCCTTCCCGTCCCCCGGGCGTATGCTCGGGCCGCTTTCCGCCCCGCTTCATCCGTTCCGGGGCAACGTCCAGCCGCGAGGATCCGGCGTGCCCCGAATGTCGTCCGCGCTCCCCTTCCCATGAGCCTGCTCTGCGTGGGCTGCGGCTGGTGCTGCCTGGACGCCCAGTGCGGCGTATCCCACAGCCTGCACGGCTATCTGCCGCGCTGCCCGGAACTCTTCTGGGACGAGGCCGAGGGCCGCTATTTCTGCCTCCTGCTGTATTCTTCCCATCCCGGAGTGGACCTGACCGAACTGCGCCAGGGCCGGGGCTGCTGCGCCCCGCTCAACCCCTGGCGCGCCTGGGTCATCAGGCGCGAGAAGGAATAACGCCTTTCCAGGCCGGGGGCTTTTCCCTTACACTGCCCCCATGCCCCTGCCGCCGCGCCGACCGCCCAACCTCCTGCGCCGGGTCTTCCGGCCCTCCTGGGAAAACCTGGCCGCTCTGGTGCGCGGAGAGGACCGCCAAGATTTATCGCGGGCCGAGGCCAGGGCCTGGTCCCTGGCCCTGGAGTCCCGGCGGGTGCCGCACCGGGTGCGCAACCTGGGCCGGGGCTGGAGGCTGGAGGTTCCAGTCTGGTACGCCGAGCGCGCCGAGCGGGAAATCCGCCGCTATCTGGCCGAGAACCCTCGCCCGCAGGAAAGCCCGCCTCCGCCGCCAAGGCCGCGCGCGAACGATCTGCCCACCTGGCTGGCCATGCTGGCCCTGCTCTCCTTTCACGCCCTGGTCAGCCGTCCCCTGCCGAGCCTCGGACTCTATCCCCAGCAATGGCTCGAACTGGGCCAGGCCCGCGCGGAGCTGCTGCTCGGCGGCCAATGGTGGCGCGCGGCCACGGCCCTGACCCTGCACGGCGACGCGGCCCACGTGCTCTCCAACGCGGTCATCGGCGGCATCTTCGCCGGGCTCGTCTGCCGGGAGCTGGGCAACGGGCTCGGCTGGCTGCTCATCCTGGCCGGGGGCGTGCTGGGCTCCGTCTGCAACGCCCTGGTCCAGAACCCGGAACACTCCTCCATCGGCTTTTCAACGGCCGTGTTCGCGGCCGCCGCGATCCTCTCCGGCCTGCGCGCCGCGGACGGCGCCCTGGACTTCCGCTCCTTCGTCGTGCCCGTGGCCGCGGGACTCGGCATCCTGGCCATGCTCGGTTCGACCGGGGAAAACACGGACCTGGGCGCGCACCTCACGGGCTTCGCCGCGGGTCTGGTTCTCGGGTTGGCGGCAGGAACGCTGAAACACGCCACGGAACCGTCCGTCCGGCTTCAATGGATGATGGGCGTGGCGGCTCTGGCCCTGCTTCCGGCGGCCTGGGCCTGGGCTTGGCTGGGCGGCTGAAACGCCTAGCGGTGATAACGGATTTTCATGATCAGGATGGACAGGGCCAGGATGAAGGTCACGCCGTTGGCCAGGATGATCGACGGCGAATCCTGGAGCAGCCCGTAGACCAGCCAGAGGAAGACCCCCACGGTCAGGGACAGGTACATGGGCAGGGACAGGTCGCGCACGGCCCGGGTCCGCCAAGTCTTGAGCACCTGGGGCAGAAAGGCCAGGGTAGTCAGCACCCCGGCGGTCAACCCGACAGCCTCCACCCACGCCTCGGCCATGTTCCCTCCGCGCCCCGGATTCAAGGCGTCGTGCGCCCGATCTACCCCAACGGCCATTGACAGGCAACCGTGATGTTGTACCATTCCCGAACCCCGGAGGTCCGCTTGCAACGCCGGTTCCCGACGGTCCTCGCCCTCCTGCTCGTCCTGCTGCCCGCCGTGGCGGGGGCCGCGCCTCTGCGCCTCACGGCCGGGGTCGCCCCGCTGTCCTGGCTGGTCAGGGCCGTGGCCGGGGAACGGGCCGAGGTGCGGACCCTGCTCCCGGATCGCGCTTGCGAAACGTGGAGTCCAGGAGCCGAGGACATCCGGCGGGCCGTCGATTCGGAACTGGTCTTTCTCCTCGGCGCGGAGTACGAACGCCCCTGGCGCGAGGCGCTCCTTCGCGCGAAGCCGGATCTGCGGCTGGTGGATCTGGCCGAGGGCGTGGCCGAACTCGGCGGCCCGGACGGGACGGACATCCGCGCCCGGGGCCTGTTCGGGGTCTGGCTGGCTCCGGCCCGGGCCAGGGAACTGGCGCGCAACGCGGCCAAGGCCCTGCGCGCGGCGGACCCGGCCGGAGCCGGAACCTACGACCGCAACCTGGCGGCTCTGGAAGAACGGTTGGACGGCCTGGACGCCAGGCTTGCGGAGCTGTTCGCCTCGGCCGGGACGCGGAGGCTCTTCGTCAGCGGGCGGCCGGACTGGGCCTGGCTGGCGGCGGCCTATGGGTTGGAAGAACTGGCCGTGGCCGGTTTCGGAGAAGAACCGAACGCCGCCTGGCAGCGGAAGGTCTGGCTCACGGCCAGACAACGCGGGGTGGCGCAGGTGCTCGACCGCCCCCGTTGCGGATCGAAGGCGGCCCGGGCCCTGGCCCTGACCCTCAAGGCCCAGGTCTTTCCGGCCGATCCCCTGGACGGGGACTATGAAAACAATCTTCTGCGCGTGGCCCGCCGCATCCGAGCGGCCCTGCGCTGAGGGCGAGGTGGACGTGACCGCCATCGAACTGCGCGGCATCTCATTTTCCTACGACGGTTCCCCGGTGCTGGAGAACGTCGACCTGAGCGTGCCCGAGGGCGATTTCCTCGTGCTCCTCGGGCCCAACGGCGGGGGCAAGTCCACCCTGCTCAAGCTCGTGCTCGGCCTGCTCGCTCCCGCCTCCGGTTCGATCAGCGTCCTGGGCCTGCCTCCGGGACAGGCCGGCGCGCGCATCGGCTACCTGCCCCAGTACACCCAGATTTCCCGCGCCTTCCCCATCACGGTGCTGGACGCCGTGACCCTGGGGCTCGTGCGGCCGGGCCTGAACGGCGTGCGTGGTCTGCTGCCGCGCCGCGAGGACCGGCGAAAGGCCCTGCTGGCCCTGGAGCGGGTGGGCCTCACGGATCAGGCCGGTCGACAGATCTCCGCGCTCTCCGGCGGCCAGAAGCAACGGGCCCTCATCGCCCGGGCCCTGGTGGACCAGCCCAGCCTTCTCCTCCTGGACGAACCCACGGCCAGCGTGGACCCGCGCGCCCGCGACGACCTTTTCCGCCTGCTGCTCCAACTGAACCGGGACATGACCATCGTCATGGTCAGCCACGACGTCTCCGTGCTCACGCGCGGCGTCAAGTCCGTGGCCTGCGTGAACCGCGCCCTGCACTCGCACGCCGCTCCGGCCCTGACCCCGGAGATGCTCCGCATGACTTACGGCGGCGACGAGGCGGCGGGCTGCCCCGTGGACCTGGTGACCCACGGCCGGGGGGCGCGCTGCACGCTGGGCGGAATCCCCATCAAGGAGGACTCGTGAGCGTCCGCTACAAGGCCCCCGCCGTCTTCGTCTCCGACATGGCCGCCGCCCGCGCGTTCTATGAGGGCGTACTCGGACAGGCCGTGGTCATGGACCTCGGCGTCTACGTGGTCTTCACCGGCGAGTTCAGCCTCTGGCAGAAAGACGCGGCCCGGGAGATGATCTTCGGCAAGACCACGACGTCGTTCTCCTTCGGACCAGGAGGACTGGAACTGTACTTCGAGTGCCCGGACCCGGCGGAAGCCCTGGAGCGTGTGCGCGCCGCCTCCGCGCCCCTGGTCCACGAGATGGTGGAGCAACCCTGGGGCCAGCGCTGCTTCCGCGTCCTGGATCCCTGCGGGCACCTCGTGGAGGTGGCCGAACCCATGTCCGTGGTGGTGCGCCGGGCCCTGACCGAGGGCAGCGCGGAAGAAGCGGCCAAGAAGACCATGATGCCTCTGGAATACGTCCAGGCGGTAGCTCGTGGCGAGATCGCCGATTGACAGTTGATCGTTGTTGATCAATATTGATCATTGCTTTATATTCAATTGATTTTTTAAACTTTTATTGCTGATCACCATCACTGGGACGCGGAGAGACGGATGGTCGAGGCCCTGCAATTCGAGTTCATGCGCAACGCCCTGCTGGCCGGACTGCTGGCCAGCTGCATCTGCGGCGTCATCGGCACCCTGGTGGTGGTCAACCGCATCGTCTTCCTCTCCGGGGGCATCGCCCACGCGGCATACGGCGGCGTGGGCCTGGCCCTGTTCCTGGGGCTGCCCGTGCTGCCCCTGACCGCGGCCTTCGCCCTGCTCTGCGCCCTGATCATGGCCGCCGTGACGCTCAAGGCCAGGGAGCGGGCGGACACGGTCATCGGCGTGCTCTGGGCCTCGGGCATGGCGCTGGGCATCATCCTGGTGGACCTGACCCCGGGCTACAAGGCCGACCTCATGAGCTACCTTTTCGGCAGCATCCTGGCCGTGCCCCGCGAGGATATCTGGATCATGGCCGCCCTGGCCGCCGTGGTCATGACCACGGTGCTTTTCTGCTACCGGGGCTTCCTGGCCCTGTCCTTCGACGAGGAGTTCGCCCGGGCCCGTGGCCTACCCGTGGCCGCCCTGCACGTGCTTCTGCTGGCTCTCACCGCGCTTTGCGTGGTCATGATCATCCGGGTGGTGGGTCTCATCCTGGTCATCGCCCTGCTGACGATCCCGCCGTTCATCGCCGAGCGCCGGGCCCGCTCCCTGGGCGCCATGATGGTCCTGTCCGGGGTCTTGAGCGCCGCGTTCTGCGTTGCGGGGCTGGCCCTGGCCTATTCCCTGGACATCACCTCCGGCGCGGCCATCATCGCCGTGGCGGCCCTGGCCTTCTTCCTCTCCACCCTGCTGCCGTCGGCCAGATCCGGCGGCCGCGCATGAGGTCGTCTCCATGACCACGCGACTGGGCGACCTGGAACAGACCCTGGCGATACTGTTGGAGCGGGTGCGCGCCTGGAAGCGCGAAACCGTCCCGCCCCAGCCCGAGGGCTGGTGGGTCTTGGCCTATGGGGATTCTTTCGAGGGACTCTCACTCGAGGAACGCGACGAGGCCCGCGGCCGCCTGCGCGAGGCAGTGGCCGGGCACGGCATCATGCTGCCGGAGCTTGTCTGGGTCTGGGACGAGACCAACCGGGCGCAGCTGGTGCTGGCCAACATGCGCAGCAGGGAAATGGCCGCGCGGCTGGCCGAGAGGATTGGGAACAAGGGCCTGTCGGTGCGCATCAAACGCGCGGAGCCCTGAGCCTCAGTCGAGAAAGCCGAATCTTCTCAACCCGCTCAGAATCCTGTCCACCGACAGCGGCTTGGCGATGAAGGACACGGCCTGGTCCTGGGAAAAGGCCCGGGCCGCATACTGGTCGTCATCCAGGGCCGTGGCCACGACGACCTTGGCCCCGTTTCCCTCGACGCGTCCAGCACTCCGCTCCAGGTCACGGATGCGCTCCAGGGCCTGCAGACCGTCCATGCCCGGCAACAGCACGTCCATGAAAACGAGGTCGAAGGGCGTCCCCTCCAGCAGCGTCCTTTGAAACAGCTCCAGGGCGTCCTCGCCGGAGGGGGCGGTCGCGCACTCGCCGTGGCGGCTGAGCACCGCCAGCAGGAATTCGCGGTTCACCGCGTTGTCCTCCACGATGAGCACGCGCGGGCGAGACATGAAGGCCCTACGCGCCGCCCGAAAGATAGGGGTCCAGCTCAAGCACCGATTCGAACAGGAAGTGATCCACGATGTGGCAGAGCATGTGCCCCGCCGCGATGTGGATTTCCTGGACCAGCGCGGTCTCGCGGCCGGGAACCTGGATGAGGTGGTCGCACAGGGGCTGCATCTCGCCCCCCTGCTGGCCGGTCATTCCCACGGTGACCAATTCGCGTCGGCGGGCCTCGCGCAGGGCGGTCAGGACGTTGGGGCTGGCGCCCGAGGTGCTGATGCCCACCAGCACGTCTCCCCGGTTGCCCAGGGCCTGGACCTGTTTCTCAAAGACGCGGTCGAAGCCGTAGTCATTGCCGATGGCGGTCAGAATCGAGGTGTCCGTGGTCAGGGCCAGCGCGGGCAGCGGCGGCCGCTCGAGCACGAAGCGGTTCACGAATTCGGCGGCCAGGTGCTGGCTGTCGGCGGCGCTGCCGCCGTTGCCGCAGAAAAGGATCTTTCCCCCGCGCGCCAGGCACACGGCCATGGCGCGGGCGATCTCCACCAGTTGCCCGGAGCGTTCCTCGAAAAATTTCTCACGTATTTCAAGCCCTTTGCGGGCATGTTCGCGGATCTTGGCCAATGCTTTCTCGGACATGCGCAATCCCCCTCGGTGCCGTCGCACGGCCCCCGTGTACTGTACTTCACCATTTCGTGCAATCGATGAAAACGGCCTGAAATCGGCCACCTGAAAGCCTCGGCGCGGAACGGCATGACAAAAATGCAGATGCGCGCGACTAATGCAGAAATTTCTTTTTTTCCGGCGGGAATTGGGCTATGGAACATTCCTGCATTTCCATAGGACCCGATACCCAACATCTTTCCCCACTGAGAGGAGGTTGACGATGAAGAAGTTCGGCAGACTGTCTCTGCTGGCGCTGGCTCTCGTTCTCGGCGCTCTGCTTCTGGTCACCGGCTGCAGCAAGGAACCGGAAACGATCAAGATCGGCTTCAACATTCCGCTCACCGGCGACATCCCGAAGGTCGGCGAGGCGTCCAAGTACGCCGCCGAAATGCTCAAGGAGGACATCAACTCCAAGGGCGGCCTGGAAGTGGGGGGCAAGAAATACAAGCTTGAGTTCATCTACCAGGACAACGAATCCAAGGCCGACTCGGCCGTGAACTCGGCCCTCAAGCTCATCGAGCAGGACGGCGTCGTGGCCATCGTCGGCCCCAACTCCTCCAAGCAGGCCGTGCCCGCCGGCGGCATCTGCAACGAGCGTGAGACGCCCATGATCTCGCCCTGGTCCACCAACCCCGACACCACCAAGGGCCGTCCGTGGGTCTTCCGCGCCGCCTTCCTGGATCCCTTCCAGGGCCCCGTGGCCGCCAACTTCGCGGCCAAGCAGTTCGGCGCCAAGACCGCGGCCGTGATCTTCGACATCGCCAACGACTACTCCAAGGGCCTGGCCGACATCTTCAAGCAGGTCTGGGAGCAGAAGATGGGCGCCGGATCCCTGGTGGCCTTCGAGTCCCACGGCACCAAGGACCAGGACTTCTCGGCCCAGCTGACCAAGATCATCGACGCCAAGCCCGACTTCATCTTCGTGCCCGACAACTACAACCAGGTGGCCCTGATCGTGAAGCAGGCGCATGACCTGGGCTTCAAGAATCCCTTCATGGGCGCCGACGCCTGGGGTTCCGCCGAACTCATGACCCTGTGCGGCAAGGACTGCGTGGGCCAGTTCTTCTCCACCCACTACGCCGCCGCCGGCGCGCAGGGCGAGACCAAGGTCTTCATCGACCGCTACAACCAGAAGTACGGCTACGTGCCGGACGACGTGGCCGCCCTGACCTGGGACGCCACCCGCATCGTGCTCCAGGGCATCCAGGACGCCGGCAAGTTCAACGCCGACGTCAAGGCCGAGCGCAAGGCCATCCGCGACGCCATCGCGAACATCAAGGAGTTCAAGGGCATCACCGGCTCCATGAAGTTCGACGCCGAGGGCGACCCGATCAAGTGCGCCGTGGTCGTGCGCATCAGCGAGGACGGCCAGTTCACCTTCGCCGAGTCCGTCTGCCCGTAAGGGACGGCCTTTGATCGCGGCGGGGACCTTGAGGTCCCCGCCGTTTTTCAAGGGCTTTGCTTTTTCCGAGTAAAAAGGGCATGAAGGCGCGCAAAGGATTCTCGCCCCCGCAGCCTGCACAGCCCGGACACCCGAAAGAGGACCCGACGTGGAATTCGTTTTCCAGAACATCCTGAACGCGCTGCAATGGGGCAGTTTCTACGCCCTCATCGCCCTGGGCTACACCCTGGTCTACGGGGTGCTCCTGCTGATCAACTTCGCCCACGGCGACATCTTCATGGTCGGCGCCTACATCGCCTATTTCGTGGCCACCCTGTTCCTGGGGACCATGGGCCTCGGCCCCACGGCCACTCTCGTGCTGGCCGTGCCCCTGACGATGATCCTCACCTCCTGCGTGGGCGTGACCCTGGAGCGCGTGGCCTACCGCCCCCTGCGGCGCAAGGGCGCGCACCGGCTCTACGTGGTCATCACCGCCCTGATGTGCGGCCTGATGCTGGAGAACGGCAACCTGGCTCTGCTGGGCGCCAGCCGCAAGTACTTCCCCGAGCTGATGGAGAAGACGGTCTACTCCTTCGCGGGGCTCTCGGTGACCAACCTCAAGGTGGTGGTCATCATCACCGCCTTCATCGCCTTCGCCGTGCTCCAGTTCATCGTCACCAGGACCAAGATCGGCATGGCCATGCGCGGCATCTCCTGGGACAAGTTCGCCATCCCGCTCATGGGCATCCCGGTGGACAGCATCATCGTCTTCACCTTCGTCCTGGGCTCGGGCATGGCCGGGCTGGCGGGCCTGCTCTTCGCCATGGCCTATCCCGTCCTGGAGCCTTACATGGGAGCGCTCATCGGCTGGAAAGCCTTCATCGCGGCGGTGGTCGGCGGCATCGGCGACATCCGCGGGGCCTTCCTCGGCGGCTTCCTCCTGGCCTTCCTGGAGATCGGCGTGGCCGCCGTGTTCCCCTCGACTTTGCGCGACCTGATCGCCTTCACCGTGCTCCTGCTCATCATGTGGCGCAAACCCACGGGCATCTTCGGCGTGGCCAAACACCAGAAAATCTAGGCAAGCGGATAACCGACGATGCAACGATACGCCCTGAACGCCTTGCTCCTCGTCCTGGCCCTGGTGATCATCGGCCTCTCCCAGGCCGGGGCCATCGACCTCTACGTGCAGTCCGTGATCATGTTCATGGCCATCAACGTGATCATGTCCTCCAGCCTGAACCTCGTGAACGGCAACATGGGCGAGTTCTCCTGCGGCCACGGCGGCTTCATGTGCGTCGGCGCCTACGTGGGCTCACTGCTCTCCATGCTCCTCTTCACCAACAGCAAACTCTTCGGGGCCGCGCTCCTGCCCCCGGCCACGGCGGTCTTCCTCTTCCCCATCGTGCTGCTGGGCGCGGGCGTGGTCGCGGCCCTGGCGGGGATCATCGTGGCCGTGCCCTCGTTCAAGACCCGTGGCGACTACCTGGCCATCATCACCCTGGCGGTGAACTACATCGTCATCTCGGCCATCCAGAATCTGGACGTCATCGGCGGCCCCAGGGGGCTCACCGGCATGCGCCCGACCATCGCGGCCATGGGCGATGTGGTGAACCTGCCCTGGATGATGATCTGGGTTCTCATCGGCTGCTTCGGCTCGGTCTTCCTTATCCGCCGCTACATCTCCTCGACCTACGGCAAGGGCGTCAACGCCGTGTGCCAGGACGAGATCGCGGCCGAGATCATGAGCGTGGACACCAACCGCATCAAGCTGGTGACCTTCATGATCTCCTCCGGGCTGGCCGGCGTGGCCGGAGCGCTCTACGCCCATGTGGTCGGCTACCTGAACCCGGGCTCCTTCGACATCCTCAAGTCCACCGAGGCCATGGTCATGGTCTACCTGGGCGGCATGGGCTCCCTGTCGGGCTCGGTGATCTCGGCGGTGGTCTTCACCATTCTGCTGGAGGCCCTGCGCCCCCTGCAGATCTACAAGTGGGTCATCGTGCCCCTGATCCTCATCCTGCTCATGCAGTTCCGGCCCGAGGGCATCATGGGCAACAAGGAGCTGTCCGACCTGTTCCCCAGGATGCGCAAGTACTTCACGTTCAAGTAGCGGTCGGAGACGGAGACGAGATGACGCTTCTTTCCATCAACGGACTGACCCAGAAGTTCGGCGGCCTCCTGGCCGTCTCCGACTTCAACATCACCCTCGAGGGCGGCGAACTCGTCGGCCTCATCGGCCCCAACGGCGCGGGCAAGACCACGGTCTTCAACCTGGTCTCGGGATTCTACCAGCCCACGGACGGCGAGATCATCCTCAACGGGTCCAAGACCAAGGGGCTGCGGCCCCATCAGGTCACGGCCCTGGGCGTGGCCCGCACCTTCCAGAACATCCGCCTCTGGCACGACATGACCGTGCTGGACAACATCCGCGTCTCCCAACACTACCGCATGGGCTACAGCCTGCTGGACGCCTTCCGGCGCTCCAAGCGGTACCGGGAGAACGAAAAGCGCATCGACTCCATCGCCCTGGATCTGCTGGAGGCCATGGACCTGCGTCAGTACGCGGACGAGTACCCCAAGAACCTGCCCTACGGCCTGCAGCGCCGGGTGGAGATCGCCCGGGCCATGTCGGTGAAGCCCAAGCTGCTGCTTTTGGACGAGCCCGCGGCGGGCCTGAACTCCGCCGACGTGGACGGGCTCATCAAGCTGGTGCGTTGGATTCACAAGGAGTTCGGGATCACCATCTGGATGATCGAGCACCAGATGAAGGTGGTCATGAGCCTGTGCTCCTGGATCAAGGTCATCGACTTCGGCTCGACCATCGCCGAGGGCACGCCCGAGCAGATCCAGAGCAACCCCACCGTGATCAAAGCCTACCTGGGAGACGACACGATTTGAGCACGCTCTTGGAAGTGACGGACCTCAAGGTCCGCTACGGCAACATCGAGGCCCTGCACGGACTGACCTTCCACGTGGACGAAGGGGAGATCGTGACCCTCATCGGGGCCAACGGCGCGGGCAAGACCACCACGCTGCTCTCCATCAGCCGGGTCTACCCCCCCGAGGGGCCCAAGGTGGTTTCGGGCGACATCCGCTACAAGGGCCAGAGCATCCTGGGCGTGGCGCCGGACAAGGTCGTCTCGGAGCTGCACGCCGTGCTCGTGCCCGAGGGGCGGCGCATCTTCGGCAACCTCACCGTGGAGGAGAACCTCAAGCTGGCCACCTACGCCCGCAAGGATTCCGACGCGGACATCCAGCACGACTACGAACGGGTCTACGGACTCTTCCCGCGCCTGGCCGAGCGCCGCAAGCAGCGCAGCGAGTCCCTCTCCGGCGGCGAGCAGCAGATGCTGGCCGTGGGCCGGGCGCTCATGTCCCGCTGCACCTTCATCATGCTCGACGAGCCGAGCATGGGCCTGGCCCCGCTGCTCATGTACGACATGTTCCGCACCCTCAAGGAGCTGAACAGCCAGGGCCTGACCATCCTGCTCGTGGAGCAGAACGCCAAGCTGGCGCTCAAGTTCGCCCACCGGGGCTACGTCATCGACACCGGCGAGATCGTGGCCCAGGGACCGTGCGACACGCTCATGGATGATCCCGAGGTGAAGAAGGCCTACCTCGGCGGCTGAGAGCCGGTTCACGGAGGAACCACCCCAACAGCGGTGCTGAAAAAAAACCACGGCCGGTGCGTCTTGAAGGGACGCCCCGGCCGTATCTTTTTCGCCCTCCGCCCGCGCGTTTCGCAGGCAGCCGATACATGATTCGTGACGCCGCGCTAGGCCCCCTGTCCCTCGCCTGAGGACTCCCCCTCCTCCTTGCGGCCGGGCCGGATGCCGAAGCGGCCGAGAATCTCGGCCAGCTTGGCCTTCATGTTCGTGGTCGTGCGCGCGACCAGTTCCAGATCCACCAGCACCACGGCCTCTATCTTCACCGAGGCCCCCTCCCAGAGGGAAAGCACGGCCAGCTTGAGCGGCTCTTCCATCTGAAGCAGCCCCATGGCGGCCGCCAGTTCACGGCCCGTACGCTGACGGAAGAGCAGCATGTCCGGCCGCCCGCGGTCCGCGGCCCATATTTTGGTCTTGCGGATCTTGGTCAGACCCGAGGCGAACAAAGCATCCACCTCGGCCAGGGGCGCCCGGCGCAGGCGCAGGGAACGGACCACGAGCTTGCCTCCCTCGGGCGCGGCCAACTCCCGCAGCAGATGCAGGAATTGATTCTCCAGCAGATGGAAGAGCACTCGTTCCAAGGAGCCGAAGTCGAAGGTGCCGACCAGGGCTCTGACGCTCTCCGGGGCGGCCGGGAAAAAGGCGTTCAGGGCCTGGGCGAAGCTGTCCCGGGTCACGCCCACGGCGATGACCGCGCCCACGCCCGAGGCCACGGCCTGCTCCACCAGGAACTGCAAGACCCTGGGATCGGGCCGTGCCACGTCGTCCGTCGCCCGTCCTCCCTCGCGGGAAGCCCAGAGATGCTCCAGGTACCGATCCCGCAGCTCACGCATGGCCTCGTCGATGCAGACGATGCGGGCCACGAAATCCACATCGGCGCGCGTGAGCACACTCTCCGGGATGAACGCCAGGCCCTTGTTCAGGCAGGAGAGGACCACCTTGAAGGTCTTCTGCTCCTCTGAGTCCGTGCCCAGGCGCTCGATGGCGCTCTGGATGCGGGTCTTCTCCACGTTCTGAGCCAACGGGTTCAGCCGGGCCAGCACGTCGTCGAAGGCGTAGCGGATGCAGAGCTGCTGTCCCTCGCGCGTCAGGGCGTAACGGTCGCCGGAACGGATGTCCTCGAAGGCGTCCTTGACCTGCTGGGCCACGAAACGCTCGATGAAGGCCCGCCAGAAATTCTGGTCCAGCTCCATCTGCTGGATCAGGGCGTTGTACTTGTCCAGTCCGCCGGCCCCGAAATGCCGCAGCACGATCTCCTCGAAATTGTCCGTGATCAGGCCCAGGGCGTAGACCACTCCCTGGACGCACTTGATGAGCAGAGTCTCGGTGTTCTCCAACTGGACGCGCAACTGCTCGGCCCGGTCCCGATCCGGACCGTCCTTGCTCTTGCCGTAGTGCGTGAGCAGGACGATGAAGGCGCCGGTGAGCTTGCGGACGTATTCGTAGGCTGGATGCTCACCGCCGCGCTGGCAGATGAGGTTGATGACGCTGTTTTGCTGCGTCTCCAGCAAGGGATATTCGTTGATGTTGGCCCGGTTGGCCCGGATGAACTCCAGAAGGAGTTCCCGCTCCATGACCTCTCGCAGGGCGCTGCGTTCCTTGAGCTGGGCGAGCTTGTCCAGGTAGGCCGAAAGCCGTTGACCGCGCTCCGGCGCCTGGGTGTCGTCGGAGACTTGGGAGGCGGCGGTTTGATTCTCGGGTGATGTGGTCGATTCCGGCATGACTCCGCTCCAGGGACGAAGAAAAGAGTACTCAGTGTCAGGAAAACGAGAAGAAAGTCAAGGGCGGTGACGCTCAAGACGCCTTGACGCGTCTGCTCCCCTGGGTCAGAAGGGGCGATGATCATCTGCAACCGTTGCGGCGCGGCCAACCTTGACGAGGAACTCGTCTGCATGGAATGCGGCCGCAAACTCCAATCCGGCATCCACGGCGCGGGCGTCGAACAGAAGAACGCCGAAACTCGCGGACCGTTGAGTCCCATGCGCGTCCAGCCCTCCTCCGCCATGCTGAGGAGACTGCTGCTCAAAGGCCTGGAGGCTTGGGTCTACGCTTTGATCCTGGGCGCGGCGGGCGTCTTCGCCGTGATCACCGGGAAATGGCAGGCCCTGGCTCCGGCCGTGGCCTTCATTGGGCTGGTGGCGTGGACCCGGAAGGTGTAGCCGGAGCGGGCTCCGCCCCGGTGGCGTTGCCGAAGGTGCCCGCGCGCAGTTCATCCTGAAGGATGGTCGGAATCGGCCGGTTCCAGAAGGCGTTTTCCTTCTCCACGGTGAGCTGCTTGGCCGTCTTCTTGCCCACGCACCGGGCCTGGCCGCCGATGGGACAATCGGGCTCGGTCAGACTGAAGACCCCACTCATCTTGGCCGGATCATACGTGTAAGGGATGGTCCGCAGGAGCACCGGCACGGTCTCCCCGCGCACGAGGATGGCCTCGCCGGTCACGCTGCAGGTGAAGCGGGTGTCCTTGGCGCCGTAATGCACGGTGTAGAGATAGACACCGGCGTCGATCTTGGCCACGAAGGCCAATTCGTTCTTCTTCTTGCACAAGAGCCGCGAGAGGGCCGAGGAGCAGAGGCAGAGGTTCATGTCGTCGGGACCGGCCTGCTGGGCCGACGCCGGAGCCGCCAGGGCGAACGCGAGGAGAAGGGCGAGGATGACGCGCATGGTCGTGGTCACTCCCGGAGCAGAAAGGTCTGAAACCCCTCGGGACTGTCGGTCTCGCACTGCTCCCGGCAGCCGGTGCACTGGTAACTGCCTTCCTTGTAGTACCAGACCGCCCTGGCCGGATCGGGGCAGTGAAAGCCCAGGTACACCGATTGGTCCACGTTGCCGCGGAAGCGGCGGTAGCCCTGGTCCCGGATATACTCCACAAAACGCATGGCGCCCCGCCTCAGCCCTCGAAGCTGAACTCCAGGATGAAACCGCCGTGCTCGGTTTCGAAGGGAATGGCCATGATCGGCCCGGAAGAGATGTGGGAGATCACGTGGTTGTCTCCCATGATCACGGTGGGGGTTCCGGCCTGGAAGACCATGCCCATCTCGGCCAGGCCGCTGCGGGCCTGCCCGGAAACCATGTTGGTGATCTCGCCCACCGCGTCACGCACATCGGTGAGGATGTCCGTGATCTCGTCGCCGAGCATGTTCTTGACGATGGCCACGGCGCAGGCCTTCTCGAAGGACAGGGAGATGGTTCCGTTCTTGGCCCCGGTGATGCCCACCACGGCGGAGACGTCGCCCTTGGCCAGGCTGTCCCGCTTGACGTAGGGCTTTCCCGCCTTGGGCGAAATCATGGCCATCATCGAGAGCACGCCCACTGTGGCGCTGACGAAAGGCTTGGCGATATTGACGGTATCCACGTGCGGCAACCTACCTCATCGAAAACCCGGGGGCCCGGCGCACCGATTTCCCCATCCGTTTCACGAATCCATACAATGATTGCAGCGCCTTTGCCAAGTATAAAGCGCCCATGCGCGTTCCGGCGCCGGCCCGGCGGGCGCGAAGGGGCGTACGCCGGGGCTTTGGGAATGACAGAGAAATCCTTTCCCGTTTCCAGATTTACAGTGCGTACGGGTTTGTGTTACGCTTTCTTTACACGACAACGTAACCACCTGCCCTTTCACTCCCTTCTCAGCTCCTTGTCGAAAAATCCTTCTTGCGGGAAGGCGTGTTTTTTTTTCTAAACTATGTCTAGAAAACTCCCTGTATTTCCGACGAGTATCTTTGATCAGTACTGTTGAAAACTTTCACGGTTTCCAAATAATCTCCGATAACCGCCTTTATCATCCCAATTCAGCCAAAGCTTTCATTTTTTTCCGCCCTCCCCCTGTACAAAAAATGCCCGCGGGCGTATACCTGACCCCACGTTCGCTGTGCTGTTTCACTGTGTCGGCGCAAGCCGAATTCTCCGCCGGAGCGGGACGGGGATGCCCGCGGAGTTCCCCCGCGATGTCCGTCTTCTCCGTACCGGCCCCCTCAACCGGCGCGTCTCGCGCCCCGGCTGGACATGGAAGAACACGCCTCCATATGGACTCATGTGCGCGGTCTGCAGCGTCTGTCCCTCTGTGACTGGCCCGGCCGCTCCTGTTGCGTGATCTTCCTCGGAGGCTGCAACCTCCGCTGCCCCACCTGCCACAATTTCGAGCTGGCCTGGAACATGGAGAGCCAGCCCCTGTTCGCCCGCTCCAAGCTCCTGCTCTTCCTGGCCGAGCGCAAACGCTGGCTGAACGGGGTCACGGTCACCGGCGGCGAGGCCACCTGCGCCCCGGGACTGGGCGAACTGCTTTACGAAATCCGCAAGATCGGCCTGCCCGTGAAGCTGGACAGCAACGGCATGCGCCCTGAAATCCTGGCCGAGGCCCTGGATTCCGGGCTGGCCGAACACTGCGCCGTGGACGTCAAGGGCCCCTACGCCCTGTATCCCGCCCTGAGCGGGGACCGCGTCACCGCCGCCGAGGCGAGGCGCAACCTGGAGTCCGTCTTCGCCCAGGCCGAGCGCCGTCCCGGTGCGTTTTCCTTCCGCCTGACGCGCGTTCCCGGGCTGACCGGCGACGACATCGAGACCGCAAGGGGTTACCTCCCCGCTGGACATACACTCACGCTGCAAACGTACAGAGCCCCGAGGAGAGCAAATGCCCACGCAGATCATGAAGCGCGACGGCCGGTTGGAAACGTGGTCAACGGATAGGATCGCCCAAGCCATCTTCAAGGCCCTGCAGGCCAGCGGGATCAAGGATCCCATCCTCTCCAAGCGACTGGGCAAGAAGGTCGAGGCCAAGCTCGAAGGCATCGAGATTCCCGAGCAGGAATTCGTCCAGGACATGGTCGAACAAGTGCTCATGGAATCGAGGCTCTACACCGTGGCCCGCCGCTACGTGCTCTACCGTGAGAAACGCCGCCAACTGCGCAACCAGCGCGAGGCCTACCTGGACATCAAGGAGATCATCGACGACTACCTCGGCAAGGCCGACTGGCGCGTGTCCGAGAACGCCAACATGACCCACTCCTTTCAGGGCCTCATGCTCCACCTCTCGGGCACGGTGCAGGCCCGCTACGCCCTGGAGAAATATCCCGAGGAAGTGCGCCTGGCCCACGAGCACGGCTACTTCCACATCCACGATCTTTCCTTCGGCCTGGCCGGCTACTGCGCGGGCTGGAGTCTGCGCGACCTGCTCCTGGAAGGTTTCAACCTGGAGGGCCGCTCCTCGGCCGGTCCCGCGCGCCATTTCGACTCGGTCCTGGGCCAGATGGTCAACTTCCTGGGCACGCTCCAGAACGAGTGGGCCGGAGCCCAGGCCTTCAACAACGTGGACACCTACCTGGCCCCCTTCGTGCGCCACGACCAGCTCTCCTACGACGAAGTGCGCCAGGCCATGCAGAAGTTCGTCTTCAACCTGAACACGACCTCGCGCTGGGGCGGCCAAAGCCCGTTCACCAACCTTTCCTTCGACCTCGTGCCGCCCAGGCACATCGCCGACGAGGCGGTGATCATCGGCGGCAAGCTCCAGGACTCCACCTACGGCGAGTATGTCGAGGAAATGGAGATGATCAACCGCGCCTTCCTGGAGGTCATGTTCGAGGGCGACTACAACAGCCGCATCTTCTCCTTCCCCATCCCGACCTACAACGTGACCAAGGACTTCCCCTGGGATTCGGAAATCGGCGAACTGCTGCTCAAGCTCACGGCCAAATACGGCGTCCCCTACTTCCAGAACTTCATCAACTCCGACCTCTCGCCCGAGGACGTGCGCTCCATGTGTTGCCGCCTCCAGATGGACCTTCGCGAACTGCGCAAGAAGACCGGCGGTCTGTTCGGCGCGGGCGACCTCACCGGCTCCATCGGCGTGGTGACCCTGAACCTGCCCAAGCTGGCCTACCTGGCCCAGAGCGAGGAAGACTTCCTGGAGCTGGTCACGGAGTACTCCGAACTGGCCAAGAATTCCCTGGAGTACAAGCGCAAGCTCATCACCAACAACCTGGAGAACGGCATGTTCCCCTGGTCCCGGAGGTACCTGCGCAACGGATACAAGGGGCACTTCTCGACCATCGGCATCCTGGGCGGTCACGAGGCCTGCCTGAACCTCCTGGGCAAGGGCATCGAAACCGAGGCGGGCATCCGGCTCATGCGCCGGACCCTGAACCATCTGCGCGACCTCACCTCGCGCTTCCAGGAGGAGACCGGCAACCTCTACAACCTGGAGGCCACGCCCGCCGAAGGCACGAGCTACCGCCTGGCCAAGATCGACAAAAGCCTCTATTCCGAGATCCAGGCCCAGGGCAACGGCACGCCCTACTACACGAACTCCACGGCCCTGCCCGTGCATCTCTGCGACGATGTGATCATGGCCCTGGAACACCAGAACCAGCTCCAGCCGCTGTACACCGGCGGCACGGTTTTCCACACCTTCCTGGGCGAGTCGGCGGCGGACATGGGGGCCCTCAAGCAATTCATCATCAAGGCCTTCAGCATGACCAAAATCCCCTACCTGTCCATCACGCCGACCTTTTCCATCTGCAAGGAGCACGGCTACCTGCGCGGCGAGCAGGACGCCTGCCCGGAATGCGGCGCGGAAACCGAAATATACACCCGCATCGTGGGCTATTACCGCCCCGTGTCCCGCTGGAACAAGGGCAAGCAGGCCGAGTACCACGACCGGGTGACCTTCCACGGGGTCTGCTGAGCCCGCACCGCTTCCGCGACTTCCCGATGACGAAAAAAGGCCCCGAGGGATCGGGGCCTTTTTTCGTCATCATGCGGCGACGGGTGCGCCCGCTCACTCCAGCGACAACGGCATCTCCCTCAGCGCCGGGATCGTGATCCGCGCCCGCACGGACTCGGCGTGATCAAGGAGCCAGTCGCCCGCCGCGCCGCTCACCTCCTGGCGGCGAAGCTCGGTGGCCACCTGTGCGCAAAAGGCTTCCACGGCGTCCTGCGCCCGCCCGCGTTCGCCCGCATCGCTCCAGCGGACGCCGGACAGGACGTCCAACACCTCTCCGGCCTCCATTCCAAGCCGGGGCAGGGCGCGGACGCCCCGGGCGGCCCATTTGTAGAACGGCGCATGACGCCTGTTGAGCAGAAAGACGCAGGACACCGCCTGTTCAGCGAAACGCGCCGCGCAGAACAGGACGGCCGCCGCGTCCTCCCGCGAGCCCATGCGGAGCAGGTTGTACTGCCCGGCCTGCGCCATGTCGAAACAGCGGACCGCGAGCCTTTTCAGCCGGAGATCCTTGGGGAAGGAGGTCAGCAGGGTCTCCCGCCATGCGGAGAACAGGCCGAGGTTGTCCTCGAAGACCTCGCCGTTGGTGCAGACGGCCAGGTTCGGTTCGGGAATGAGCCGCCATTCCCGCCAGCTCTCGGGCGGGCGGCGAAGTCCGGTGAAGCGTTCGTAGAAATCCTCCACGGACAAGGGGCCCACGCGATCCGCCGGACGCGGCGGGTTCAGCCGCGTCGCATGATCTCGAAACTCATCGGGCAGCTCAGCCAACGCCGTGAGAATCGACTCGCGCGACGCTTCCAGCTCATTCGCCGGAAGCCAGACGCAAAAAGCCGGTCCCCAGTCATGGTCACGGGAAAGGACGTCGTCGAAGCCGAAGCATTCCGAGCCTTCCCCCACCAGCCCGACCGCCATGTGGGGGAAAACATCCGGAAGCAGCCAGCGCAGAATGTCCCGCCCATATTCGGCATAAAAAAAACGACTCAGGGCGAGACCACCACCGTTTTCCCCACTCATCCGCGCACCTCCCGGGGGGTCGGGTGATCCGGCGCAGTTCGGGGAAAAACGTGCGGATCATCCCGACCGGTCATAGCAACGAACGGAGGAGGCAGGACGCCCCGGCCACCGCGATGATCACCATGAGCACACGGCGGAAGACGAGCTGTGGAATCCGCTTGGTGAGGGGATAGGCCAGCAAGGCCCCGAGAAACGTCGCCGGTACGCCGACCATCGCGTAGCTGAGCACGGACGGCGTATAAAGCCCGGCCATCCCCTGCAGGGTGCAGGTCAATGTGCTGCGCAGGACGAAGAACACGCTCATCGTTCCCAGAAACACCCGGGGTTGCCATCCGGCGTAGAGCCCATACGCGCCGACCGGCGGTCCGTCGAAAGAGATGGCGGTGCCCAGAAGCCCCGCGGCCAGACCGGCCGAGGCGCCGACGGGCCAGGATTCCCCCCGGGGCTTGGTCTTGCGGGAGGCATACTGCCACCAGACATAAAAAAGCAACAGCAGGCCCACACCGCCCTGCAGCACGTCGCCGGAGACGAATTTCAGGATGTACAGCCCCGCGAAGGAGCCGGGGATGGCCCCGGCCAGCATCGGCAGCACCGCCGTGACGCGGCAGAAGCGGTACTGCATGACGCAGATGCCCGCATCCATGGCCAAGTTCAGGATGCAACTCAGGACGATGACCTCGTGCATCGGGATGAACGCCGCGGCGATCGGCACGGCGAACATGGCCCCGCCGATGCCGCTCACGCCGGAGATGAAGCCGCCGCAAAGCCAGGCGGAGAAGACGATGATGTGCTCCAGGTCGAACATGGTCCGTCCGTATCCTTTTCATGGGCGGCTCAGCCGCCCCTCTCCACGGATGCCTCGCGCTCCGCGAGAGAGCCGAAACCCAGTTTGCTCATGAGAAGATCGTAGCGTTCGCGGGCCAGATTCCGCCCTTCGCGCCGGGCGGCGTCCACGCATTCCGCATAGGCCCCGATGGTGCCCGGCGAATAGGTTTGCAGCTCCGCGCGGAGATAGCGGCGGAAGGCCTCACTCCCACCCGGTTCGACGGCATGGGGGAATTCCGCGGCCACGGCTTCGCGCCAGTCAGTCTCCTGGTCCGCGATCTCGGGGATGCGCGGGTCGGGATTGATGGGCGCGATCTGCCCTTCCATGATCGCGTATTTTTCGGTCATGAAATTGCGCCCATCTCGTTCAGCGCGACGCAGATCCTGCCCATAACTCTCCAAAAAGGCGACGGACAGGACGGCATGGGTGATTTCGCGCATCAGGCGAAAACTCTCGGGCATGTCCTGGCAGTCCGCCCGCCCCCCGCGATTATTCACGCTCTGGAACATGGCGAGTTCGCGTTCGATGATCTCCGACAACAGATCTTTTCGCGTGATCATGGCTCAGTTCCCTCCGGGTTCAGAGAAATCGGCCGGGATATGCAAGGAAAAGGCCGCTCCACACTGACGCTTGGAGAAACATTTTATTTTTCTGCCGGTTCCGAAAAGTCGACTTTGGGGGTGGGAGATGCTCCAGGGACTTTTGCAGAAGAAAAAACTTCGTTCTCACTAAAATTTTTTCGAAAAAGAAAGAAATCTTCTTTTTAAGAAACATTCCTAGAACAGAAATATCTTTTCCTTTCGGGCAAGTAGGCTCGGCAGGCGTCTCCACGGGGCCCATGGCATACGAGTTGCTATTCTGTACGCGTTTACACGGCATTTGTGAATATCTGCACATGAATATGCATTACGCATGAAACGACCACAGCGCTCCATGCAACTGATCAAGAAATGCTCTCTTTATCGGTTTATTTGCATTTAGTGTGTTGTCTCCATACTTCTCTCAAAGCGGACTGACGGCGATAAACCTCAGACGCAAAAGTCAGGTATGGACTTGTGGCGGATGCATCGTGTATTCTGAGGAGGTTGAGGAAGCCTATGTCTGAACAAGTAAAGTTGGAAAGGACGCTGTCTCCCTTACAGGTCTGCGCACTCGCGCTGGGCTCCATCGTAGGGTGGGGCTGCTTCGTGCTGCCCGGCGACATGTTCCTGCCCCAGGCCGGTCCGCTCGGTACGCTGCTCGGCTTCGCCATCGGCGCGTTTCTGATCAGCTTCGTGGCCATGGCATACAGCTACATGATCAAGTACGCCCCGGTGGCCGGCGGCGAATTCGCCTGGGCCTACATCGGGTTCGGCCCGGTCGCCGCGTTCATCTGCGGATGGGCGCTCATCATCGGCTACATCGCGATCATCGCCATCAACATTTCCGCGCTCGCCCTGATCTGCCGCTTCCTGTTGCCGGGCTTCCTGAACTTCGGGGAACTCTACACGATCGCCGGCTGGAAGGTTTACGCCGGCGAGGTCATCCTGATGAGCATCGCGGTGCTCGCCTTCGGCATCATGAATTATCGCGGCGTCAGCGTCGCGGGCAAGATCCAGGTGGTGCTGGCCTTCATGCTCACCTTCGGCATCCTGGCCCTGATCTTCGGCGTCTCCTCGCTGGATACCGCGCACCTCTCGAACCTGACTCCGGTCTTCGCCGAGGGCAAGTCCGCCTTCTCCTGCGTCCTGATCATCTTCGCCATCTCGCCCTTCCTCTACGTGGGCTTCGACACGGTGCCCCAGGCCGCCGAGGAGTTCGCCTTCGACCCGGCCCGCTCCCGCAACATCATGCTCATCGCCATCATCGTCGGTATGGCGCTCTACAGCCTGGTGACGCTCGCCGCCGGCCTCGCGATCCCGTATCCCGAGATGCTCCAGAAGATGGCCCAGCAACGCGCCGCCGGCGGCGTCGCCTGGGCCACGGCCGAAGCGGCCACGCTGGCCTTCGGCAAGTTCGGCGCCGTCATCCTCGCCTGCGCCGTGCTGGGAGCCGTATGCACCGGCATCAACGGTTTCTACGTCGCCTCCACCCGTCTCATGCTGGCCATGGCCCGCGGCCGGATCCTGCCCACCTGGTTCGGCGACATCCATCCGAAGTACCGCAGCCCCTACAAGGCCGTCGTCTTCACGATCATTCTCGTGCTGCTGACCCCCTACGCCGGACGCTCCGCAGTGGGCTGGACGGTGGACATGAGCGCCGTGGGCACGGCCATCGGCTACCTGTACACCTGCCTGGCCGCCCGCCGCATGTTGCTGACGACCAACGCCGAAGGCAAGAATCTGAAGTCCTTCTACTGCGTCGTCGGCGCGCTGACCTCCGTGCTCTGCCTGCTGCTTCTGTGCATCCCCGGTTCGCCGGCGGCCATCGGCGCCGCGCCGGCATGGTGCCTGACCGTGTGGGTCGTCATGGGCGTGTTCTTCTACTACTCCAGCCGCAAGACCTGGATGGACATGCCTGAACGGGAAGTCCGTCGGCACATGCCCGGCTCGGAGGACATCCAGGTGTTCTTCAACCCCGGCAAGAGAGGCGCCGAGGCCAAGTCCACGAACTAAAACAAAGGTTCCGCGCAATAAACAATCCCCCCGTCACGGTCCTGTCCGCGACGGGGGGATTTTCGCCGATAAACGTTCTGTCCCAGGTGACGCCGACATGTTGATTCAACCGACTCTGAACGGCCCGCTCCTCGTTCTCGCCGGGGCCCTATGCTTCAGCACCACGGGATTCGCCCAGGCCCTGGTGGTCGGAGACGGGGCCACCCCCCTCGTCATAGGGGCCCTGCGGATGCTCATCGGCGGTGCAGCGCTGGCGGCATGGTGCGTTTGGAGGGGAATTCTGCCGAATAAAGGCCGTTGGCCGCTAAAAGGGGTGCTCCTGCCCGCCTTGGGGCTGGCGGGATACCAGGTGCTGTTTTTCACAGGCACCGCCTCGGTCGGCGTGGCCGTGGGCACGGTGGCGAGCATCGGGGTATCGCCGCTCGGCGTGGCGGCATTGAATTGGCTGATATACAGAGAAAAACCTGTGCGCGCCTGGTATCCGGCCACTGCGGCGGCCGTGCTCGGATTGGTGCTGCTGAACTGGACCGATGGGGCGCTGGACCGCCTGTGCAGCCTGCTGCCTTCGCTGGCCGCCGGACTGTCCTACGCGGTCTATGTAGTCTGCAGCAAGCCTCTCCGGATGTACGCGCCTGAAGCCATCATGATGATGGCCTGCCTGCTTTGCGGCCTCCTCCTCGGACCCTTTCTCTTCATTTCTCCGTTGCACTGGCTGCTGTCGGTCAAAGGCGTCCTGGTCGCGTTGAACCTCGGCGTCGTCACCGCGGCGCTTGCTTTTTCGCTCATGCTCGCGGGGTTGATGAAAACACCCGCGCCCACCGCCGCCACCTTGGGCCTGGCTGAACCGCTCTGCGCCGCGCTGCTCGGCTTTGCGTGCCTGCACGAACCCGTGACGGCCCAAGCCGTCACGGGCATCGCCTGCATTCTCTGCTCCGCGCTGGTTTTGATTTTCTGGCCGACGCCGCCTTGCGGTTCCGGCCGGAGTTCGCCAATATCTGAAAGGCGGGCCTGAAGAACAACAGCCCTGAGAGAGGGGGACTATGGATTTCGACATCCGCAAATTCCACAATGTCAGCCGCGCAAGCGTCCTGACCCAGGAAATGCAGGCCCTGTGGGACTCCATGGCCGTCGGTGTCGCCGTCGTGAACGCCAAGGGCATCTGCGAATACATGAATCCCATCCAGCGCCGCACCGACGGGTTCACAGAAATCAATGTGATCGGTCGGCACATCACCAGCCTCTATCTTCCTCACGAGCGCGACCTGATCCCCACCATGGAGTGCCTGCAGAAGGGCGAACCCCTCCTGAAGCGGGCCTACTGGTACAAAACCACCAAAAACTATCTGGCCAGCACGGTCACGGATTTCTTTCCTCTTTTCGATCGGGGCAAGAAGGACGGATGCATCGCCTTCATCATCTGGCTCGGGCCGGCCATGTTCGGCGACTCCGGGAAGAAGGCGAAATCCCCGCTCTCCAGCGTCAGCGCCCCGAGCCTTTACACCTTCGACAGCATCGTGGGCCGCGATGAAAAACTGCGCGCGGTCGTCGACGCCTCCAGGGTCGCCGCGGGAACCGCTTCCTCGGTGATGATCTGGGGCGAATCGGGCGTCGGCAAGGAGGTTTTCGCCCAGGCCATCCATACGGAAAGCGACCGGCGCGACAGACCGTTCATCCCGGTGAACTGCGCGGCGATTCCGGAAAATCTGCTGGAGTGCATCCTGTTCGGAACGGTCAAGGGATCCTACACCGACGCAAACGACAAGCCCGGCCTTTTCGAAAAGGCCGACGGCGGCACCATCCTGCTCGACGAGCTGAACTCCATGCCGTTGGCATTGCAGGCCAAGCTCTTGCGGGTGTTGCAGGAAAAACGTGTGCGACGTCTCGGCTCCTTCACGGAAATTCCGGTGGATGTGCGGATCATCAGCATCCTCAACGAGCCGCCGCTGCAGGCCGTGGAACGCGGCATCCTGCGCCGGGATCTTTATTATCGACTGGCCGTTGTCGGCCTGGAGATCCTGCCCCTGCGCGAACGCAAGGACGACATTCCGATGCTGGTCCGCTCCTTCGTGGAGGCCTCGGATCTGCGCTCCAAGTACGAACAGGTGGAATTCTCTCCGGAAGTGCTTCAGCTTTTCAAGGAATACGACTGGCCGGGCAACATTCGTGAACTCGCGCACGTGGTCGAGTGCTCAATGATCATGGTGGGGCCATCGGGCATTATCGAACAAGCCTGCCTACCGCAGCATTTCCTTGAGGCGAAACGTGAATATGGGCGCAATCTCGGCCTTGCGGCCAAGGGGTCCGTGACGGCCCAAGCTCTCCCGGAAGCGCCCGCGAACGAGTATTACGATTACAGCGACGTAAAACGCACCGAGGTCATCGCGCTCAAGAACTGCTTGAACGCATATGAACGCCGCTGCATCACGAACGTTCTGCGCGTGACCGGCGGCAACGTGGCCAAGGCGGCCCGCATCCTCGAAATGACGGCGGCCGGCCTGCGCTACAGGATCAAGACGCTGGAAATAGACGACGTGTATTGATCCCCGTCCCCCATCGCTCCCTTCGCAGCGCCTCGACTGCGGAAAAAATCTTCGAAAAAAGAAAAAAAACTTTCTCAATCTAAAAATTTGTTGCGCCCACCGTTCCGGGTTTTTGATAAAAAAATCAATTATATCAAATTAATACAAACAAAAATAGTGCTGGCATACCTCCTGCTAATGCAAAATATCACAAACTCCGCAATGGCGGAGAGCGCCACGAGCTGGCGGACATAATCGCACCACTTGCCAATCGGGAGGAATGACCATGACGACGCTTCCTTTCTCCAGCTCCAAGAAGCAAGCCATCGAAGAAGTGGCGAACATGACGTTCGACATGAACAAGGTGGCGACGGGACCAAAGGAATACAAGCTCAACTGGGAGACCATGAATTCGCGCTTCAAGGAACAGATGGAGTTCCTGATGAACGCGCCTCAGGTCATGGACGCCGAGCGCCTTCAGCACCTGCACGACGTATACAAGGAATTCGCGGGGGAGCCGGTCGTCTACATTCGCGCCAAGCTGCTTGAGCGCGTGCTCCTCAAGAAGAAGATCTTTCTCGACGGCAACCCCATCGTCGGCACCCTCACCAGCGCCCGCTGCGGCGTGCTCCCGTATCCCGAGTGGAACGTGCAGTGGATCAAGGACGAGATGCAGATGGCCAAGATGGCCTCTCTCGGCGAAATGAAGATCCCGCAGGAAACCGAGGAGCTTCTCCAGCAGACTTACAAGGAATGGAAGGGCCGCACCTGCATCGACTTGAACAACAAGATGTTCAAGGACATGTTCGGCTTCAACCCCTCCGCCTACCACAAGGGGGGCATGTACTACGAGAACGTCAGCGTCGCGAGCGGCTCCGGCATCGCCGACTACCCCAGGGCGCTGAATGAGGGAATGCGCGCAATCATCGACGACCTGAAGGATCGTCTGCGCAACTGCCCCACCACCCTCGACGACAAGGAGCGCTTCGATCTTTACCGCGCCATGATCGTGGTCTGCGAGGCCGTGGTCGCCCATTCCCACCGCTACGCCGAACTGGTGGAAAAGACCGCCGAGACGGAAACCGACCCGAAGACCAAGGCCGAGCTGCTCGAAATCGCGGAAATCTGCCGCCGCGTTCCCGAGTTCCCGGCGCGCAACTTCCGTGAGGCCGTCCAGTCCTTCTGGTTCATGCATCTGTGCATCGAGACCGAACAAATGGCCTGCGCCACCTCCCCGGGCCGCTACGGCCAGTATATGTATCCCTTCTACAAGAAGGACCTCGACGAAGGAAAGCTCAGCCGCGAACAGGTTGTCGCCCTCCTCAAGATGCAGTGGATCAAGCACATGGAGCTGGGTGAGTATCAGGGCGGCTCCTACGCCAAGACCCTCTCCGGCCACACCGGCCAGACCATCACGATCGGCGGCGTGGACAAGGACGGCAACGACGCCAGCACCGAGCTGGAGGAACTCCTGCTCGAAACACAGATCCAGGTGCGCGGCATCCAGCCCACGCTGACGCTGCTCTATCATCCCAAGATGTCGGATGCTTACATGAGCAAGGTCGTGCAATGCATCCGCGGCGGTTCGGGACAGCCCCAGATCCTCAACAACAACGTCGTGATCCAGCGCACCCTCGCCCGCTTCGCCCAGTATGAAGGCGGCATCACCCTGGAAGACGCCCGCAACTGCGGCAACTACGGCTGCGTGTCCACGGGCATCTGCGGCAAGGGCAGCTTCATCACCCAGGAAGACCAGCCGTGCCTCGCGAAGATCATCGAAATGGTGATGTACAACGGCACGGATCCGACCACCAAGAAGCAGCTCGGAATCGAAACCGGCGAATTCACCGAGTTCAAGAGCTTCGATGAGGTCTACGAGGCCTACAAGAAGCAGCTGAAGCACCTCTTCGGCATCTCCCGCAAGCACTCCGACCTGTCCCAGATGGCGCGCCTGCAGGTGGTGCCCAGCGTGCTCCGCTCGGTCATGTACGACGGCTGCATCGACAAGGGGAAGTGCGAAGAGGCGGGCGGCACCCGCTACCCGCAGGTCAACCCGATCATGACCGCCGGCGTCGACGCGGCCAACTCCCTGCTGGCCATCAAGCACCTCGTGTTCGACACCAAGAAGATCACGATGGCCCAGCTCATGGAGGCCATCAAGGCCAACTTCGAAGGTTTCGAGGACATCCGCAGGATGTGTTACGAGGCGCCCAAACACGGCAACGACTACCCCGAAACCGAAGCCTTCGTTCAGCAGTACTACCGCGACGTGGACGAGATCCACAACTCCATCGGTCCGGACTGCTTCGGCTACCGCACGCCGCTGGACGCCTACTCCCTCTCGTACCACAACTACTTCGGCGCGCTCATGGGCGCCCTGCCGACCGGACGCAAGGCGGGCGTCGCGCTCACCGACGGTTCCGTCTCCGCCATGCCCGGCACCGACCATGAGGGCATCACCGCCCTCATCAAGTCCGGCGCCCAGGCCATCGACACGGTTCGTTACGGCGCGAACCACTTCAACGTGAAGCTGGTGCCCGCGGCTCTCGAGGGCCCCGCCGGAACGCGCCTGCTGACTTCGCTCATCAAGACCTACTGCGACTTCGGCGGATCGCACATCCAGTTCAACGTCGTGACCTCCGCCACCCTGAAGAAGGCCCAGGAAGTCCCGCAGGACTACAAGAATCTCGTGGTCCGCGTGGCGGGCTTCAGCGCCTACTTCACCCGCCTCGACAAGGGCGTACAGGACGAAATCGTGAAGCGCACGGAATACGCGCAGGCCAACTGACCCTATGCCCCAAGGGGGACGCCGTTGCCGCTGCCGCGGCGTCCCCCTTCTTTGGTTCCCGCCTCATCAAATCGACTCGGAGTTCCTGACCATGCAAGAGGGAATGGTATACAATATTCAACGGATGTCGGTGCAGGACGGCCCCGGCCTGCGGACGACTGTCTTTCTCAAGGGTTGCCCCCTGCACTGCATCTGGTGCAGCAATCCCGAGTCGCAGAAGTTCGCGCCGCAGATGATGTACTTCGAGAATCTCTGCACGGGCTGCGGCGCGTGCGCCAATGCCTGTCCCAACGGCGCGGTCGTGCTTCTTGAAAACGGCAAGTTCGGGCGCGATCCGGAAAAATGTACCGACTGCGGCGTCTGTACGGAAGTCTGCCCCCGCCAGGCCCGGGTCATGTCCGGCAAGATCATGACCGTGGAGGAAGTCATGGAGGTCGTCCGCAAGGATGAACTCTTCTACCTCAATTCCGACGGGGGCGTGACGTTCGGAGGCGGAGAACCGACGGCCGGCGGGGATTTTTTCCTCGCCCTGCTGCAACAGGCGCATGACGAGGCCTACCACTGCACTGTGGACACCTGCGGCTGCTGCCCGGAAGACCGCTTCAGCGAAACGATCAGGCTGGCCGATCTGCTGCTCTTCGACTGCAAGCACATGGACCCCGAACGTCACAAGGCCCTGACCGGACAGGGCAACGCGCTCATATTGAAGAACATGCGGAACGCCTTGAGCTCCGACACCAAGGTGCGCATCCGCATGCCCCTCATGCCGGGATTGAACGACACGGAGGAAAATCTCGCGGCGATGGCCGACTTCTTTGGCGAATTCCACCGTCACGAGATCGAGATCATGCCGTGCCATTTCTTCGGAAGAAACAAATACCTCGCGCTCAACCTGTCCATGCCGCCTCTGCGCCAGTATACCCCCGAGGAGCTCAGGGCGGTCGAGGAGCGCTTTGGAAGATATGGGCTCAAGCCCGTCATCGTTTAACGACGGAAAACGGAGGAACAATGTTCACACTGGAAACAACGGATGAAATCCTCGAAAAGCTCCGCGAGATGCTGGCGGACGAGGACGAAGGCACCTGTGTGCGCCTTCGCGAGTACAAGGTAGGCGGTGGGTGACACAGCAAGATCGTGCTCGGTCTGGGCATGGAAGAAGCCGATGAGGACGAGGATGAACGGATCGACGTCGACGGCGTCCCGTTCATCGCGGAAAAGGACTTTCTGCTGAAGTACGGCAAGTCCTACACGCTGACCTTTGATGAGAACAAGCAGACCGTTTTGAACGCTACCGCCGCGCCATAGCGGGCCGCGCCGTTTCCTCGAGAATGACAGGCGCTTCGCGCCGAATCGGCCCTCCCGCGCGCACGGTACGTTCGAAAAGCAATTGCCCTGGAACGTCTCGGAAAACGGGCATGTGCCCGTCACCATGCGACACCCAAAAAGGAGGAACGATGTTCTCGGTCGAAACGACTGAAGAAATTCTCAAGAAACTCAGGAACATGCTGAGTGACGAGGAAGAAGACGCCTGCGTGCGCCTGCGTGAGTACAAGGCCGGCTGCGGCTGCCACAGCAAGATCATGCTTGGTCTGGGTCTTGAGGAAGCCGTGGAGGGCGAGGATGAACGGATCGACGTCGACGGCGTCCCGTTCATCGCGGAAAAGGACTTCCTGCTGAAGCACGGCAAGTCCTACATGCTGACCCTTGATGAGAACAAGCAGACTGTTCTGACCGCGCTGCAGCCACCCGCGTGAGGTTGGGACGAAATCCAAAAAGAAAGGCTCCTCCGGGAGCCTTTCTTTTTGGATGCGGTGTGGCCAGCGCCTCACGGCATCATTGGGGCCATATCCAGACCCGCGTTCACGGGCAGGCCGAGCATGAGGTTGGCGTTGGCCACGGCTTGTCCCGAGGCTCCCCGGCAGAGGTTGTCGATGGCCGAGAGGATGATGAGCCGCCCGGTGCGTGGATCCACCACCAGCCCCAGATCGCAGTACATGGTGCCGCGCACCCAGCGCGTTTCCGGCAGCGTGCCCGCCGGGAAGAGCCTCACCCAGGGCTTGTCGCGGCAGAAGTCCTCGTAGGCCGCGCGCACCCGCTCCGCGTCCGCGCCGGGCTTGAGCTTGGTGTAGATGGTGGCCAGGATGCCCCGGTCGATGGGCAGGATGTGCGTGTTGAAGGACACGGTGATGTCCGAACCGGCCAGCCGCGAAACTTCTTGTTCGATCTCCGGGGTGTGCCGATGCGTGGGCAGGCTGTAGGCCCGGAAGCTGTCGTGGGTCTCGCAGAAAAGCGTGGCGACCGCGGCCTTGCGGCCCGCGCCCGAGGCTCCGGACTTGGCGTCGATGACGATGTCGCCCGTCTCCACCAGCCCGGCGGACAGGGCCGGGGCCAAGCCCAGGATGGAGGCCGTGGGGTAGCAGCCCGGGTTGGCCACCAGGCGGGCGCGGCGCACCTCCTCGGCATAGAGTTCCACCAGCCCGTAGACGGCCTCGTCCAAAAGCGCCGCGCGGGTATGTCCGGTCTTGTACCAGGCCTCGTACACGGCCTTGTCCCGCAGCCGGAAATCGGCCGAGAGATCCACCACCTTGAGACCGGCGCGGATCAGGGCGTCGGCCGTCTCCATGGCCGCCTTGTGCGGCACGGCCAGAAAGCAGAGTTCGCAGGCCCCGGCCAGATCCGCCGGGTCCGGCTCGGTGACGATCAGGTCGCCCAGGTCCGTGCCGCGCAGAAAGGGATACAGGGACTCCAAGGCCTGCCCGGCCTCGGAGCGCGAGGTGGCTCGAACCAGTTCCATGGAAGGATGAGAGGCCAGGATGCGCGCCAGTTCCATGCCCGTGTAGCCGGTGACGCCCACCAGGCCCACGCGGATCTTCTCGGCCATGCTATTTCACCTTGTTCACGTACTGCATGCGCAGGTTGTAAAGCAGCCCGCAGAGGAGCTTCTTCTCATCCGGGTCCAGGCCCTTTTCGGTCTTGGCCTGGAGCATGGCCAGGATGTCGATGGTCTGCTTGGCCAGATGCGGCCGGAATTGGGTCTCGCCCGTATCGGGGTCGGGCTCCTCGCCCAGGTGCATGAGGGCCTGGGAACTCAGGGAAAGCACAAAAGTGGAGAACGTGATGTCCGGCAGCGGCATGCCGTCCATGTAGGACTCGCCGCACCCGCAGGTCGTGTCGTCGGTCATGAAAAAAACCTCCTCTCTCGTGGGCGGAATCCTATCCCAGCCGACGATGAGGCACAAGGCCCGGAGGCCGCGCGCAGGGCGGAAAACGGGAGGAGCCGAGAGGGTACCGGCTAGAGCATGTCCTGCTCGACTCCGGCTTCCTTGGCGGCCTGGATCACGTCGCGCAGAAGCTTGAGGTTTTCCAGGGCCTCCTGGCGGTCCAAGACGCGCAGGGCGAATCCGGCGTGGATGATGAGGAACTCGCCGAGCTTGGGCTCGGACTCCAGGAGCATGAGCGAGGCCTGCACGGTGGTTTGCCCTTCGCCCACGCGGCAGGTGGCGACGCCGTCGTTGATCTCCACGATCTCAGCGGGAACAGCCAAACACATGGGCCCTCCTAAGCGGCCGACGGGGTGTAGGCTCCCCCGGCCTGTTCGATCTCCCGAAGCACCACCTGTGCCATGTCCGGGACGCGCTTGGCAAGGGTGGGCGACAGCTCCACGGCCATGGACTGGTAGTCCTCGGGTTCGATGCCCACGACAACGGCGTCCGGGCGGTTGCCCACCAGTCCGCAGTAGATGAGCGTGTCCACCAGGTCGGTCTGGTGCATGGAATCCTTGAAGGCCAGCGACTTGCGCAGATCCTCGCCAGTGAGACGGTAGATCGCGCCCGGGGGATCGCCGCCGAGCACCGCGTCCACGACGATGAGGAAGTCGGCCTCCAGGATGGGGCCCATGAGCCGGGTGCCCAAGGTGCCTCCGTCCATGAGGGTGACGTTTTCGGAGAAGGAATAGCCTGCCTGGAGGTGTTCGACCACACGTACGCCGACGCCTTCGTCGGTGTAGAGGATGTTGCCCACTCCGAGCACGAGGATGCGTTTGGGGGAATCGGACATCACGACCTTCTGAAAAAGGGCGGGAACCCGGAGAATCCGGGTTCCCGCCGTTGTTGCGTCGACTCGCCCTGATTACAGGACGCGGAACTTGCTCACTTCGCCGGTCTTGGCGTCGATCACGTGCACACCGCAGGCGATGCAGGGGTCGAAGGAGTGGACCGTGCGGAGGATTTCCACCGGGCGCTTGGGATCGGCGATGGGCGTGCCCATGAGGGCCTGCTCGACCGGGCCGAAGACGTCCTTGTCGTCGCGGGGACCGAAGTTCCAGGTGGAGGGCACGACGAGCTGGAAGTTCTCGATCTTGCCCTTCTTGATCTTGATCCAGTGGGACAGGTGACCGCGGGGGGCGGCGACGAAGCCGACACCTTCGGCCTCCTTGGGCATCTTCCAGTCGGTGTAGAGCTTGGTGTCGCCCTTCTTCGCGTTGGCCATGAGCTGGTCCAAGATGCTCTGGGTCTTCTGGGCGATGGCCAAGGTCTCAACGCCGCGGGCGGCGGTGCGGCCCAGGGTCGAGAAGAGCGCCGAGGCGGGCACGCCGAGCTTGGAGAGCACCAGGTCGACGCCGGCCTTGTACTCGGGCACACCCTTGGCGTAGGCCACCAGAACCTGAGCCAGCGGGCCCACTTCCATGGGCTTGCCGTCGTAGCGGGGCGCCTTCATCCAGGAGTAGCGCTCCTTGTCGTTCAGGCTGGTGTACTGCGGATCGGTGACGCCCTTGTAAGGATGCAGGGGGGCCTGATTGCCCTTGTACCAGCTGTGCTTGATGGCCTCGGTGATCTTGGTGCCGTCCATCTTGTCGATCTTGGTCAGGTCGGCGCCGTAGAGCACGCCGGGGGCCATCCAGTTGCTGTCCAGGTTGCCCTCGACGTCCGGGAAGTCGCCGCAGGACAGGTAGTTCTTGCAACCGGCGCCGATGCCTGCCCAGTCCTTGTAGTAGCCGGCCACGGCGATCAGGTCGGGGATGTAGACCTGCTCGATGAAGGCCTTCACTTCCTTGTACAGGGCCGCGAATTCGGCGAACCGCTCGGGCTTGAGGCCCTCGTAGTTCGTGACGCCGCCCACCACGGTGAACTGGGTGTGGGGGTTCTTGGCGCCGTAGATGGCCATGGCGCGGGCGGCCTTGACCTGGAGGTGCAGGGCCTCGAGGTAGTGGGCCGTGGCGATGAGATCGACCTCGGCGGGCAGGTAATAGGCTTCATGTCCGCCCAGGAAGTAGGCGTTGGTGAAGATGCCGAGCTGGCCGCTCTTCACCAGGGCGCCGACCTTGTCCTGGACCGCCTTCAAGCCCTCGGCCGTGGTCGGACGGGGGGAGATGCTGTTGGCGATCTTGGCGGCCTTGACCGGATCGGCCTTCAGGGCGTTGGCCACGTTGACCCAGTCCAGGGCGTGCAGGTGGTAGAAGTGCACGATGTGGTCGTGCATGAACTGGGCGGCCAGCACCAGGTTGCGCATGAGCCGGGCGTTGTCCGGGATCTTCACCTTCACGGCGTTGTCCACGCAGCGGGTGGAGGCCAGGGCGTGGACGTAGGTGCACACGCCGCAGGAACGCTGGGTGAAGTGCTGGGCGTCGCGGGGGTCGCGGCCCTTGAGGATGATCTCCAGACCGCGGAACAGCTGCGAGCTGCTGCGCACGTCCTTGACCACTCCGTTCTCCACCTGGACCTCGATGCGCAGGTGGCCTTCAATACGAGTTACCGGGTCGACCACGACCGGCCCAGTGTAATTGCTCTTGGGCGTCGCCATGACCGGGGCGGCTTTGGCTTTGCAACCGGACATATTGTCTCCTCCTTAAAGAGTCTGTGCGTCTGCTCTGTTGAAACCCGTTGGCAAATGCCCGCTTACTTCTCGACGTAGAAGGGGCTCATCTCGTCCCAGAAGTTCGGCTCGGAGCAGCCGATGCAGGGGTGGCCGGCTTCCACGGGCCAGTTGGTCTGGTTGAACTTCACCGTGGGGCAGTTGTTGTAGGTGTAGGGGCCCTTGCAGCCGACCTTGTACAGGCAGTATCCCTTCTTGGCGCCTTCGTCGCCGAAGGACTTCGCGAACTGGTCGTTCTCGAAGTACTTGAGGCGGGGGCACTTGTCGTGGATGGAGTCGCCGAAGAACATGAGCGGACGGTTGTAGTCGTCCATTTCGATCTTCTTGCCCTGGAGGTATGCCACGATGGTGCCGACCAGGTTGTAGGGGTTCGGCGGGCAGCCGGCGATGTTGATGGCGTTCACGCCCTGGGCCTTGAGCGCGTCGTTCACGCCCTTGGCGTCGGTCGGGTTTGGAGCCGCGGCCTGCACGCCGCCGAAGGTGGCGCAGGTGCCGTAGGCGATGACGGCCTTGGCCTTGGCGGCCACTTCGCGGTTGATCTCCAGCATGGTGCGGCCCGCGACCTTGCCGGCCTCGCCGCCGTTCTTCGTGGGCAGCGCGCCCTCGATCACGCAGACGAAGCCCTCGGGGGCGGAAATGGCCTGATGCAGAGCCTCTTCGGCCTTTTCACCGGCGGCGGCCATGATGGTCTCCTGGTAGTCCAGGGAGATCACGTCCAGGATCAGTTCGTCGATGTACGGCTGAACGGTGCGCAGGATGGACTCGGAGCAGCCCGTGCACTCGGCGTTGTGCAGCCAGACCACGGACGGACGGCGTTTGGCCGTCAGGGCCTCGGCGACCTTCGGAGCGAAAGCCGGGCCCATGCCCATGACAGCGGCCACGGTGCCACAGAATTTCATGAATTCACGGCGCGAGACGCCGCGATTCTGCAGCCGTTCCTCGGCCCCGTCCCTGCCATGACCTACGTAAAATTTCATAGAACACCTCCGTAAAAGAATGAAAGAAGATTGAAGACGCTGAAAACGTCGATACTCCTCAAGGGGCGCACCAGGGTGCGAGAGCGCCGCGCGCGCCCCCTTGCAGGCAGCGTAACACGAATTTGCATTTCGTGTTATTTCTGTCATATTTTCAGATACTTATGAAAGAGAACAGATGGATGCAAAAAGCATCGTGAACATACCTGACATTTATCGTAAAATCAACCGGGGAAAATAAAAAAAAGCCAAGATGAGGGTGATTCACCTCCGACACGGGACGGAGCCCCGGCGGGTCGCCATCCAACCGTCCCCGCGCCCGTGCCTTGTCTTCCCCACCGGTTGATTATCTTATAGAAAGGGGCTGGAGGGTTTTGCATGGGTGACGGAAGAACCGCCTCCGTCGGGAAGCGGCAGACATACGTGCTCGACTTCGCCGACGGCGGCCCCCTGCGCCTGGATCTGCCCGTGCCCGAGGGCCTGGCGGACCTGCTGGAGATGCTCCCGACCATCCGGCTGGCGGCGGACATGGTCTTCGCCCGGGGAGCCGAAGCCGCGACCCGGGAAGGGCGGACCATTTCCTGCGGTCCAGGCTGCGGAATCTGCTGCAACCAGCTCGTGCCGGTGAGCCGCGAGGAGGGATTGGCCCTGGCCCGGCTGGTGCATACCCTGCCCGAGCCCCGCCGCCGCGAGGTCACGAACCGCTTCCGGCATACGGTCGGCGCCCTGGAGGACGCCGGGCTCCTCGAACATCTCGTCCGTGACTTTTCCGGGCACATCCACGAGCAGGGCGTCCTGCCGCGCCTGCAACGAGACTACTGGGCCCTGGGCCTGCCCTGCCCGTTCCTGGAGCATGGCTCCTGCTCGGTGCATCCGGCGCGGCCGGTGATCTGCCGCCAGTATTCCGTGACCTCGGACCCGGCGCTCTGCGCCCGGCCCTTCGAGCCCGGGGTGCGCCTGGGCGAGGTGCGCCAGCCCATGGACATGGCCGGGGCCCTGGCCGCCTTCGACGGGGCCCGCGCCCGAGCCACCCGCGCCCTGCCCCTGGCCCTCTGCCTGCTCCTGGAAAAAACGAACGGGGCCGGACCCCTTCCAAAGGTGCCCGGCCCCGAGATGCTCTCCAGATTCCTGGAGCTGGCCTCGCGTTTTTCCGACCGTTGAATCAGGTCACGGTGCAGGAGGCGCAGAGCTTCAGGTTGCGGAAGTCCCCGGCCTGGTATTGCCGGATGAGCTCCAGGAAGCGCGGCGAGTTCCAGATGTCGTAGAGGGACTGTTCGCCCACATTGCCGAGAACCACGGTGCGCTTCCAGTCGTGGCAGCAGATGATCACGTCGCCGTTGTAGAGCACGTACGCCTGTTTAAGGAACAGGTCGCAGTTGCGCCGCAGTTGGGGCGCGGCCGTGCCGAGATGCGAGATGTCCTTGCCCGAGCGGTTGTCCACGTGATGGATCTTGAAGCGCACGTTCCGATCGGCCCAATATTTCTTGGCGTACTCCAGCTCGTTCTCCACGATGGTGGTCTTGAGCGTGGTGATGGTCAGCTTGGGCAGATCCTTCTTCTTGCGCGCCCGAATCTCCAGGAACTTGTCGATGTTTCCGAGAACCTTGGAGAGCGACAGGCCCATGCTCTGGCGATAGGTCTCCTCGGAATAGCCCTGCACGCTGATCCAGAGATGCCGCAAGCCCGCGTCGATGAGCCCCTCGCTCATGCCCTCGCTGAGGAGTGCGCCGTTGCTGTTGATCTTCGTCTTGGTGACGAACTTCCGGCGCTTGTTGATGTAGGCGATCTTGTCGGGCATATTCGAGTCCAGCAGCGGCTCGTTCATCAGGTACGGGCTGATGCGGCCGATCCAGTGGCCCCCGCACTCGTCCACGAGCTTGCGGAACAGGGCGTCGTCCATGCGGCCCTGGGGCTGGCTGCCCTTGGTGTGGTGCCAGCCGCAAAACACGCAATCGGCGTTGCAGCGGCTGTCGGTCTGAATCTGGATGGCCCGGGGAAAGCGCGGCCGGGGCAGTTGCCGGTGCTTGCGCCAGCGCACGAACTTGCGCCAGAGCGTATCCTCGGGGCCGGGCATGTAGTATTCCATGTATCCTCCGCGACCCGCCGAAACGGGCCGCGCACGTTGTAAAACCCGCCCCCGGGCGTGTCAACCGGCGGGAAATCCCGCCCAGCGAGGTCGGACATGAGCGCCATCGTCGAACTTTCCATCTTCCCCCTGAACAAGACAGGCGAAAGCCTTTCGCCCTACGTGGCCAGGGTTCTGGCCGTCATCGAGGCCTCCGGCCTGCCCTACCGGCTCAATCCCATGGGCACCTGCGTCGAAGGCCACTGGGACCAGGTTCTGGCCGTGGTCTCGGACTGCATGAAGGAATTGCAGAAGGACTCGGAGCGGGTCTACCTGACCTTCAAGGCCGACTGGAAACGCGGCGACGCCCCGCGCATGGGGTCCAAGGTGGCCTCGGTGGAGGAAAAACTCGGAGGCGGACGGTGAACATTCTCTGCCTGCTCGGCAGCCCCCGCAAGAAGGGCAACAGCGCGGACATGGCCCGGATCTTCCTCGACGCGGCCCGGGAGGCCGGGGCCGAGGTGGAAAGCGTGCATCTCAACGGCCTGGAGGCCAAGGGCTGCCAAGCCTGCTTCGCCTGCAAGGGCGCGTCCGAGGTCTGCGTGCTGGAGGACGGGCTGACCCCGGTGCTGGCATCGGCCCGAGCCTGCGACGTCCTCGTCCTGGCCACGCCGGTCTATTTCGGCGAGGTTTCGGCCCAACTCAAGACCTTCATCGACCGGACCTTCTCCTTCCTCACCCCGGAGTACGCCCGGGACAAGGAACACCGCTCCCGCCTGGCTCCAGGCAAGACCCTGATCTTCCTCATCGCCCAGGGGCATCCCAGGGAAGACCTCTTCGCGGACATCTTCCCCCGTTACCAGTACTTCTTCAACTGGCTCGGCTTCACCAAAAGCCACGTCGTTCGGGCCTGCGGCGTCTACCATCCCGGCGACGTCCCGGCACGGCCGGACCTCGTGAAGGAACTCGCCGCCCTGGGGCGGCGGATCGTGTCCGGGACGTAGCGTCTTCCCCCGGCACCACACTTGCATTGCGTCCGGGCAGTTCCGTCGCCGGACGTTTTTTCCACGTCCAAAGCCGCGCGGCGGAGACCAATGGGGGAGTCCTCATGCCCGAGAAGTCGCGCAATTCGTCGAACGAACTGGAAAAGAGCCAGACGCTGCGGAGCCTCAACCAACAGGTCAACGCCATCGAGTGCGCCAATAATCTGCCGATCTGCCTGTCCCGGCCGCTCAATCTCGGTCTGGACATCTCCGGCGCCTGCAACATCAAGTGCATCTTCTGCCTGGCCGAAAACGGCCGCAAGCTCCGATCCGATCCCGACGCCTTCCGGGAACCGGAATGGCTGGACCACTTCGACGAACTGCTGCCCTACATCAACAAGGGCATTTTTTCCTCCTACGAGGCCTTGCTCAATCCGAAGATCGACCAGTTCATCCGCAAGATGCGCGCCCATTGCGCCCCCTTCGAGATCTTCACCAACGGCAACGCCCTGACCCCGGAAATGTCCGAATTCCTCCTGAGCCACGGCCTGAGTTCGGTCTGGTGCTCCTTCCACGGAGCCGAACGCGCGACCTACGAGGGCATCATGCGCGGCTCGGACTACGAGGGGGTGCTCCGCAACCTGGTGCATCTCAAGCTCCAGGCGCGGCGCATCAATCCGGCCTTCCGGCTCACCCTGGTCTTCTGCGCCATGGGCCGCACCATCCAGGAGCTGCCGCGCTATGTGGACTTGGCCCATCGCGTGGACGCCAAGGAAATTCAGGTGAACTACCTGCTGGTGACCACTCCCGCGCACCAACTGGACGACGAGGCCGTGATCTTCCATCGCGACCGCTACGACCATTTCGTGCTGCACGCCAAACTCAAGGCCGCCAAGCTGGGCATCCAGCTCAACCACCAGCCCACCTTCTTCGACTGGAAGCCGACCCAGACCGGCGGGCCCTGCGCCCGCCCCTGGCAGCACATGAACGTCTCCAAGGACGGCGTGGTCACGGTCTGCTGCGGCGGGGCCTCGGGCATCGGCAACCTCTTCACCGACGGCTTCCACAAGGTCTGGAACGGCAAGGTCATGCAGGCCTTCCGCCGCCGCGTGAATTCCGACAATCCTCCGGCCGCCTGCCGCACATGCACTCGGGGCCGGGAAAACCCCCTCGACGTGCGCAGCCACCTGACCTACCTGCGCGGCCTGAGCGAAGAACAGGTGCAGGCCCGGCTTGAGGAGTTGGGGCTGGCTCGACCGGAATCCCAGGCGTTGACGGCCTGATTGGAACGACCACCACGTGTCCCCCGGGGAGCCCCGGGGACGAATGACTTAAGGATATGGACATGAGCGAAGCAGCGGTCAGGGATCGTCACAGTGTTCAGGGACATCGTCCTCCGGCGCCCAGTGGAGGCGCCTACCCGTTCAGGAACGCCGCCAAGGTGTTCTATGTGAACACCACGGGCGTGTGCAGCCTGACCTGCTCCTACTGTTTCACCAATGAGGCCAAGCAACGTTCCAGCCTGGACCGCTCGGATTTCGACTTCCTTTTTTCGTATTACGGGGAAAACATTTATTTCGTGTTCACCGGGGTCGGCGACTTCTTCGCCGGCTACAAAAAGTCCGACGAGCTGTTGCGGCACGTCCTGTCCCACGACGTCCAGGTGTACCTCGACTTCAACGGCGTCCTGATCCACGAACTGCCGGACCTGGACGCGACGCAACGGGATCGGCTGGGCAGGCTGGACATCTCCTACCATTACGCGGCGATGAAAAAACGCGGCACGCTGGACCGCTGGCTGGAAAACATCGTCAGGATATCCAAGCGGTTCCAGCCTGAGAAGTACGACATCAAGGCCATCGTCGCCCTTGCCGAAATGGACCTCTGGAGCGAGATGCTCCTCTTCTACAAGAAGTTCGCCCACCCCTTCACGCGCGCACCGCTCCGTCTGGTCCTGGACCAGTACGACCCCCTGTTGCGCGACGAGCAGGTCCGGGCCGAGGTCACCCGCGTTCTGGCCGCCGTTCCCGGACCATTCCTGCTCCCCGCCGGAATGGAGAACAACTTCCGCATCCAGACGAACGACTACTACCGGGGCGAAGAGGCCTCCGCCTGTCTGGCGGGACAACGCTACTTCAAGGTGGACTGCCTGGGCCGCATCCTCCCCTGCACCGAAATATGGTCCCGCACCCATTGCTTCCTGGGAGGCCTGAAACAACGCCGTGCGGGATACCTGGAGGAGGGACCAGCCTGTCGGCAGATCAACTACGCGGCCTGCCTCAAGGGCTGGGACGACCGAACGGGCTGGACCCGGAAGGCCGGGGCATAGCCCGGTCTCGAAGCGGGCCGCGCCCCGGAGCGAAGCGGGCGGACGAAATGGCGGGCTGCGGACGCGACCCCTCATGAAGCTTTGCATCACCGAGATCTTGTGCTAATCGAATGGAAACGGATGGTTCCATCGATCATGAACAGGACCAGACTCCTCCCGTTGCTCCTCCTGCTCGCGCTCACCGCGCTTTCGGCCTGCGCCCACCGCAGCGTGGTCCATCTCGACCGCCAGCCCTGGCAGATGAACTCCCGGCAGACCCTCAAGATGGCCTTCCTGCGATTCGACTACCAGACCGTGGAAATCGACGGGAAGTACGGGATCAAGGGCAAGGCGGTCCCGGTCATGGACCGGGTTCCCGAGTGGGCCCGCTGGATCGACGAGATGCGGCTCACGGCCTATCTTTCCGACGAATACGGGGAGGTGCTCATGGAAAGCGAGCAGCCCTTCCTGCCCGGCCCCTTCCAGCCCAACGCCGTGTTCCATTTCGACTTCCTGATGGACGAGAGCGCCGTCAAGAAGGGCCCGGTCTTCGTCTCCTTCGGCTATCGGGTGCTTCTGTCCGAGTCCCGGGACAAGCCCAAGAACGCCAAGCACCCCTTCTTCGCCAGTGAAGGCGCGGTGACGAGGTAGGTCATGGCCGGCGCGCCGCTCATGCGACGGGTCTCCAAGGGCTTTCTGGTCAAGACGTTCCTCAAGCACAACATCATCTTCATCGAAGGCAGCCGGGGCGACCAGGCCTATATCCTCATGGAAGGAGCCGTGGAGATCTCGGGCTCGGTGGACGGCCGCAAGAAGGTTTTCGCCGTGCTCAAGCCCCCGTCCATCTTCGGCGAGATGGCCCTCTTCCTGGACGACCAGACGCGCACCGCCACGGCCATGACCCTGGAGGACACCAAGCTCGTCATCATCACCCGCGACGACCTGGACGACTATTTCGCCAAGGCCCCCCAGGTCATCTCCTCCATCCTCCAGGTGCTGGTCAGCCGTCTCAAGGCCACCACCAAGAAGGCCCTCAAGGTGCCCAACGTGCCCCTGGGCATCTGCCGGGTGCTGAACCTCTTCGTGCTCAACGGCCAGACCGAGATCGGCTATGACGCCGCCGTGCGCACCCTGGCCGACACCTTCGTGACCTCGACCTCGGCCGTGGAGTGCTACCTGGGCCAGTTGGCCGAGCAGGGCCACCTGAGCATCGGCGCGCCGGACCACGACGTGGCCAAGCGCGTCATCCGCATCCTGGACCCGGACTTCCTCGAAAAGATCATGACGAAGAAGGACTGAGAGTCCTACAGGGCCACCAGTTCCATCCGGCCCCAGGCCGCCACCCGGCCGCCCATCTGGGCGAAGACCCCGAGCACACCGGCGGGGGCCAGTTCCCGCGCCCCATCCAGCACCGCCTCCAGGTCGCGGGCCGTCTTCAGCCGGTTGCAGAGCGCCGTGGCCGCGGCGTCGGCCAGGGCTCCGGAATCGGCCCGCACCGTGACGAGGTCGCCATGCCCCAGGCTCAGCGAATGGCCGATGCGGCCCGAGGAGGAGCACAGGCTGGTGGGGAATTCCCCGGCCGGGATGCGCAGGCCCAGCCGGGCCCCGGACTCGGGTTCGGCCAGCAGGCCCACCACCCGCTCCCGCGTGGAGCAGAGGAAGATGTCCCCGCCGTTCTCCACGATGATGTCCGGACTCTCGGACACGAAACGCTCACAGACCATCTGGGCCACGCTCCCGGCCACCGCCGCCATGGGGCCCACGCCGCAGGCCCGGGCCCCCTCGCACATGCGCCGGACGATCTCCGGGGCTCCGGGCGGGGTCGGCAGGGGGACCAGACTGGTCAGGAAATCCCGGTGCAGGAGGATCTGGCTCTTCAGTTCCCCGCGCAGTTCGCGCAGACAGTCGGCCACCTCGGCCGAAAGGTCGCGCCGGGCCACCACGAAGAGGTCGGATTCCTCGATGACCACCTGAAAGACCCGTTCCCCCTCCTCGGGGATTACGGACTCGCGGTAGTTTCGGCCGACTTTCGTGTAGTCCTTCACCCTAGAACCCCAGATCCTGGTTCACCAGGATGATCTTGATCCGGCCCTTGGGGAAGGACTTCTCGGTGATCGTCCAGACGTTGCAGATCCGCTCCGGGCTGTTGCAGTCCATGCAGCGGGCGGTCTTGACGCAAGGCGTCTTCTTGGCCAGCCGGGAGGCGTTCACCGGCGCGGCGTAGTCCTTGACCCGGCGCATTGCCGCCGAAAGGTCGGCCACGAGCTTGTTGCGGCCCAGCACCACGAGCACATTCCGGGGGCCGAAGGTCAGTGCCGCCACCCGGTTGCCGATCATGTCCAGGTTCACCAGCTGGCCGGCTTCGGTGAGGGCGTTCGTGCCGGTGACGAACAGGTCGCAGGTCAGGGCCCGGCGGCGCAATTCCAGTTTGTCCGGCTCGGACAGGCTCTTGTCGAAGACGTCCAGCACCTCGCAGCCGATGGAGTCCTTGAGCGCCTGGTACAGCCCGCTGGAGACCACGGTGGTGGAGCCGCCGAAGCTGACCGTCCGGGGCCCCAGCGCGGGCAGGATCTCGGACAGGGCGATGCGCCGCACATCCTCCTCGCAGGTCGCGCGGAAGACCTCGAAACCGTTGTCGTCGAGTGCTTCGGCCACGTCGTCCAGACGCCGGGACCAATACTTGTCGATGGGTTCGCGCATGTCGATCTCCTTCATGGGCGGAGGGGCGGCGTCCCGCTCTCCCGGGCCCGACCGCAAGAGCCGGGTGCTTGACGCGGGGCCCGCTCATGGGCATGGAAGGTAGCAGAGATGACGGGCGGCGGGAAGCATCGGGCGGGATGCACCCCGGACGGGGCCATGGTCCTTGACGACGACGCGTTCAAGGGCTATATGGCTTTGTTCAGCCTTGTTCACTCAACGAAATTCATCTCACGAGGAGCACCCATATGTCCAAGAGAACCTACCAGCCGAGCAAGACGAGAAGGAAGCGGACCCACGGCTTCCTCGTCCGGTCCCGCACCAAGAACGGCCGCGCCATCCTGCGCCGCCGCCGCCAGAAGGGGCGCCAGAGATTAGCCGCCTGACCTGGTCGAGGGAACGCCGCCTCCGCAAGAGTCCCGAGTTTTCCCGCTGTTTCGGACAGGGACGGAAATTCTCCTCCAAGAGTTTTCTTCTGTTCGTCTCCGCGCGGCCCGACGGGCCCAGGCAGTTTCGCCTGGGTATGGCCGTAAGCCGGAAGATGGGGCGGGCGGTGGTTCGCAACCGCATCAAACGGGTGGTGCGAGAGTTTTTCCGGCTCCATCAGGATCGAATCTCCGGGCCACTGGACATCGTGCTCGTGCCCAAGAGATCGCTTGACGCGGATCGGCTGACACTTGCCGTCGCCACCCTGGAACTGGCCCCGCTTCTGACCCGCCTGACGGGAAACGGCGGACGCGGGCCGGACCGGGAGAAGAAGGCATGCGCTCCATAGCCCTGGGGCTCATTTGGATCTATCAGAAGTTCCTCGCGCCGCTCCTGCCTCCCGCGTGCAGGTTCACTCCGTCGTGTTCGGAATACGCCCGCCAAGCCGTCCTGGCTCACGGCGCGTTCAAGGGGTCCGTCCTGGCCGTCTGGCGCGTCCTCCGCTGCCAGCCCTGGTGCGCCGGGGGCTACGACCCCGTCCCGCCGCGCTTCATTCAAGCCTTCCGCAACAGTAAAGCGAGCTGATCCATGGACAACAAACGCGTCATCATCGCCCTGGTTCTCTCCTTCGCCGTGCTCTTCGGCTGGCAGTACATGTTCCCGCCGCCGAAGCCCACGACCCCGCCCCCGGCGGCCGAACAGAAGCAGGAAGCCGCCCCGGCCCCGGCCCAGCAGATTCCCCCGGCCCCCGTGGCCGACTACGCGCCGGTCCCGGGCCGCGCCGTGACCGTGAAGACTCCGCTCTTCACCGCCGTGCTCAATTCCTCCGGCGGCGTGCTCGAGCGCTTCTCCCTGGAGCGCTTCAAGGAAGACATCCGACCCGACTCCCGAACCGTGGACATGGTCGGCGACGCCCGCGTCAAGGCCCCCCTGGGCATCATCCTGGGCGGCGTGCCCACCTGGCACATGGGCCAGTGGGGCGCTCCGGCCGGCGATCTGACGCTGGCCGACGGCGAGACCAAGACCCTGACCTTCGTGGGCGACTCCGCCGGATTCCGCATCGAACGCAAACTCACCTTCCAGGCAGGCAGCTACCTCGTGCGCGAGGAGCTGACCCTGACCAACCTCGGCGGAACTCCGGTTCAGACCCGCATGAGCTTCACCGCCGCCAGCAAGACCCTCTCCGGCGCGAGCGACAGCTACAACCCCACGCGGGTCGAGTATCTCTTCGACAAGAAGAGCATGACCGAGAAGGAAAAGGGCGACCTGGAGAAGGGCGTGTCCGAATCCGGGCCGCTCAACTGGGCCACCATCAACAGCAACTACTTCATCTTCGCGCTGCTGCCCCAGACCGAGCAGGCCACGCTCAAGGCCATGCTCCAGGACGGCGTCTACCGCCTGGCCGTGGACCAGGACCTCCAGGTGGAGGCCGGCGCGGCCAAGACGCTGCACTGCTCCTACTACCTGGGCCCCATGGATCGAGGCATCCTGTCCACCATGCCCGCCAATCTGGGCTCGGCCGTGGACTTCGGCTGGTTCCATCTGCTGGCCGTGCCTCTGCTCTGGATCCTCAACTGGTTCTATCAGTTCGTGCACAACTACGGTCTGGCCATCATCCTCCTGACCGTGCTCATCAAGCTCATCTTCTGGCCCCTGTCGCAGAAGAGCTACAAGTCCATGGAGCAGATGAAGAAGCTCCAGCCCATGATCCAGAAGCTCCGGGAGAAGTACGGGGACGACAAGCAGCGCCTCAACCAGGAGATCATGCACCTGCACAAGACCTACAAGGTCAGCCCCCTGGGCGGGTGCCTGCCGATGGTCGTCCAGATCCCCGTGTTCTTCGGCCTGTACAAGGCCCTGCTCGGAGCCGTGGAACTGCGCCACGCGCCCTTCATCGCCCATGTGCCGTTCACGGACCTGATCTGGCTGGCCGACCTCTCGGCCAAGGACCCCTACTACGTCACTCCGCTGATCATGGGCGCCACCATGTTCATTCAGCAGAAGATGACCCCCTCCACCGGAGACCCCACACAGGCCAAGATCATGATGTTCATGCCCGTGGTGTTCACCTTCCTCTTCCTGAACTTCCCCTCGGGCCTGGTTGTGTACTGGCTGGTCAACAACGTCCTGTCCATCGCCCAGCAGTGGTGGATGATCCGCGCCCAGAAGAAATAGGCGGACGGACGACCGAGTGGATCGCGGAGCGCTGACGGAAGCGAGGAACCACATGAACGAGTTCAAGGAGTTCCAGGGCAAGAACCTGGACGAGGCCATCGAGGCCGCATGCAGACACTATGACCTGAATCGCGACAAACTGGAGATCGAGATCATCGGAGGCGGCTCCACCGGCATCTTCGGCCTGGTGGGAGTGAAGAAGGCGGCCATCAAGGCCCGCCCGCGCAAGGCCATCTCCTTGCAGGACATGGCCCCCGGCCGTGAGGAGCCCAAGCCCGAACCGAAGCCCAGGGCGGAGTCCAAGGCCGAAACGCCCAGACCCGAACCCCAGCGGCCGCGCGAGACTCCCCGCGCCGAAGCCCCGCGCATCGACATCCCGGAGGCTCCCCAGCGGCCGGAGACTCCCCGGCAGGCCCCCTACCGGCCCGCCTTCGCCCCGCGCGAGGACGTCATCCCCGCACCCGCGCCCATCGCCGACGCGCACCTCGCCGACGAGCCCGAGGATGCGCAGCCCGACTTCCAGCCCCAGGCGGCCGCCGAACCCCGCGCGGACAAGCCCAGGGAGCCCCGCCAGGAACGTGAGCGCGGCCGCCGTGACCGCCGCCGCGGCGGCGACCGGGAACGCCGCCCCGAGCGCCAACGCCAGCCGCGGCCCGAGAAGGCCGAACGGCCAGCGCCCCAGGACAACGGCGAGACCGAGGACGTCGAGGAAGGTCTGCCCAAGGTGGACATGACCACCCTGGATCCCCAACTCTTGGAGCAGGCCGTGCGCGAGACGCTGCTCAAGCTCCTGGAGCCCATGATCCCCGAGCCCAAGCTGAACCTGGAGATCATCCCGGACAGGGTGAACGTCTTCATCGAGGACGAAGAGAACTCGGGCCTGATCATCGGCCGCGAGGGCCAGACCCTGGCCTCCCTGCAATACCTGCTCAACCGCATCGTGGCCCGGCGCATGCAATGCTCGGTGCGCGTACAGATCGACACCGGCGAGTACCGCGAGCGTCAGGACGAGAAGCTGCGGCAGATGGCCCTGCACCTGGCCGAGAAGGCCGACGCCACGGGCCGCACCCAGAGCACCAAACCCCTCAGTTCCTATCACCGCCGGGTGGTCCACGTGACCCTGCAGGAGAACGAGACCGTGTTCACCCGCAGCAAGGGCGAGGGCCCCATGAAGCGAGTCCTCATCGTGCCCAAGCGGCGCAACGGGAAATAAACTCTTCAAGCGGCGCGGGATGTCCAGACGTCCCGCGCCGCTTTTTCCGCCCCCTCTCTCCCCTGCCCGGCCGTTGCCTTGACGGCGCGCCCGGCTTATGACTCCGGCTGTATGACGCTCACCGGCTCCATCGACACCATCGTCGCCGTCGCCACCCCGCCCGGACAGGGAGGCGTGGCCATCGTCCGGCTCTCCGGCCCGGAGAGCCGCGCCGTGCTGCGCCGCCTCTTCCGGCCCACAAGGCCGGATTTCAAGGATTTCCGTCCCTCCACCCTGCACCACGGCCATGTCCTGGACGCCGCCGGAGTCATTCTGGATGAGGTCTTGGCCGTATTCATGCCCGGCCCCGGCTCGTTCACCGGCGAGGACACGGCAGAAATCCACTGCCACGGCGGCCTGGCCCTGCCCGGAGCGGTGCTGGCCGAGTGCTGCCGCCAGGGGGCGCGCCCGGCGCGGCGCGGGGAGTTCAGCTACCGGGCTTGGCGCAACGGACGCCTCGACCTGACCCAGGCCGAGGCCGTGGCCGAGGCCATCGCCGCGCCCACTCGGGCCGCCGCGCAGCTGGCCCAGGTCAAGCTCTCGGGCGTCCTGGGCCGCCGGGTGGCCGCCCTGCGCGCGGAGTTGGAGGAGCTCAAGGCCCAGCTCTGTCTGGCCGTGGACTTTCCCGAGGAGGACGTGGACTGCCTGCCGCCGGACCGGCTGGCCGAGGTCGTGGAACGCGGGCTGGCCGCCCTGGACGCGCTGCTGGCCGGGGTGGAGCGGACCCGGGCCTGGCGCGAGGGTGCGCTGGCGGTCCTGCGCGGCCGGGTCAACGCGGGCAAGTCCAGCCTGCTGAACGCCCTGGCGGGCCGGGAGCGGGCCATCGTCACGGACATCCCGGGCACCACCCGGGACTGGCTGGAGGAGCTGCTCGACCTGGACGGCCTGCCCGTGCGCCTGGTGGACACCGCCGGACTGCGCCGAACCGAAAGCCCGGTGGAACGGGCCGGTTTGGAGCGGGCCGGAGAGCTGGCCCGGGGGGCGGACCTCGTGCTCTTCGTGGTCGGCGGCGATGCGCCGCTCAGCGACGAGGAGCGCCAGGCCGCGGACGAGCTTTCAGCGGAACGGACCCTGGTGGTGGTGAACAAGGACGATCTGCCCCGGGTCGAGCCCTGGCCCGGAACGGAACTGGCCGATCGCTTCGAGGTCGCGGCCGTTTCGGCCAGGACCGGCGCGGGCCTGGAGGCCCTGGCCGCGCGGTTGCGGGAACGCCTGGCGGCCTCGACGCCCGAACCCGAGCCCGACACCGTGGCCCCGAACCTGCGCCAAGCCGAAGCCTTGCGCCGGGCCCGCGCGGAACTGGCTGAACTGGCCGTCGACGCCGCCGGGGGGCTGCCCTACGACCTGCTCGGGGTGCGCCTGGACGCGGCCTGCGCGATCCTCGCCGAAATCACCGGCGAAATCGCGGCCCAGGACGTGCTGGAGGCCATCTTCAACCGCTTCTGCATTGGAAAGTGAGGCCGTATGTCCCGTGAAATCGATCTGAGCCACGTTTCCTGCGGCCTGGTTCCGGCCATGGTCGCGCATCTGGCCGAAACTGGGGAAGAGGAGCTGGTCTTCCGCATCCGCGCGGGCATCAAGGCCGAGATCATCAGCGGCTTCGGCTCGGGAGGGGCCTGGGACTTCTCCTTCCGCCACGGCGTGGGCCACGACGAGGTGCGCTTCCGTCGCAAGCACCCCACGGGAAGCGACCCGCGCCTGACCCTGCTGGACTACTGAGCGGCCAGTCGCCGAAACAGGGCCAGCGCCCGGGATCTCGTCATGTGCCGAGGCGGATTGTCGGCCAGGCGGCGCAGGTCGTCCAGACAGGCCACCCCGGCCAGCTCGTCCAGAAGCGTGGGCTGTCGGCGGTAGATTTCCAGCACGTTGAGGCTGCGGCGCAGGGCGTCCGGTTCCTCGGCGGGCACGTGGCTGAACATGTCCGGCAGGAAACCCTCACGGTCGAAGCCCGCCAGGGAAAAGCCGCCCCGGGCGGGAGCCAGAACGCAGGTGTTCCACTCCAGGCCCTTGAGGGCCCGGCGCACGGTTTCGTCGTCCAGCTGCGGAATGTCGGCGTCCAGAACCAGGGCCCGGTCGAAATCCTTGATGGTCAGGGCCCGGCGCAGGGCGTTGGCCCGCCGGGCGGAGCGGTCCTTGCCCTTCTGGGTCCACAGCGGACGGTCTCCGAGCCAGGCCCGGCAGCGCGCCTCGTCGAACTCCGGGGCGCGGCAGACGATGACCTCGCTCTCGCTCCAGCGGAGCATGTCGAGCATGTCCTCGACCATGGCCCGGCGCAGGGCGACGGCGGTCTCCGGCGAGGTTTCGGCGGCCAGCCGCGAGGACGCCGGTTCGGTTTCGGGATCGTCGACGAGCAGCAACACACAGGACTTCATGCGGATTCATTCTCCCCGGCCGCGCTGTTTCCCGGCTGGAAAAGGCTCGCGGCCGCTGTTCCCTTTTCGGAAGGGAGAAGGTATGCATCGCCCGGCTGGTTTGCAAGGCCGAAGGAGACTCCATGCGCAAAAGCGTGCAGCACGATCCCGCCCTGGTGGCGGACATCCTGGACCGCGCCGAAGTCCTGCACCTGGCCCTCGTGGACGGGGACGGCCCCTACTGCGTGACGGTGAACTTCGCCCTGGAAGGACGGACCATCTATTTCCATTCCGGCAAGGAGGGCCGCAAGGCCCGGGCCCTGGGAACGGGCGCGCCCGTGGCCTTCGCCGCCGAGGTGGATCTGGAGATCAAGCGCGGCGAACGGGCCTGCCAGTGGGGCTGGCGTTTCCGCGGCGTCCATGGCCGAGGCCTGCCGCGCTTCGTGGACGATCCCGGGGAAAAGCGGCGCGGCCTGGGCCTGATCATGCGCAAGTACGCGGGTTCGGACGACTTTCCCTACGACGAAAAAATTCTCGCCCAGACCGCCGTGGTGGCCATCGACATCGAGGAAGCCACCGCGAGGCTCAAAGGATACGAACGATGACCGGACGTTTCGGCGAGCCCCTGCGCTCCTTCGCCAGCGACAACAATTCCGGGGCCCACCCGGCGATCCTGGAAGCCCTGGCCGAGGCCAACGAAGGCATGGCCAAGAGCTACGGCGACGACCCCCTGAGCATCCACGTGGACGAGCTGTTCCGGGAGCACTTCGGCCCACGCGCCCGCATCCACTACGTGGTCACGGGCACGGCCGCCAACGTGCTCGGCCTGCGCTCCGTGACCCAGACCTGGCAGTCCGTGCTCTGCTCCGACCTGGCCCACATCCACGTGGATGAATGCGGTGCGCCGGAAGCCTTCGGCGGCATCAAGGTGGTGCCCATCCCCTCGGCCTCGGGGAAGATCGACGTGCAGGCCCTGCGGCCCCATCTCCAACACAAGGGCTACGTGCACCACAGCCAGCCCCGCGTGGTCCAGATCACCCAGTGCACCGAGCTGGGGACTCTCTACTCCCCAGAGGAAATCAAGACCCTGGCGGACTTCTGCCACAAGAACGACCTCATCCTGCACATGGACGGCGCGCGCCTGGCCAACGCCTGCGCGGCCCTGGGCCTGGGCTTCCGGGAGATGACCACGGACCTGGGCGTGGACGTGCTCTCCTTCGGCGGGACCAAGAACGGCATGCTCATGGGCGAGGCAGTGATCTTCCTCAACCCGGACCTGGGCCGGGACTTCCGCTATGTGCGCAAGCAGGGCATGCAGCTGGTGGCCAAGATGCGTTTCGTCACGGCCCAGTTCGAGCGCTACCTGCGCGACGGCCTCTGGCTGGAGAACGCGAAGAACGCCAACCGGGCGGCCCGCCGCCTGGCCGAGCAGGTGGACCGCATCCCGGGCGTGACCATCAACCGCGCGGTGCAGACCAACGCGGTCTTCGCCAGCCTGCCCCGTCAGGCCGTGGAGCGGCTGTTGGAACGCTACTACTTCTATATCTGGCGCGAGGAGCCCCTGGAGGTGCGCTGGATGACCTCATTCGACACCACGGACGAGCAGGTGGACGCGTTCGCGGCCAGCGTACGCGAGGCCATGAACGCCTGACGTCCCACCGACGCGACGAAAAGCCCCCGTCCGGTTCTCCGGGCGGGGGCTTTTTTTGACCATCGCGGGCACTTAGGCAGCGGCGCGGGGAGTGAGCCCACCTCCGTCGCGATGGAAGGCCAGGAAGGCCCTGGCCTCCTCCGCGCCCATGAAGCGGGTCAGCACACGCGGGTCCGTGTCCAGGAGATCCACCAGGATGAGCCCGTCCATGCAGTCGCCGAAGTCCGGGTCTTCATTGAAGCCCAGAAGCTTGCCGCCGAGCTTGAGATACTGGCGCAGGAGCACCGGGATGCCCCGGCCGCCCTCCACGTCCTCCACCAGGGCCGAGACGTCCTCCAGGTCGCGGAAGGCCAGTTCGGGAAAACTCCCGTCCAGACGGCGCACGGCCTTGAGCAGCGGCGGACGGCGCGGCCTCACAAGGGCCGAGAGACCGGGCAGCAGAGCGTGGCGCGAGAGGAACTCCACGATGAGTTCGCGGGACACCGCGTCATACTCCCCCGACACGCTCACGCAGCCGAACAGGGTGCGGTAGCGCGGATTGCGCGCGATCCAGGCGGCCAGGCCCTTCCACATGAGCAGCAGCGGCTGGTAGCTCTTCTGATGCCAGGGAACCACGAAGGAACGCCCCAGTTCCAGGGCCGGGGAGAGCCGCTCCAACAGACCCGGGCGATAGTGGAAGAGCGTGCTCGTATAGAGCCCGCCCACGCCGTGCCGGGCCAGGATCGCGTCGGTGCGGCCGAAGCGATATGCCCCGGCGGCCTCGGAGTTCTCGCGGTTCCAAAGGAGGAGGTGGGTGTATGAATTGTCGAAGCGGTCCAGGTCGGCGGCCCGGCCCGTGCCCTCGCCCACCCCCCGGAAGGTCAGTTCGCGAAGTCGTCCGATCTCGGCCAGCACCCCGGGAATGTCCCGGGCCTCGGCGGCGAAGACCTGGAAGGCCCCGGACTCGGCCAACAAGGCCGAGGGAGGCAGGCTCTCCACCTCGCGGCGCAGTTTCGCCGGGTTCCCGGCCCGAGCCAGGGGCTTGAGCCGGGCCGGGGCTCCAGCGCGCCCGCCCTTGGCCTTCCCGGCGCGGCGCTTGAGCAGATAGGTCCGGAAACGCAGGTAGTCGATCATCTCGCGGTTGGAGCCGAAACCTTCCAGCTTGTCGAAGGGAATGACCCGGCCCACGGCGGCCTCCACCTCGCCCTTGCGCAGCTTGACCGTCTCGCGCGGAAGCATGGCCGTGCGCAGACGCGGATGGATCAGCCCGGCGGCCTGGAAGAGATTGCTGTTGCGCCCCCGGAAGAAGACCGGCAGCACCGGGGCCTTGGTGCTGCGCACGATCCCGGCCACGCCGGGGTGCCAGTCCGGGTCGGCCACCAGGAACTTGGTCAGCTTGAGGCTGGCCACCTCCCCGGCCGGGAACACGGCCAGCACGTGGCCGTCACGCACCCAGCGAATGGCCTGCTTGAGCCCGGCCAAGCTGCGGCCCTCGGCCCCGGGCGCGCCGAAGGGGTCCACGCCGATGAGCTGGTCCCGGATTTCCGGCACAAGGCCCAGCAGGAAGTTGGCCATGACCTTCACGTCCGGCCGCACGGCCCCCAGCAGCTCCAACAAGGCCAGCCCCTCGACCACGCCGTAGGGGTGGTTGGCCACCACCACCAGCGGGCCGGTCGCCGGGATGCGCGCCAGATCGGCGGGGCCCACGCGGCGGACCACGCCCAGGGTGTCCAAGGCCCGGCTCACGAAGCGAGGGGCGTCCTCGGCGGAGCAGGCCGGGTCCACGGCCACGGAGTAGAGACGGTTCAAGGTCTTCAGGCGCAGCATGCGCGAGACGGGACGCTTGACGAAGGAGAACAGGGCCCGGCGCACGGGGTCGTGAAACAGGGCGGGAAGCTCGAAGAGTCGATCGGTTCGGTTCTCGGCCATGCGATCCCCCTTTTTTGAGGTTGGGGGAAACTACCATCGCGGATGCGGCCCGGGGTGACGGGCCTGTTACCGTTTCAAGAATTTTTCCCGTCGCGGGCCGCGCTTTACAGCTTCCCCTCGGACTTGGCATAATGAAAAATGTTCATGCCGAACAAGGAGGCCCCCATGATTCGCGGCAGCGGTCTTCTCCTGCATCTCACCTCCCTGCCCTCGCCCTTCGGCGTGGGCGACATGGGGCCCGAGGCCCATCGCTTCCTGGACCTCCTGGCCCGCGGCGGCCAGCGCCACTGGCAGATGCTGCCCCTGGGACCAACCGAACCCGGCCTGGGCAACTCGCCCTACTCCTCCTATTCGGCCTTCGCCGGGCACACCCTGCTCATCAGCCCGGACTTTCTGCGCGAGGATGGCCTGCTCAGTGGCCAGGAGCTGGATGGCGCGCGCCTGCCGGCGACGCCCCACGCGGACTTCGAAACCGCCACATTGGCTCGCCGGGGACTGCTCTGGCGCGCCTTCGAACGGGCCGAAGCCGGGCTCCTGGACGATACCGCGTTCCAACGCTTCCTGGAGGACAACGCCCACTGGCTCAACGACTTCGCCCTGTTCATGGCCGCCAAGCGCCGTTTCAATGGCGCGGCCTGGAACCTCTGGCCCGAAGATCTGCGCGCCCGGCGCGAGGAGGCCCTGCGCCATTGGGGCCAGGAACTGGCCCGCGACATCCTGTTCGAAAAGTTCTGCCAGAGACAGTTCTTCCGCCAGTGGGGACGGCTCAAGGATCGGGCCCGGGAACTCTCAGTGGAGCTCGTCGGCGACGCGCCGATCTACGTGACCTACGACTCGGCGGACGTCTGGAGCCGCCAGGAGCTGTTCCGCCTGGACGAGCGGGGCGACCCCCTGGTGGTGGCCGGGGTGCCGCCGGACTATTTCAGCGCCACGGGTCAGCGCTGGGGCAACCCGGTCTACGACTGGCGGACCGCCGAGGCCCAGGGCTTCTCCTGGTGGATCGCCCGGCTGCGGCACAACTTCGGGCTCTTCGGTCGGGTGCGCCTGGACCACTTCCGGGGCTTCGCGGCCTACTGGGAGATCGACGCGGCCGAGGCCACCGCCGTGCGCGGCAAATGGGTCTTCGCCCCGGGTGAAACGCTCTTCTCACGGCTGCGCGAGGAGGCCGGGGAGATTCCGATCATCGCCGAGGATCTGGGCGTGATCACCCCGGACGTGGTGGAGTTGAAGAACTCCTTCGGATTCCCGGGCATGCACATACTCCAGTTCTGCTTCGGCCCGGACTTGGCCCACAACCCGGACGCGCCGCACAACCAGGAACAGAACAGCGTGGTCTACGTGGGAACCCACGACAACAACACGGCCCGGGGTTGGCTGCGCACCGACGCCGGACCGGGCGACAAGGCGCGGCTGGCGCGCTACCTCGGCGCGGAAGTCCGCGAGGAGGACGTCTCCTGGGCGCTCATCCGCCTGGCCCAGTCCTGTCCGGCGAACACCGCCATCGTCACGGCCCAGGATCTGCTCTCCCTGGACGAACGCGGACGCATGAACACCCCGGGGCTGGCCAACGGCAACTGGTCCTGGCGGCTGCTGCCCGGCCAGCTGGACGAGTCCGCCCTGTCCCGGCTGGGCGAACTTTCGGCTTTTTACGGCCGCGACGGCGTGGAGATCCTGCGCAACGACTCCTACGAGCGTTCGGCGGCCGGATTGGGCGCGGGAGCGGCCTGGGGGTGACCCATCCGGGCGCGGAAACGGTAAAAAAAATCCCAGGGCAGTGTTGACACCCCGGTGGGGGTGATTATTTTCCCGCTGGAATTCAGGGGGCGTCCCCGTCGACGTCCCGGCCCTCGGCGAATGACGCCGATCAATACAAAAAAAATGATCGATCACGGAGGATTTCGAATGAAGCTCAAACCGCTCAACGATCGCGTCCTGGTCAAGCGCCTGGAGACGGAGGAGAAGACCGCCGGAGGCATCATCATCCCCGACACCGCCCAGGAGAAGCCCCAGAAGGGCAAGGTCATCGCCGCCGGTCCCGGCAAGGTCGACGAGGACGGCAAGGAAGTGAAGATGTCGGTGAAGAAGGGCGACGTGGTCCTCTTCAGCAAGTACGCCGGCACCGAAATCAAGATCGACGGCGAGGAACACCTCATCATGCGTGAGGACGACATCCTGGCCGTTTTCGAGAAGTAGAGCCCGATTCCACCCCACCCGAAACATTTCATCACAACAGGAGAGACGATATGCCCGCCAAGGAAATCATCTTCGACGCCAAGGCTCGCGAGAAGCTGAAAAAAGGTCTGGACAAGCTGGCCAACGCCGTGAAGGTCACCCTGGGCCCCAAGGGCCGCAACGTGGTCATCGAGAAGAGCTTCGGCTCCCCGGTCATCACCAAGGACGGCGTGACCGTGGCCAAGGAAATCGAGCTTGAGGACAAGTTCGAGAACATGGGCGCCCAGATGGTCAAGGAAGTCGCCTCCAAGACCTCCGACGTGGCCGGTGACGGCACCACGACGGCGACGGTTCTGGCGCAGGCCGTGTTCAGCGAGGGCGTCAAGCTGGTGGCCGCCGGCCGCAACCCCATGGCCATCAAGCGCGGCATCGACAAGGCCGTGGACGCCATCGTCGCCGAGCTGACCAAGGTCGCCAAGCCCACCCGCGACCAGAAGGAAATCGCCCAGGTCGGCACCATCTCCGCCAACAACGACGCCACCATCGGCACCATCATCGCCGAGGCCATGAACAAGGTCGGCAAGGAAGGCGTCATCACGGTGGAGGAAGCCAAGAGCATGGAGACCACCCTGGACGTGGTCGAAGGCATGCAGTTCGACCGCGGCTACCTCTCCCCCTATTTCGTCACCAATCCCGAGAAGATGACCTGCGAGCTGGAGAACTGCCTCATTCTCATCAACGAGAAGAAGGTCTCCAACATGAAGGATCTCCTGCCCGTGCTCGAGCAGGTCGCCAAGATGTCCAAGCCGCTCATGATCGTGGCTGAGGACGTGGACGGCGAGGCCCTGGCCACCCTGGTGGTCAACAAGCTGCGCGGCACCCTGAACGTGGTGGCCGTGAAGGCCCCGGGCTTCGGCGACCGCCGCAAGGCCATGCTCCAGGACATCGCCATCCTCACCGGCGGCAAGGTCGTCTCCGAGGATCTGGGCATCAAGCTTGAGAACATCACCCTCTCCGACCTCGGCACGGCCAAGCGCATCGTGGTGGACAAGGAAAACACCACCATCGTGGACGGCGCCGGCAAGAACGCCGACATCAAGGCCCGCGTGGCCCAGATCCAGGCCGAGATCAAGGAGACCAGCTCCGACTACGACCGCGAGAAGCTCCAGGAGCGCCTGGCCAAGCTCGTGGGCGGCGTTGCCGTGATCAACGTCGGCGCGGCCACCGAGACCGAGATGAAGGAGAAGAAGGCCCGCGTCGAGGACGCCCTGAACGCCACCCGCGCGGCTGTCGAGGAGGGCATCGTGCCCGGCGGCGGAGTGGCCCTGGTCCGCTGCGCCAAGGTGCTGGACAAGGTCAAGCCCGTGGACGACGACGAGGCCGCCGGTGTGGCCATCATCCGCCGCGCCATCGAGGAGCCCCTGCGCCAGATCTCCGGCAACGCCGGTTTCGAAGGCTCCGTGGTCGTGGAGAAGGTCCGCGAGGGCGGCAAGGACGGCTTCGGCTTCAACGCCGCCACCGCCGAGTACGAGGATCTCATCAAGGCCGGCGTCATCGACCCCAAGAAGGTGACCCGCATCGCCCTGCAGAACGCCGCCTCCGTGGCCGGTCTGCTGCTGACCACCGAGTGCGCCATCGCCGAGAAGCCGGAGCCCAAGAGCGCCGCTCCGGCCATGCCCGGCGGCATGGGCGGCATGGGTGGCATGGGCGGCATGTACTAGCCCCAGCCTCCGATCAGACGCTGAAAATGAAAAGCCCCGGCTCCGGCCGGGGCTTTTTTCATGCCATCAGCCCCGCCGGGGCCTGCGGCGCATGACCCGCTCCAGGACGCGCCGCAGGTCATCCATCTCCACGGGCTTGGAGACGTAATCGTTCATCCCGGCCTGGAGAAACAGCTCACGGTCGCTGGGCATGGCGTAGGCCGTGAGCGCCACCACCGGAATCTTCGGATCGAAGTTTCCTCCGATAGAGGAGCGGATGCGACGCGTGGCCTCCAAGCCATCCATGACCGGCATCTGGACGTCCATGAGCACGCAGTCGAAACGTTCCCGCTCCAGCGCGGCCAGAGCCTCCTGGCCATTGCAGACGCCCGTCGGGGCATGCCCCTGCTTGCGCAGAAAACTCGTGGAGGTGAGGAGGTTGACGCGGTCGTCCTCGACCACGAGGATGCGCCAGGCCGGGCCGACCGGGGCGTGTTCGCCCTCCTCCGCGTCCGCCTGCGCGGCGGAGGCGGACGCCTGGGGCAAGGGAAGGACCACGTGCGCCTCGGTGCCCACGCCTTCCTCGCTGCAGAGGCTCAGGCCCCCGTCCATGAGCCGTACCAGGTGGCGGACGATGCTCAGGCCCAGGCCCGCGCCGCCGAAACGCCGGGCGAAGGAGCCGTCCACCTGGGTGAAGATTTCGAACACGTCCCGAAGGCGGTCGGCGGGGATGCCGATGCCGGTATCCGCCACATACAGATGTAGGTCCATGATTCCAGGAGCGGTGCGCGAAGGCAGGAGGAACAGCTCCAGTTCAACCTCGCCGCGCTCGGTATACTTGATGGCGTTGCCGACGAGGTTGTAGAGCACCTGGCGGATTCTTCCGGCGTCGCCCGCCAACCGCGCCGCGCCCGCCGGATCGGCGACGCAGGCGAAGCGCAGCCCCTTGATCTCGGCCTCGCGCTGGAATGCGGCGGCGATGGGCTGGAGCACCTCGCCCAGGTCGAAGTCGGCAACCTCCAGCGGCATGCGGCCGGATTCGATCCGCGAGATGTCCAGGATGTCCGAAAGCAGTCGCAACAAGCCCCGCGCGGAGGTCATGGCGGTTTCCACATATTCCCGTTGTTCCCCGTCCAGCTCCGTGGTCCGGGCCAGCTGGAGCATACCGAGAACGCCGTTGAGCGGAGTCCGTATCTCGTGGCTCATGGTGGCCAGGAACTGGGATTTGGCCGTGCTGGCGGCCTCCGCCGCCTCCTTGGAGCGGATCAGTTCCTCCTTGACCTTGTTCAGCTCGGTGAGATCCACGTCCAGGCAGAACAGGTCGAACCCGCCCTCGCCCCGGTCCTGCGCCACCGCGCTGGTGAATACGGTCACTCTGGCGCCGTCCTTGCGGCGCAAGGTCTGTTCGCCCGATGGCAAGAGCTCCCCGGCGGCGATGCGGCGGCGCACCGCGGCCGCGTCCAGCGCCGCCGGTCCGGTCGGCTGGAGCAGCTCCCCCAGGGTCTGGCCCAACGCCTCGGCCGCGGAATAGCCGTAAAGCTGTTCCCCAGCCGCGTTCCAGTACACGACCCGCAGGTTTTCATCATAGCCGCGCACGGCGATGGCTCCCACCGCGTCAAAGAGGTGGCGGAAGCGGGCCTCGCTCCGGCGCAGGGCCTCCTCGGCCCGCTTGCGCGCCTCGATATCTTGGACGGCCGAGATGAAATAGCGCGGCTCGTCGGAATCGCCGTGCGCAAGGGCCACGGTGAGGTTCACCCAGACGGTCCGGCCGCTCTTGCGGATGTATCGTTTCTCCAGGGTGTAGGTGCTGATCCTGCCTTCCAGAAGCAGCGCCGCATGCTCCATATCCGTGTCCAAGTCGTCGGGATGCGTGATGTCCTGGAAGCTGCGCGCCAGCAGTTCCTCGCGAGAATACCCCGTAATGCGGCAAAGCGTCTCGTTGACCCGCAGCCAGCGGCCTTCCAGGGAAACATGAGCGATGCCCACCGCCGCCTGCTCGAAGGTGGCCCGGAAGCGGCGTTCACTGTCCTGGAGCGCGGCGTCCGCTCGGTCCCTGGCGCGCAGGACGAGGAACACCGCCCAGCTCGCGGCCAGGAGAAGTCCGGCCGCCACAGCCAGAGCCACCAGAAACATTGAATCGGCGCGGGCCATGCGTCGTTTGAGTTCGGCCCGGCTCGCCGTGTCCATCCGGTTCGCCGTGCGCTCCAGGTCGTGAAAGGCGATGCGCAGATCCGTCTCCGCCTCCGGAGTGCGGCCTCCCGTCTCGCGCCATTTCTCCAAACTGGCCTGGAAGCGGTCCATGCTCCGCTTGAGGATATGCACCGAGGTCTGGTCGTCCGGTTTGAGCGCCCCGCCGCCCTCCTCCAGGACGTGCAAGGCCTGGCGCAGCAGGGCCAGTCCCTGTTCCCGGCTGAACGGAAGGTTCGGGTCGTTTCCCAGGGAAGCGAAGAGAAACCCCTTGGACAGCTCCACGCGGGCGATACGGATCTTGTCCAAGGCATCCAGCGCGCGGGCCATATCCCGTCCCTGTCGCCCATGGAGCCAGGCGATGGAACCGCAGACCAGGACCGACAAGGCGATGGAAGACCATATCCAGGCCCGTGTGCGGGCCAGCAAGTGCCCGCTGAACGCCGATGACATCGCCCCACTCATCGCCCGAGGATATCCTCCGTGGTCGTGGCCCCGGGAAGCTCGGCCTCGCCGAAGCCGAAACGGGACACCAGGGCCCGGTGCTCCGGGCCGCCGACGAAGGTCTTCAGCTCACGATTCCAGGCCGCCAACAAGGCCCGGTCATCCTTGCGGAAGACGAAGGCTCCGTATCCCAATCCGGCGGTTTGGTAGGCCTCGGGCGCTGTGAACGGCTGCGCCGCCTCGGTCCGGCCCAACTCGTCGCACAGTTCCATCCAGTGGATCGTGGGCGAGGACAGGGCCAGTCCGGCGGCATAGCCCGACTCCACGGCCACCCTACCGGTGAGCGCGTCGGGAACCGAGGCCAGTTGGGATTCCCTTGCGCCCAACCCCTTGAGGAGGGATTCCTCGATCGCGCCGGAGAGCACCGCCACGCGGACATCCTTCGTTGCCAGGGCCTGGGAGTAGGAATGGATGCCGCGCGGATTGCCCCGGGGAACAAGCAGCGCGGGTTGCACATGGAAGGTCGGCTCGGAAAAGGCCACCCGCCGGGCTCGTTCCGGGGTGATGAACATGCCCGCCGCGATCACGTCCACCCGGCCGCTCAACAATTCGTCAATGAGCACTCCGAATTCGGCCTGACGCCACTCGATGCGGCCGATGCCCAGTCGTCCAGCGATGACCCGCGCCACTTCCGGGGATTCACCCGTGACCTCGCCATGGGAGGAAAGAAAGGCGTAGGGCGCCTCCACGGCGTAGCCCACGTGAATCATGCCCGCCTCGCGCGCGCGGTCCAGGGAGGAGTCGCCCCGCCCCAGCCAGACCGCGGCGGCGATCACGACCAGGACGGTCGCCGCCGCCCAGGGGAACCACTTGCCCGGCAATCCGGTCATCCGCTCTCCCTTCCCGGCGCTCGGACGCGATCCGGGAACGCATCTTTTCCTGTAGCAGACTTTCAAGAAAAGACACAATGATAATGGAAAAGCGAACGGAAATGAGTCCTGCAGACGGACGTTCCCGTCAGGCGGAAGAGGCTACAGATCGAGCTTGATGGGTGCGCCCGGAGCCCGGGTCGGGGCCTTGGCCGCGTCTTCGCCGGCGCCCTTCGGAGCCTTGGAGGGCAGGCTTTTGGTAGGGTCGAAGCCCGCGCCGAAGATGCGCGGTCCCACCTGCTTGAGAATCTTGAGGCCTTCCTGGTTGGTGGGATTGAGTTGGAGCGCCTGGGCCACGGCGTCATAGGCCTCGGACCATTGGCGCTTCTGCAGGGCCAACTTGGCCATGCGCAGGTAGATGCTCTCGTTGCCGCCGAAGCGGCGCAAGGTCTCCTTGACAACCTCCTCGGCCTTGTCCAACTCACCCGTCGCCTCGTGGCAGAGGATCGAGAACTGATAGGGCCGGGGATCGGAGGAGTCGACTTCCATGCCGCGCTTGAAGTACTCCAGGGCCTCCACGAAGAGCCCGGCCATCATCAGGCGGTTGCCGATGTCCACGGGCAGGTTCTTCTCCTCCGGGTACAACTCGGAGGCCTTGCGGAACAGCTTGCGCGCTTCCAGGGGTTCCTTCTTGGACAGGAAGTCCTGGGCCTTCATGAGCATCTCGTCCAGTTCCAGCTTCTGGGCCCGGATCTTCTCCACGCGGACCTTCTCGATGGCCGCCTCGAGCTTGTCGTGCATGCGCGTGAGCGTACGCCAGAGGGTCTTTTCCTGGCCCTTCTCGTAGTGGATTCCCTGGGGGAAGACGCGCTTGATCTGCTTCATGCCGGAGAGGTCGCGCAGGGCCTCGTCCAGAAGCACGTTCACCTCGAAGCGTTCGCGGCCGAAGATCTGGCTGCCCTGGAGCAGCTCCAGGGCCTGGCAGAGGGCCTTGAGCGTACGAAGATAATCGTTGCGCTGGATATAGGACTTGGCCCTGGCGATGAATTCCTTGACCGTCTTGGAGCTGGCCGACATACGATCTCCGGTGGCAGAGGGATGGCCCGGCGCGACAGGGCGCGGATAATCTTCACGATTCTTAATACAGCCCGGGCGCGCTTTCAACCCTGCGCGCGGCGGGCGTCAGTCAGCCAGGATCACCCCCGCGCGCAGCAGGGAGCCGCGCATGTGCTCCTGGTGCGAACCGCGCCAATAAATCCTGCGGCAGACCGGGCAAAGGCGGAACTCGTCGTAGTACAGGCGGGTCTTCGGCTCCAGCCGGTGCAGAACCTCCCGCTTGTCCACCGCCGCCAACTCCGCGTTGCAGCGCAGGCAGCGGCTGAAGGGCGCGGGGGCCTTGCGCGCCCCGAACAGGTCGAGCACCTCGACCAGCTGTTCCAGGGGCATGGCCGCCCGGATCAGGCGCCCCCAAGTGATCGCGGAGCGTTTGAGCAGGGCTCGGTCCCGGGAAAGCACAACCCGGCCCTCGTCGGCGGCCAGGCGGGCGATGCGCGCATCTCCCGAGCGGCGGTCATGGACCGCGTCAAATCCCAGCGCCCGCAACAGGGGCGCCAGCTTGGCCACGTTCTCATCCACCAGAAAGCGCAGTCCGGGCAGGGCGCGAGGCCGCAACGGCGTGGGCACGGTCACGTCCACCGGCGGCGCGGCGGGTTCAGCACGCACGATTTGGCCCGGCTCCAGGACGTGCCCGAAATCCACGGTCCCGCCATCCACTTTGATCCCGTAGACCTCGGTGTGGGGCACGCCCAGGGCCTCCAGCACGTCCTTGACCGAGGCGCGGCGCTCCAGCGTGTAGCGCGCGATTCCGCCGCCGGGCCGCCGAACCAGGGAGGCCAGATCGCCGGAACATTCCACGCGCACGTCGTCCGTCTTTTCCATCACTCCCGACCCTAGCCCCAAAAGGCGTTCCGGCTCAAGGCCTCCTTGTCCGTCCCCCCGCTCCCTGCTATTCTCCGGCAAAAGGGAGGGTTCCATGCCCCTGCACCCCCTGGCCGGGAAACCGGCCCCGCGCGAACTGCTGGCCAACATCCCCCGTCTGGTGGCGGCTTACTATGCCCTGGCCCCGGACCCGGCCGAGCCGTCCCACGCCGTGTCCTTCGGCACCTCCGGCCACCGGGGCTCGTCCCTGCGCCAGTCCTTCAACGAGGCGCACATCCTGGCCATCGCCCAGGCCATCGTGGAGCAGCGCGCGGCCCGGGGCGTCACGGGCCCCCTGTTCCTGGGCATGGACACCCACGCCCTGTCCGAGCCCGCGCTGATGACCGCCCTGGAGGTTCTGGCGGCCGGAGGCGTGGAGACGCGCATCCAGGCCGGGCGCGGCTACACCCCGACACCGGTGATCTCTCACGCCATCCTGACCCACAACCGGGGCCGGACCGCCGGTCTGGCCGACGGGATCGTCATCACTCCCTCGCACAACCCGCCCGAGGACGGCGGCTTCAAGTACAACCCGCCCGAGGGCGGACCGGCCGACGCGGCCAGCACCAAGGCCATTCAGGACCGGGCCAACGAACTGCTGCGCGGCGGGCTCGCGGGCGTGCGGCGTGTGCCATTCGCCCGCGCCCTGAAGGCGGCGACCACGCGTGAGTATGATTATGTCGGGCCCTACGTGGCCGACCTGGGAAACATTCTGGACCTGGGCCCGGCGGCCTCGGCGGGCCTGTCCATCGGCGTGGACCCCCTGGGCGGCTCGGGCGTGGCCTTCTGGGATCCCATCGCGGAGCGCTACGGGCTCAAGCTTGAGGTGGTCAATCGGAACGTGGACCCGACCTTCTCCTTCATGACCGTGGACAAGGACGGCAAGATCCGCATGGACTGCTCCTCGCCCCAGGCCATGGCCTCGCTCATCGCCCACCGCGACCGCTTCGACGTGGCCTTCGGCAACGACCCGGACTTCGACCGCCACGGCATCGTCACGCGCGGCTCGGGGTTGCTCAACCCCAACCACTACCTGGCCGTGGCCGTGGACTACCTCTTCCGCGGCCGCACCGGTTGGAGCGCCACGGCGGCCGTGGGCAAGACCCTGGTCTCCAGTTCGCTCATCGACCGCGTGGCCGCGCGCCTGGGCCGGAGCCTGTGCGAAGTGCCCGTGGGCTTCAAGTGGTTCGTGGACGGATTGCTGGACGGCTCCCTGGGCTTCGGGGGCGAGGAGTCGGCCGGGGCTTCGTTCCTGCGCAAGGACGGCACGGTCTGGACCACGGACAAGGACGGCATCATCATGGACCTCCTGGCCGTGGAGATCACCGCCGCCACCGGCCGCGACCCCGGCGAAATATACGGCGACCTGACCCGCGACCTGGGCGCGCCGCTCTACGAGCGCATGGATGTGGCCTGCACCCCGGAGCAGAAGGCGGCCTTCGCCTCGCTGACGCCGGAGATGGTCGCGGCCTCGGAGCTGGCCGGGGAGCCCATCCGCTCGCGGCTCACCCGGGCCCCGGGCAACGGCAAGCCCTTCGGCGGGCTCAAGGTGACCACGGACAACGGCTGGTTCGCGGCCCGGCCCTCGGGTACCGAGGACGTCTACAAGATCTACGCCGAGAGCTTCCTCGGCCCTGAGCACCTCAAGCGCCTCCAGGGCGAGGCCAAGGACATGGTGCGCAAGGCTTTCGCCGCTGCCGGGGCCTGAACCGCTCGACCAGAAATGCAAAAGGCGGGTGCCCTTCAGGGGAATCCGCCTTTTGCTGATCTCGAAACGATTTCCGGCAAGACATCAAAACATTCCGAAATATAAACAAATTGATTCAAAATCGACGGTCTCTGAAAATCGCATGGCGCGACTTCTGGGCAGCCGACTCCGCTATTTCGTCCAGCGGGCCATGAAGCCCGCCGAGTCGCCACCCGCGTCCAGGTGCCGGATGAGGCTCGACCCGAACACGGCCGCGTCGATCAGCCCGCTCAGCTCCTTGAGCTGTTCCGGGGACTTGATGCCGAAGCCCAGGGCCAGGGGAATGTCGAAACACTCCCGGGCCAGGGCCAGGCCCTGGCGCACCTCGTCCGGCAGGCTGGTCCGCTCGCCCGTGGTGCCCAGCACCGAGACGAAGTAGACGAAGCCCCGGGCGTTCCCGGCATAGAGCTTCATGCGTTCCCGGGAGGTATTCAGGCCCACCAAGGGGATGAGGTCGATGTTCCGGGCGGCCAGGAGGGCGCGGATTTCCCCGGCCTCCTCGAAGGGCACGTCGGCAAGAATCAGGCCGTTGACCCCGGCCTTGGCCGCGTCTTCGGCGAAACGCTCCAGGCCGTACTGGAGCACGGGGTTGAAGTAGCCCATGAGCACGATGCCCGCGCTCAGCCGGGACCGTTGCTCGGCCAGCCCGGAGAGAATCCAGGTCAGGTTCACGCCCTGCTCCAGGGCCTGGAGCGAGGCCGCCTCGACCACGGGACCGTCGGCCACGGGGTCGGAGAAGGGCATGCCGATCTCGATGATGTCGGCCCCGCCCGCGTCCAGGGCCGCCAGGGCGTCCCAGAAGCCCGCCTTGTCCGGGTAGCCTCCGGGCAGGAAGGGGATGAGGCCCAGCCGTCCGGCGGCCTTGGCCGCCGTGATTTTCTCGGTGAGAAGCGAATTCATGGGTGCGTCTCCGTATGGTTCCGGTTTCAGCCGAGGTTCTGCTCCACGATGTCCAGGTCCTTGTCGCCTCTGCCGGAGAGGCAGACGATGACGCTCTGGCCCTTGAGGGAGGCGGCGTTCTCCAGCACCCAGGCCAGGGCGTGGCAGGATTCCAAAGCCGGGAGGATGCCCTCGCTCAGGGTCAGGGCCTGGAACGCGGCCAGGGCCTGGGCGTCGTTGACCAGGCCGTACTCGGCCCGGCCCGAGGCCTGGAGCGCCGAGTGCTCCGGTCCCACGCCCGGATAGTCCAGGCCCGGGGCGATGGAATGCGAGGGCAGAATCTGGCCCTCCTTGGTCTGGAGCAGCTGGGTGTGCATGCCGTGGAGCACGCCGGGGGTGCCCAGGTTGAGCGGCGCGGAGTTGAAGCAGCCCGGCTCGCCCGAGCCTCCGGCCTCCACGCCGATGAGCCGCACCTCGCGGTCCGGGAGGAACTCGTGGAACATGCCGATGGCGTTGGAGCCGCCGCCCACGCAGGCCACCACGGCATGCGGCAGACGCCCGGCGCGCTCCAGGAACTGGGCCCGGGCCTCGCGGCTGATCACGGCCTGGAACTCATGCACCAACTCCGGGAAGGGATGCGGTCCGGCGGCCGTGCCGAAGCAGTAGTGCGCCGAGCGCTGCTCCGCGATCCAGTAGCGCAGGGCCGCGTTGATGGCGTCCTTGAGCGTGCGCGTGCCGGACTCCACGGCCACCACCTCGGCCCCCAGGAGCTTCATGCGGTGCACGTTGTGCGACTGGCGCTCCACGTCCAGCGCACCCATGAAGACCACGCAGGACAGGCCGAAGCGGGCGGCGGCCGTGGCCGTGGCCACGCCGTGCTGGCCCGCGCCGGTCTCGGCCATGAGCACCTCCTTGCCAATCATCTTGGTCAGCAGGCCCTGGCCGATGGTGTTGTTGATCTTGTGCGAACCCGAGTGGTTCAGGTCCTCGCGCTTGAGCCAGATGTCCACGCCCGTGCGCTCCGAGAGCGTGGGGCAGCGGGTCAGGGCCGAGGGACGGCCGACGTAGTCCCGCAGTTCCTCGGCCAGGCGGTCGCGGAACGCGTCGGTGCGCACCACCTCGTTGAGGACCGTCTCCAGTTCCAGCAGCGGCGGCATGAGCAGCTCAGGCACGAACTGCCCGCCGAAGTCTCCGAAGTAGCCTTTCTTCATGACCTCATCCCCAGTCGTTACACGTTGCGACCGACGAGCCGCAGCACGGCCGCGATCTTGTTCCGGTTCTTGATCCCCGGCGCGTCCTCCACGCCGGAGTTGCAGTCCAGGCCCGAGGGCGAGCAGGCCGCCAGGGCGGCCGAAAGCGTCTCCGGCCCGAGACCACCAGCAAGGAACCAATCTTTTTTTAAAACAGCATGTTGCAAAATCGTAAAATCCATCGGACGGCCATGCCCTCCGCCACTCTTCCCGGCGTCCAAAAGCAGGGCCCGGCAGCAGCCCGCGAAGCGGGCGGCCTCGGCCTCCAGGGCCCGGGCCGAGCCCAGTGATTCGGGCCAGAGGGCCTTGAGCACCCGTTCCGGTCCCACGGCCCTGCAGAACTCCGCATCCTGGCCGCCATGGAGTTGGGCCAGGTCCAGCCCGGCCAAGTCCATGATCCGGTTCACCTCGTCCGCGCTCTGGTCCACGAAGACCCCGACCTTGAGCGGTCCGCCCCGGGGCACGCCCGCCGCGAAGGACGGCTCCACGCAACGGGGACTCTTGGGGTGGAAGATGAAGCCGATGAGGTCCACGCCGAGATCGCGGCAGGCGCGCACATCCACGCTGCGAGTCATGCCGCAGACCTTGACCAGCGGGCCGCTCACGGCCGCCTCCCCGCCGCCGCGAGGGCGGCCAGGGTCGCGCCGGGGTCCTCGCTGGACATGAGCGAGGTGCCCACCAGCACGGCCCCGAAACCGAGGGAGGCCAGCTCGCGCACCTGCTCCGGCCGCTCCACGCCGCTGGCGCTGATCCAGAACTCGCCCTCCCGGCGCTGTCCGGCCAGGCCGCGCGAGACGTCCAGGCTCACGCTGAGCCGCTCAAGGTCGCGGTTGTTCACCTGGATGAGCGCGGCCCCGGACTCCCGGGCCAGTTCCAGATCGGCCGCGTCGAAGACCTCGACCACGGCCTCCAGCCCCAGGCCCTCGGTCATCTCCCGCAGATCGCGCAATTCACGGGCCTCCCGGAACATGCGCGCGATGAGCAACAAGGCCGAGGCCGGGGTGGTCGCGGTTTCCAGCACCTGGAGCGGGTGGAAGAGGAAGTCCTTGCGCAACAGCGGCAGCCCTGGGCCGGTCATGGCCGCGAGGTATTCCAGACGTCCCTGGAAATGGGCCTCCTCGGTGAGCACGGACAGGGCCGAGGCCCCGGCCCGGGCATACATCCGGGCCACGTCGCCTGGCTCCAGGGAGAGGTTGATCGTCCCCCGCGAGGGCGAGGCCCGTTTGTACTCGGCGATGACCGCGCAGGGCCCCCCGGCGGCCAAGGCCGCCTGGAAGCCGGGCCGCGCTCCGGCCAGGGGCTCGGGCAGGGCTCCGGCCTCGGCCGCCGAACGCAAGCGGGCCAGCTCGGCCTGCTTGGCCTGGCGAAAACGCTCAAGCATGGAGCACCTCCCCGGAGAGTCCGGCCGAGACCTTCTCCCGCGCGCGAGGCAGGCAGTCGCCCAGCGGGCTGTCCGTGAGCAGGGAAAGGCAAGCCGCCAGGTTCAGGGCGGTCATGTCCCGCATGGCCGGATTTCCCCGCCCCGAAAGGACATCCTTGAGCACCGCGATGGCCTGTTCCTTGCCGTCCACCCGCACGTCCTCGGGCCGGTGCCGGGGCAGGCCCAGGACCTGGGGATCGATCACCAGGGGCTCCGCCCGACCCCGCCGCACCCGCCGCACCTGGGCCGGGCCGAAGGTGGTCAGCTCGTCGAAGCCGCCGAAGCCGTGAACCACCAGGGCCTCATCCACTCCGGTCAGGGCCAGGGCCTGGGCCATGAGGTCCAACGCTCCGGCCACGCCCACGCCAAGGAGCTGGTGCGTGGGCCGGGCCGGATTGAGCAGCGGTCCCATGAAGTTGAACATGGTGCGGATGCCCAGTTCCCGACGGGTCGGGGCCACGTTGGCGAAAGCCGGGTGGTAGAACGGCGCGAAGAGGAAGACGAAGTTGCGCCGGGCCAGTTCCGCCGCGGCTTCTCCGGGCTCCTTGGGCAGGGGCAGGCCCACGGCCTCCACCGCGTCGGCGCTGCCGCAGGAGGAGGACACTGCCCGGTTGCCGTGTTTGACCACCTGATATCCCATGTCGGCCAGAAACAGGGCCACGGCCGTGGAGCAGTTGAAGCTGCATGTGCCGTCGCCGCCCGTGCCGCAGGTGTCGATGCACGGCCCGGCAAGACCCTCCAGCAGTTTGGCGTGGCGTAGGGCCCCGCTCACGGCCGCGGCCAGTTCGATCGGCGTCTCGCCCTTGGCCCGCAGGCCCATGAGCAGGGCTCCGGCCTGGGAGGGGGTCAGCTGTCCGCCCATGAGCGCGTCGAAAACCAGCGTGGTCTGTTCCCCGCTCAGATCGCGGCCCAGGGCCAGGGATTCCAAGATGTCGCGCAGACCGTCCATGCGTTCCTCCTCAGGCCGCCACGGCGGCCGGGATATTCAGGAAGTTGGCCAGGAGCATGGGCCCCTGGGGGGTCAGGATGGACTCGGGGTGGAACTGCACCCCGGCCCAGGGCCGGTCCAGATAGGCCAGCCCCATGACCTCGTTCTCGTCCGCCCGGGCCGTGATCCGCACCCGTTCCGGGGCCTGCTCGGCCAGGACCAGCAGGGAATGGTAGCGACAAACCTCCAGGGGGTTGGGCACGCCCCGGAAAAGTCCTTCCCCGTCGTGAGTCACCAGGGAGGTCTTGCCGTGCATGATCCGTTCGGCCCGCACCACCGGAGCCCCGGCGAAATGCCCCAGGATCTGGTGGCCCAGGCAGACGCCGAGCACCGGCACGCTCGCGGGCAGGCGGCCCAGGAACTCCAGGCAGAACCCGGCGTTTTCCGGACGGCTCGGCCCGGGCGAGATGCAGACCCGGGAAAGCGTGCCGCTCCCCGCCAGTTCCAACAGCTCGGGCCGGTCGTTGCGCAGCACCACGGGGTCGGCCCCTTGCTGCTGAAACGCCTGCACGAGGTTGAAGGTGAAGGAGTCGAAATTATCGATGAGCAAAAACATCGCCGCCCTCCTTGCCCCGGATGACCTCGCGCAGAACCCGGGCCTTGTTGTTGCACTCCTCCCATTCCTTTTCCGGCACGGAGTCGTAGACCAGTCCGGCCCCGGCCTGCCAGCAGACCTTGCCGTCGCGGATCCACAGGCTGCGGATGGTGATGCCCGTGTCCAGGCTCACCGCGTCCTTGTCCAGGCCGAGCCAGCCGATGCACCCGGCGTAGGGTCCGCGATTACGGCGCTCCATCGCCGCGATGGTGCGCATGGCCCAGATCTTGGGCGCGCCGGAAACCGTGCCCGCCGGAAAGGTGGAGGCGAGCACGTCCAGGGCGTCCAGCCCGTCCCGCAGCCGGGCCTCCACGTAGGAAGTCAGGTGCATGACGTGGGAGAAGCGCTCCACCTGCATGAAACGCTCGACGCGCACAGTGCCCGGGGCGGCGATCCGGCCCAGGTCGTTGCGGCCCAGGTCCACGAGCATGACGTGTTCGGCCCGCTCCTTGGGATCGGCCAGCATCTCTTCGGCCAATGCGTCATCCCGCGCCGGGTCCGCCGAACGCGGCCGGGTTCCGGCGATGGGCCGGACCTCCAGTCGTCCCTTCTCGCAGCGTACCATCATTTCCGGCGAGGAGCCCAGAAGAACCACCTCGGGAAAGCGCATGAAGAACATGAACGGCGAGGGATTGGCTTGGCGCAGGCGGCGGTAGATGGAGAAGCCGTCCTCGCGCGCGGGCACGGAGAAGCGGGTGGAGAGCACGATCTGGATGCCCTCGCCCTCGGTGATGAGCTCCTTGGCCCGGCGCACGGCCGCGCAGTACTCCTCACGTCCCGGCGCGGCTTCCGGCTCGTCGGGGCAGCCGCCGAGGCCGTTCTCCAGGCTCACGGGCAACGCCTCCGGCCGGGCGCCCTCGTCCAGGCTCAGGAAACAGCAACGATGGCGCAGATGATCGAAGAGCACCACCCGCCCGGCCAGCACGAGGCAGGCCTCGGCCTCGACCGGAGGCACGGACCCGGCCAGGGCGGGCTCGAACATGCCCGCCGTGTTGTAGCCGAAGTAGCCGTACAGTCCCCGGGTCAGGGCCGGGAGTTCGCCAACGGACTCGTCCGACAGCAGATCCAGGCGCGACATGGCTCGGCGCACGCCCTCCAGGTAGGGCAGGCCCTCCAGGTCACGCAGGCCCTCCAGACGGGGATCGCCGATCTCCAGGGCCAGCCGTCCGTCCCGGGGAGCCAGGCGCAGGCGGAAATCCCAGGCCATGAGGCTGAAGCGGCCCAGCCGCCCGTCCACCTCGGCGCTCTCCAGCAGAATCCCGGGCCGGTCGCCCACCAGACTCAGATAGAGGCTGATGGGGGTCTGCACGTCCGCCGGGAGCCATTGCCCATGCTGTCGTAAACGGATGCTCTCCATGTGTCCTCCGGTTCGCTGAAAAAAAAAGCCGCGTCCCTTGCGGGGCGCGGCCTGTATTCCATTGCCGTGTAAGTGTTCGCTTACTCTCGCCCCGCTTCCATTGTACCACGCCACCACCAACCGGCCTGGTCGGCCAGCAGATCGAGATCGCCCCCCGCCGCCAGGGAGAGAAACGTGCGGAAGCGGCGCACCGCTTCCTGGCTGAAGGGATTGGACTCGGCGATGACGCCGAACAGCTCCCGGTCTTCGGTGAGCATCTTGCGTGCCGAGTCCAGACGCCGCCGCAGCGAAGGCGTCAGGAAGCGGCGGTCCGGGTCCACCTCGCGCAGCACCGCCAGGTAGGCCACCGTGGTGGTGAAGTTGAGCCCCTGGATCACGGATAGGGCCCGGTCATGCTCCTCGGCGGTGCAGTCGAAGGGCGCGTGGCCCAGCCGCCGGAAGAACGCCGTGACGGCCTCGGCCGCCCCCTCGCCGCGCCCCCGGACCACGGCCACCCGGGGCTCGAAGCCCTCGGGCAGCACCGGACCGAACAGGGGATGGGTTCCCACCACCGGCCCGCGATGGGCCTCCAGCATCTGCTTCAGGGGCTGGACCTTGACCGAGCAGAGGTCGGCCAGGATCGTCTCCTGGTCCATCTCCGGGACCACCGCGTCCAGGGTCGCGTTCATTCGGTTGATGGGCACGGAGAGAAGCACGAGGTCCACGCCGCGCACGGCCGCGCGCACCCGGTCCGGGGTCAGCGGACGGCCCAGTGGCCGCACGTCCATCCCGGCGTCGCGAGCCCCGGCCGCGAACAGCCCGCCCATCTGCCCGCTGGCCCCGATCAGGGCCAGACTGCGGATTTCCCTAGTCACGGCCAACCTCCCTGGCGGCTGCCACCACCGGCTCCCACTGTCCAAAGAAGCCGGGGAAGGATTTGGCCACGCAGCCCGGATTGTCCAGCACGGAACGGATTCCACCCAGGGCGTAAAGCGAGAGGCTCATGGCCATGCGGTGGTCGCCGTAAGTGAGGAAAGAGACCTCACGTCCGGACGCGAGCGCGCCGGGCGTGACGCGGATGCCGTCGGACAGGAGTTCCGCGCCGCCGCCCGCGCGGGTGATTTCCGTGGCCAGGGCGGCCAAGCGGTCGGACTCCTTGATGCGCAGATGGGCCACGTTGCGGATGGTGGTCGCGCCCCGGGCCATGGACGCCGCCACGGCCACGGTGGGCACCAGGTCCGGGCACTGGCCCATGTCCAGATCCGCTCCGCGCAGCCCGCCCTCGGCCGGGGCCACGAGCGCCGCGCCGCCGTCCCAGGACACCCGGGCGCCCATGCGGGCCAGGATGTCCAGGATGGCCCGGTCGCCCTGGAGCGAGTCCGGCCGCAGCCCCGCAACGCGCACCGCGTTGGGCCCCAGGGCCCCGGCGGCCAGGAAGTAGGAGGCGTTGCTCCAGTCGCCCTCCACGGCGTAGGAACGCGCGCGGTAGGTTCCCGGCCGAACCTGGAAGCGGATTTTCCCCGGTTCGGCCGAGACCGGCCGACCGTGGGCCGCCGGAATCCAGGCCCCGTTCGTCAGAAGCTCGATCTCCGCCGGAACCCCGAAGTCCTCCATGGCCTGGAGGGTCAGGGCAACATAAGGCCAGGACACGACCTTGCTCCCGATCACGCCCAGCAGGCAGGGAGCCTTGGCCAGGGGCGCGGCCAGGAGCAGGCCGGAAAGATACTGGCTGCTCTCCTCCAGGGAGATGGACAAAGCGCCGCCGGGCAGGCCGTCCGTGCCGAGCACCAGGGGCGGATAGCCCTCCTTCCGCTCGTAGCGCACACTCACGTTCTGACCGGCAAGGGCCCGGAAGACCTCGCCGATGGGCCGATCGTGCATGCGGCCCTCGCCATGCACGCGGAAGAAACCCTTGCCCGCGGCCAGGACTCCGGCGAGGAGGCGACAGGTGGTGCCGGACTCGCCCACGTTCATGTCCGCGGGGCTGTCGGCCGTGCCGCCCCGGGGGCCGTCGGGCAGGCCGCGCACGGCCAAGCCGCCGGCGCGTTCCTCGAAGGTCGCGCCGCAGGCCGCGAGACAGGCCCGGGTGCGGCGGATATCCTGACTGTCGAGCAGGCCGCTCACCAGGGATTCGCCCGGGGCCAGCGCCGCCGCGATGAGCGCTCGGTGGGACATGGACTTGGAGGCCGGAGCCTGGACGGTGACGTCGCGCATCTCCCCCCCTAGCCCATGGTTTCGAGATGGGGCCCGGCCGGATAGGAACCGAGAACCCGCAGGGTGTGACACTTGTCGCGCAGTTGGGCAAGCACGGAGTCGTACTCGGCCTTGGACAGGTCGCATTCCACGTCGGCGAAGAACACGTACTTCCAGCGTTCGCCCCGAAATGGCCGAGATTCCAGCTTGGTCAGGTTGATGCCGCGCACGGCCAGGGTGTTGAGCACCTCGGCCAGGGCCCCGGGACGGTCCGGGGTGGTGAACAGGATCGAGGTCTTGTCGCGGTTGCCGCCCTGGCTCGGGGCGCTGCCGATGACCAGGAAGCGCGTCCAGTTGTCGGGCAGGTCCTCGATGTGCTCGGCCAGGACGTTCAGTCCGTGCATGGCGGCCAGTTGGGCGCTGCCCACCACGGCCGCGCCGGAGTCGTCGCGGGCGGCCTGTTCGGCGGCGGCCGCCGTGCTGTTCTCGGGCACGAGGCGGGCCTTGGGCAGATGCTCGGTGAGCCAATGCATGCATTGCTCCAGGGCCTTGGGATGCGAGGAGACGCTGGTGACCTTGTCCAGGGAAACGGCCCGACTCATGAGGGAATGGCTGATGCGGCAATACAGCTCGGCCTGGATGTGGACCGGGTACTGCATGAAAAGGTCCACGTTCTGGCCCACGGTGCCTTGGAGCGAGTTCTCCAGGGGGATGACGCCCAACTCGGCCGCGCCCTCGCTCACGGCCCGGAAGATTTCCTCGAACGTGGTCTTGGGTGTGAGCTGGGCCGAATGTCCCAGGTATTCCTGGGCGGCCAGGTGCGAAAACGTGCCCTCGGGTCCGAGGAAGACCACCCGCTCGGGGCGTTGCAGGGTCCGCGAGGAGGAAAGAATTTCGCGATAGATGGCCCGCAGGTGCTTTTCGGGCAGCGGCCCGGGATTGTCGCGCACCAGACGGGTCAAGAGATCCTTCTCGCGGAAGGGCTTGAATATCTGCTCCTGGGCGTCGGACTTGACGCGGCCCACGGCCAAGCTGATGGCCGCCCGCTGGTTGAGCAGGTCCACTATCCGCCCGTCCAGGGCGTCGATGCGTTCGCGCAGGTCGGCCAGTCCGCCGGCGTTCTTGTCCGTGGCCTGGTCCATGTCAGCCTTCCTTGATGTCTTCGCGGATGCGCATGCCGAAATGCCGTCCCGCCTCGTCCGTGCGCACGAGCACCTCGTCGCCCTCGCGCAACGTGACCACGCTCACGGGCTCGCCGCCGGGCTTGGTCAAGCGGATGGTCTCGGCGTTCTGCAGAAAGACGTGCCCGGTCCGCTCCCCGGCCTTGGCCGTGATGAGCAGCATGGGCCGGACCTCGACCTTGAGGCGTCCCACGGTGGCGATGCTCGTCTCGCCCGAGGCGTCCACCACGAGCACGTCGCGCCCGGCGGCAAGCTCCTCCAGGTAGCAGGTCTTGTCCCCGGGCAGGGAGCAATAGGCATGCACGGCCCCGGCGTTGACCCGGAAGGGCCGGGCCGCCACGTAGGGGTTGGATTCGGTCTCGGCATGCACCAGGAAGGTGAAGGCGCTGGAGTCGCCCACCAGCATGCCCTGACCCCGCTTCAGCATGGAGATGGTGTCCACGCAGACCCGGTGGCCGAGCCCGGCGTGACGAATCTCCGTGACCACGGCCGGAACCAAGGGGATCGTGCCCTGGGACAGTTTGACCTCGCGCACGATGGCCTTCAGCTCCCTGGCCGCCTCGGGCAGGACCACGAGCACGTCCGCGCCGCGCTCCAGGATGCCGGCGGCCAGCCGCGCCCGGTCCAGGGACTCCACCTCCAGGGCCACGTCCGGAACCTGGGCCAGGATGTTCTCCACGGGGATGATCTCCCATCCCTTGGCCAGGGCCAACTGCTCTCCGGCCTTGAGGCGGCGCACGGCCTCCTCCTCGTCGGTCTTGGAGTCGAGCGCCAGGGAGGGCAGCTCCTCGGGCGTCAGCACCCGCACACGGCCCAGGGCGCGCACGTCCTCGACCTTGTCGGCGTCGGCGAGCACCGCGTCCACGCCGGACTCCAGGGCCAGGGTCAGCAGCGTCTTGTCGAACGGCAGGGCCTTGAAGACGATGGTTTTCATGCTACGCCTCGCCCGCGATGGCCAGGGCCTCGTCCACGGGCATGTTCTCGTGGACCACGCCGCGCAGCGCGCGGGTCAAGGCTCCCGGATCCTTGTGCTGGAAGACGTTGCGGCCCACCGAGAGTCCGGCGCCGCCCGCTGCCACGGAGTCGCGGACCATCTCGAGGAAAGAGCGGGTGCTGTCGAGCTTGGGACCGCCCGCGATGACCACCGGGATGCAGCAGGAGGCCACCACCCGGGAGAAGGTTTCGGGGTCGCCGGTGTAGGGCACCTTGACCACGTCCGCGCCCAGCTCCATGCCCACGCGGGCGCAGTGGGCCACCACCTCGGGGTCGAACTCGTCGGTGATCTTCGGTCCCCGGGCGTAGACCATGGCCAGCAGGGGAATGCCCCACTCGTTGGCCCGGGAGGCGATCATGCCCAGGTCGTGGAGCATGGTCGGCTCGGTCTCGTCACCCAGGTTCACGTGCACGGACACGCCGTCCGCGCCCAGGCGGATTGCGTCCTCCACGCTGGCGCAGAGGGCCTTGGCGTTGGGGAAAGGCGAAAGCGTGGTGCTGGCGGAGATGTGCACGATGAGGCCGATATCGCGGCCGCGGTTGCGGTGGCCGCAACGGACCAGGCCTTTGTGCATGAGCACGGCGTTGGCCCCGCCGTCGGCCACGGCCGAGACGGCCGAGCGCATGTCCACCAGGCCCTTGATGGGGCCCACGGTGACGCCGTGATCCATGGGCACCACGATGGTCCGTTGGGTCTCACGGTCGAAAATGCGTTCCAATCGGATGGATTTGCCCAGATGCATACCCCTGTCCCTCCTGTTTCTCGCCCCTTTCGGGAGCGGGAGCCCCGGCGGCCGAACAAAAAAGGGCCGCCGGCTTGCGCCCGCGGCCCTGTCTGAAGAGGCTTGGTTGTCTGTAGAAAACCCTTGTCTACAGTGCACCTCTCCCGTGACCGCAAGCGCGGGTGCGCCAATAATACCAATAGGTAAAAAAGCTGTTGGCTTGCGGCTTGGAGAAGTTCATACGCAATGGGCTATCCCAGCTTCGGGCGGGGTGTCAACACTTTTCTCAAAATCCATCGAAAAAATATTGTATTCGTACTTTTTTGCCTTTTATCGACCTCCATCGCCTCATAACAGAAATTGTTTCATTATTTTTTTACATTTTTAGCATTTATTTAATATAAAGCCTAACACGATTGTTATTATTTTTACATTTTTGAATGCTCCAGGCGGGTGTTTATAAGTTTAGATCAATTAATTCAAACAAATACAGCATTGGCCCGGCGATTGCTTTCCCCCAGCCCAACCATCCCGCACCTTTCAAGGAGGAAACGTATGTCGTTCATCAAGTCGTCCACCGGATCATGCCTGAGAGGGGCCCTCGGGGGGGCGGCCCTCTTCGGTCTCGCCCTGGCTCCCGCCCTGGCCCTGGCCCAGGACCAGCCCGCCGAGGCCGCCTCGGCAGCTGAAGCCGCCGTGGAGTATCTCACGCAGACCAACGCCAACATCATGTGGACCCTGATCGCCGCGATCCTGGTCATGTTCATGCAGGCGGGCTTCGCCATGGTCGAGGTCGGTCTGACCCGAGCCAAGAACGCCGGCAACATTCTCATGAAGAACATGTTCGACTTCGCCGCCGGTTCCGTGACCTTCTACATCATCGGATTCGGGCTGATGATGGGCGCGGATCACGCCGGGCTCTTCGGCCTCTCCAACTTCAACCTCTCCGAATGGACCCCGGCCACTCCCGAAGGGCTCTGGGGTTTCACCTTCTGGTTTTTCCAGTGCGTCTTCGCGGCCACGGCGACGACCATCGTGTCCGGGGCCATCGCCGAACGCACCAAGTTCATCTCCTACCTCATTCTGTCCGTGGTCATCACCGGCCTGATCTACCCCATCTCCGGCCACTGGATCTGGGGCGGCGGCTGGCTCTCCAAGCTCGACGCGCCCGTGATCGACTTCGCCGGCTCCACCGTTGTCCACTCCGTGGGCGGCTGGGTCGCCCTGGCCGGAGCCCTGCTCATGGGCCCGCGCATCGGCAAGTACACACCGGACGGCAAGTCCCGCGCCATTCCCGGCCACAACATGGCCCTGGTGGCCCTGGGCGTGTTCATCCTCTGGTTCGGCTGGTTCGGCTTCAACCCGGGCAGCACCGTGGCCGCCCAGGCCAACATCGCCCTCATCGCCGTGACCACCAACCTGGCCGCCTGCACCGGCGCTCTCGGCGCCATGCTCACCGCCTGGGTGCGCTACGGCAAGCCGGACGTGTCCATGAGCTTCAACGGCGCACTGGCCGGGCTGGTGGCCATCACCGCCGGCTGCGCCAACGTGAGCCCGGACGGGGCCATGATCATCGGCCTCATCGCGGGCGTGGTGGTGGTCCTCTCCGTGGACTTCATCGACAAGGTGCTCAAGATCGACGACCCGGTGGGCGCCATCTCCGTACACGGCGTCTGCGGCGCGCTCGGCACGCTCTGCGTGGGCCTGTTCGCCAGTCCGGACTACGGCGGGATCGCGGGACTGTTCTACGGCGGCGGCCTGACCCAGTTCGTGAGCCAGGCCCTCGGCGTGGGCAGCGTGTTCGCCTGGGCCTTCGGCTCCGGCTTGGTGGTCTTCACCATCCTCAAGCTGACGGTCGGCATCCGCGTGCCCGCCGAGGAGGAGATCAAGGGCCTGGACATCACCGAACACGGCCAGGAAGCTTACAGCGGCTTCCAGATCTTCACCACCGAGTAGCCGGAAGCCCGCAATACAAGGAGGAAAACACCAATGAAGCTCATCATCGCCTACATCCGGCCCGATCGCCTGAACGCGGTCAAGCAGGAACTGTACGCCAAGGAAATCTACTCCCTCTCCGTGACCAACGTGTTGGGAGCCGGGCGCCAGAAGGGATTCACCGAGACTTACCGCGGCGTCGTCATGGAAGTGAACCTGCTTAAGAAGGTGCGCTTGGAGATCGGCGTCAACGACGACTTCCAGGACAAGGCCATCGAGGCCGTCATGAAGGGTGGCCAGACCGGCAAGGAGGGCGACGGCGTGATCTTCGTCCTGGATCTGGCCCGGGCTCTGCGCATCCGCACCGGCGAGGACGGCATCCTCTAACTCCCTGATCCGGACAACGAATGGGCGGCTCCGGCCGCCCTTTTTTTCGCGTCCGGGGAGGGCATGAAAAAAGGCGGGGTCGCCCCCGCCTTTTGGTTCATCGCTTCGATCAGCCGGTTACAACTTGCAGGCGGTGCGCAGATCGGCCGCCGCGTCGGTCTGCTCCCAGATGAACTCCGGCCGCTCACGGCCGAAGTGGCCGTAGTTGGTGGTTTCACGGTAGATGGGCCGCTTCAGGTTCAGGCGCTGGATGATGTAGTACGGGCGGAGGTCGAAAACCTCGCGCACGGCCTTGGTCAGCACGTCGTCGGACACCGGCCCGGTGCCGTGGGAGGTGCAGAGCACGGACACGGGCTCGGCCATGCCGATGGCGTAGGCGATCTGAACCTCGGCCACCTCGGCCAGCCCGGCGGCCACGACGTTCTTGGCCACATAACGGGCCATGTACGCGCCGGAGCGGTCCACCTTGGAGGGATCCTTGCCGGAGAACGCGCCGCCGCCGTGGGCGCCCGCGCCGCCGTAGGTGTCCTGGATGATCTTGCGGCCGGTGAGGCCGCAATCGCCCACGGGACCGCCGATGACGAAGCGGCCGGTGGGGTTCACGTAGATCTTCAGCTTGTCGTCGATCAGGTTCTGCGGCAGCGTGTGGAAGATGACTTCCTTCTTGATGGCCTCCACCAGGTCGGCGTGGGCGATGTGCTTGTCGTGCTGGGCCGAGACCACCACGTTGTCGATGCGCACCGGCTTGCCGTCCTCGTACTGCACGGCCACCTGGGTCTTGCCGTCGGGACGCAGGAAATCGAGAATGCCCTCCTTGCGCACATAGGTCAGACGCCGGGAAAGCTTGTGGGCCAGGTAGATGGGCATGGGCATGAGAGCGTCCGTCTCGGTGGTGGCGAAGCCGAACATCATGCCCTGGTCGCCCGCGCCCTGCTCCTCGGGCTTCTGGCGGCTCACGCCCTGGGCGATGTCCACGGACTGCTTGTCGATGGAGGAGATGACCGCGCAGGTTTCCGCGTCGAAGCCCATCTCCGAACTCGTGTAGCCGATGTCCTTGACCGTCTCGCGCACGATCTGCGGCAGGTCGGCGTAGGCCTTGGTGCTGATCTCGCCGGCGATGAAGGCCATGCCGGTGGTCACCAGGGTCTCGCAGGCCACGTGGGCGTCGGGGTCCTGGGCCAGGATGGCGTCCAGGACCGAGTCGGAAATCTTGTCGGCCACCTTGTCCGGGTGCCCCTCGGTCACGGACTCGGAGGTGAACAGGTATTTGCCCTTGGGTCTGATCATGCGGGTTCCTCCTTGAGGGAATTGCTCTCCTCGGGGACTTCACCGATGTGCCCCTCGAGGATTTCGGTCACGCGGTTGCCGCGGTCCACAAGAACCGTTTTCGGCCGGAATCCGTCCATTTCCTCACGGGTCAGCCAGACGTACGACGCCACGATGACGCGCTGGCCCACCCGCCCCTTGCGGGCGGCCGCCCCGTTCAGGCAGATCTCGCCCGGCCCTCCGGGGATGGCGTAGGTGGTCAGACGCTCCCCGTTATCCACATTGTACACGTCGATGCGCTCGAAGGGCAGGATGCCCGAGGCCCGCAAGAGTTCCGGGTCCACGGACAAGCTGCCCCTGTACTCCACGTTGGCCTCGGTTATCACCGCGCCGTGGATCTTGCCGCTCAAAAAGCATCGGGAAGACATCTGAACTTAATCTCCCAGAAGAATATTGTCTATAAGGCGGGCCCTGCTCATATGCAAGGCCACGGCGAGCAGCGCCCGTCCGGGGATTTCCGCCAGGGGCTCCATGGAATCGGGGTCCACGATCTCGGCGTAGTCCAGTCGGGACATGGGCAGCCGCTCGGCGTAGAAGGCCCGCAACCGGGTCGTCAATTCGCCGGAGGTCCGCACTCCGCCGCGCACCCAATCGGCCGCAGCCAGCAGGCCCTGGCGGATGGCCGGCGCAGCCCGGCGTTCCTCGGGCGTGAGATTGACGTTGCGCGAACTCAGGGCCAAGCCGTCGGCTTCGCGCACGATGGGCCGCCCGACCACCTCCAGTGGGAAATTCAGATCGCGGACCATGCGCCGGATCAGGGCCAACTGTTGGAAGTCCTTCTCGCCGAACACGGCGAATCCCGGCAGGGTCAGCAGGAAAAGCTTGCTCACCACCGTGGCCACGCCCCGGAAGTGCACCGGCCGCGAGGCCGCGCACAGGCCCCGGGCCAAGGTCGGCACCTCGACCCAGGTGGCGTGGTCCGGGGCGTACATGACCCCGGGCTCGGGGGTGAAGAGCAGATCGACGCCGTGCTCACGGGCCAGGGCCGCGTCACGCTCGGGATCGCGCGGATAACGCGACAGATCCTCGTTGGGGCCGAACTGCGTGGGGTTGACGAACAGGGAGACCACCAGCCGGTCCGCGCGGGACCGGGCGTAGTCCATAAGTGAGAGGTGCCCGGCATGGAAATAGCCCATGGTGGGAACCAGGCCGACGACAAGCCCCTCGGACCGCCAATTCAGACAGGTCCGCTGGAGCGCGAGGGGATCATTGATGATGTTCATAACTGGGCCAGCAGCTAACCCCTTTTGGCGGCCTTGTCCACACCACCGCGCGAGGAGCCCCTGAATCCTCTTGAGCAAACGGGTTTGTCAAGATAAAGACACGGGTTATGCACGCCCATAAAGACCCCTTCGCCGACGGCCCCCTGCTCCTGGACCGGCGCGATCTCGTGGAATACGAGCACGCGCTGAAGGACGCCCTGCGCCGGTTCCTTCCCTTCACTTCCTACAGCCTCTTCTTCCCCCGGCAGGGAGAGGAGGCAGGCGTCTTCGAGCCCGAGTACCGCGCGGCCGACGGCGAACTGCTGCTGCCCCTGGTCCTGCGGGGACGGCTGCTGGCCTGGTTCATGGCCCGAGGGGTGAAGCTGGCCGCGCCCAAGTCCTCCCTGCGCTATCTCCAGGCCCTGGCCTCCTCGGTGCTCGAACGGCTGCGGCTCTACAAGCAGGGCATCACCGACCCGCTCACCGGGCTGGCCAACCGCCAGCGCTTCCAGCAGAATCTGATCCTGGAGATCGGGCGCATCAAAAGCTGCCTCATGCCCGCCTCGGGCCAGCGCCTGGACGCCGACCTGCCGAGCTTCTCCGGTTGCCTGGGCCTCGTGCTCATGGACCTGGACTGCTTCCAGCGCATCAACGAGAATTACGGCTACGCCACCGGCGACCGCATGGTGGCCGAGGTCGGCGCGGTCCTCGCCCGGGTCTGCCCCAAGCACGTGGTGGCGGCGAGGCTCCAGGACGACGCCTTCGCCTTGCTCCTGCCCGACGCCACGCCCCGTGTCTGTTTCCAACTGGCCGAAGTGATCCGCGAAGAGGTCGGCAAGCTGTCCGTGACCGACGACCTCTCCGGCGACCGCCTGCAGGTTTCGGCCAGCCTGGGCGCCATCAACTACCCCCAGGGACTTTCCGGGGCCCAGCTCAAGCGCTCCGACGCCGAGCAGGCCCGCATCCTCCTCCGCAAGGCGCGCAAGGCCGTGGCCACGGCCAAGGACCACGGCCGCGACCGAGTCTTCGCCTACGCCGACGTGCTCAAGGCCGGCGGCCGAGTGCTGGAGATCCTGCCCATGAACCGCCTCTCAACCAGCCTGGGTCGCTCCGTGGACGCCCAGGAAGGACAGCGCTTCCTGGTCTGGTCCCCAAAGTACCAGAAGACCGCCGAGGCCCGGCTCAGCGAGGACGACCGTCTGCTGGGCCGCTATCCCACGCTGTACAAGGGCGAGGTGGTGCTCACCGTGGTGCAGGACGAGATGAGCTTCGCCGAGGTGCTGCACACCTCGGACCCGTCCTGGACCGTGGAGGCGGGCGACCGCCTGACCCTCATCCAGGACAGCGAAAGCTTCTTCGAAAACGAAACCGCCGCCGACGGCACGACCGCGCAGAGGGACATGCTCACCGGACTCTACTCCTACCGCGACTTCCTGACATTTTTCGCCCGCGCCCGGCTGAAGCCCGAGCATTTCTGTCTGGCCCTGGCGCGCATCCAGGATCAGCCCGGCGACCGTTCGCCCAATTTCCAGAAGCATATGGACGGGCTCGTGCGCCAAACCGCCGAGCTGGCCGCCGAAATCCTCGGAGGCTCACCGGCGGGTGGCCGTTTCGGCCTGGGCGGGTTGGCCTACTTTCTGCCCGACCGCGACCCCGCCGAGGTCTTGGCGGCCATGCGCGCGCTCTGCGCCCAGGCCGCCGAACGTCTCTCCCTGAACCTGGCCGTGGGCACGGCCTGCCACCCCTATCTCAATTTCTCCCGGGCGGACATCCTGGACAACGCCCGCAAGGCCCTGGACCACGCCCTGCTCCTGCCCCCGCCCCGGGCCGCCCTGTTCGACTCCGTGTCCCTGAACATCGCGGCCGACAAGCTCTACATGGATGGCGACATCTTCGGGGCCGTGGACGAATTCAAGCGCGCCCTGCTGGCCGACGAGAACAACGTCACGGCCCGCAACTCCCTGGGCATCTGCCTGGCCCAGCTGGGCCGCTTCGACCAGGCCCGGAGTCACTTCGAGCAGGTCATCGCCCGGGACAAGGGCGACATCATGGCCCACTACAACTTGGGCTGGGCCTGCCAGCGGCTGGGGGACTCCCGCAAGGCCCGCGAGGCCTACCGCCGCTGCCTCAAACTGGACCCGCGCCACGTCTTCAGCCTGGTGCGCCTGGGCACTCTGGCCGAACGGGAAAACAAACTGGCCCAGGCCGAGAAGCTCTACGCCCAGGCCGCCGACCTGCCCGGCGGACAGGAACTGGTCCTGCGCCACCTGGCCCGGGTCTGTCTGGCCCGGGGCGAACGCGACCGCGCCCGCGAATACTTGCACTTGGCGCTCAACGCCAACCACAACGACGCCCAGGCCATGCACCTGCTGGCGCGTCTCTACCTGGAATCCGGCGAAGATCCCCAGATCGCCGAGGTTCTGGCCCGCCAAAGCGCGGCCCTGACCCCGGACCATGAGGAGTACTGGCGGACGCTGGCCCAGGCCCTGCTGGCCCAGGGCAAGGATGAGGAGGCGGCCAGGGTGGAGACGCGGCTGGGCTAGCCTTTCCAGACGATCAGGATGAGCGCGCCCAGGGCCAGGAACGGCCCGAAGGGCACGGCCGTTTTGAGTCCTTCGGCGTCCGGGCGGCGGAGATAGAACACGCTTGCCGCCAGGGCCGTGAGTCCGGCCAGGACGAGGACCAGGGGCAGACCCATCGGCCCCACCAACGCGCCGATGGAGAGCATGAGCTTCACGTCCCCCAGGCCCAGGCCCTCGACCTTGCGCAGGCGCATGTGCGCGAAACGCAGAATCCAGAGAAACCCCGCGCCCGCCAGGGCCCCGATGAGCGGCTCCAGCCAGCCCCGGCCGAGGAGCCAAGCCGCGGCCGGATAGGCCAGGGCCGCCGCCGGAAGGGTCAGGAAGTCGGGCAGCAGGAAGCTGTCCAGGTCGATGAACGCCGCCGTGATGCAGGCCCAGCCGAAGGCCGCGTACACCGCGAAGGCCCAGGACGGGCCGAAGCGCCAGGCCACGATTCCGAACCACAGGCCGCAGGCCAGCTCGATCAGCAGAGTGCGTGCGCCGATGGCCGCGCCGCAGCCCCGACAGCGCCCGCGCTGGAGAAGGTAGCTCACCACCGGAATGTTCTCGCTCCAGGTCAGGGTCCGGCCGCAGGACGCGCAGAAGGAACGCGTCGGAAAAAGGATCGAGACCTCGGCCAGCCAGCGGTGCGCGACGCAACCGGCGAAACTGCCCAGGGCCAGGCCCAGGAGCGCCGCCGCGGCCACGGAGAGCCAGCTTCCGGCGATCATGGCCGGGGCCCTCCATGTCTCTTGAACTGCGCCGCTTTTTGCTGCATGAAGAGGCGGGTATCTCAATTCCCGGGGCCCGGCAAGGCCCCTCGCCAAGGAGCGCGCGTCCCATGCCCAAGAAATACCGTTTTCTGCCCCACCTTCAGCCTGACCAGATCGCCCGCATCCAGGACGAGGGCCTGCGCTGGACCGTGGCCCATGCGGCCAAGGGCAGCCCATACTACCGCAAGAAGTTCAAGGAGGCCGGGGTCGACCCTGCCGCGTTCAGGGGCCTGGACGACCTGCGCGCCCTGCCCTTCACCACGGCCCAGGATCTCCAGGCGGGCTACCCCCTGCCGCTGCTCTCCGTGCCCGAGGAGCAGGTGGTGCGCATCCACGCCTCCAGCGGCACCACCGGCAAACGCAAGGTGCTCACCTACACCCAGAACGACGTGGACACCTGGAAGCACATGTTCGCCCGCTGCTACGAGCTGGCCGGGCTGACGACCAAGGACCGCGTGCAGGTCTGCACCGGCTACGGCCTGTGGACCGCCGGCGTCGGCTTCCAGCTCGGCTGCGAGCACTTCGGGGCCATGGCCGTGCCCGTGGGCCCCGGCATGCTGGACATCCAGCTTCAGATGCTCGTGGACCTCCGGACCACCTGCCTCTGTTCCACGGCCTCCATGGCCCTGCTCATGGGCGAGGAGGTTGAGCGCCACGGTCTGCGTGACAAGCTGGCGCTCAAGCGCTGCATCTTCGGCTCCGAGGCCCACACGCCCAAGATGCGCCGCCAGTTCGAGCGCGCCCTGGGCCTGGAGGCCAGCTTCGACATCTCCGGCATGACCGAACTCTACGGCCCGGGGGCGGGCCTGGAATGCGAGGCCCGCAACGGCATCCACTACTGGGCCGACCTGTACGTCGTGGAAATCCTCGACCCGGCCACGCTCGAACCGGTGGAGCCCGGCCAGGTGGGCGAGATGGTCGTCACCTCCCTGCGCAAGGAGGCCTCGCCGCTCATCCGCTACCGCACCCGCGACCTGACCAGGCTCCTGCCCGGGGCCTGTTCCTGCGGCCTGTGCATGCCGCGCCACGACCGTATCCAGGGCCGCTCCGACGACATGTTCATCTTCCGGGGCGTGAACATCTACCCCGGCCAGATCGCGGCGGTGCTGGAGAAGTTCCGGGAATTCTCCTCGGAATATCAGATCTGCCTGCGCCGCGAGGAGGGCCTGGACCACATGAAGGTGCGTCTGGAACGCCTGCCCGGCGCGACCGATGAATCCGCCGCCCTGGCCAAGGCCGTGGCCGACGAAATCCGGCGGCAGATCCTGGTGCGCGGCGAGGTGGAGATCCTGCCGCCGGGCACCCTGCCGCGCAGCTTCTCCAAGACCAAGCGGGTCGTCGACGACCGGGACAAGGAGTAGCGCCGCCCCGGCGCGCCCGAAACAGCCCCAGGCGAGGAGGCCGCCGTGCCCACGCTCTCCCGGCGCCCTGAGCGCCATGTGGTGATCGACCGCCGCCAAGGGCACTACCTCTGCTTCCCGGACGTCTGCCGCGCGGACGACGGCCGCCTGCTCGTGGCCTACAACGAATTCGACAAGCACGTGGGCGCGCGCCGCCGCCTGCTCCTCAAGGAAAGCGACGACGACGGCCGATCCTGGTCCGAGGCCCGCATGTTGCGCGCGGACAACAGCCACTGCCCGCGCTTCTCCCGGCTCTCCGGCGGCCAGTTGACACTTTCAGACGACGCGGGGCCGCAACTTTTCTGGAGCACGAACCAGGGCCGCGCATGGTGCTCCCAACCCCTGACCGGGGTTTCCCACGGCCTGCTGGACCGCATCCTGGAGCTGGACAGCGAAAACCTCCTGCTCACGGGGCACATGGCCCGCGGCGGCGTTCCCCTGCCCCAGACGCGCCAGCCGCTCATCGAGCAGATGCTCTACCGCTCCACGGATCGAGGCCGCAGCTGGTCCCCCCGGACGGTCCTGGCCCGCGACCCGAACCTCATGCTCTGCGAAGCGAGCATGGTCCGCCTGCCCGAGGGAGCCATCCTGGCGCTCATGCGCGAGAACAGCTTCGTCTACGAGCCCATGTACGTCTGCGTCTCCCCGGACGGGGGGGACACTTGGTCCGAGCCGCGGCCCACGCCGCTCATCGGCCATCGCCCCACCCTGGGCCTGACTTCCGGCGGCCGCCTGCTGGTCACCTACCGCAACCTGGGGCCGGACGGCGGCACGGCGGCCTGGATCGGTGAACCGGAAGAACTTCTCTCGGACTTCGCCGTGCATGGCCTGACGCCCTCTCCGGACAACCCGACGCTCACCGAGGAGGGGCTGCTCATCCGCAACGAAAGCGGGCCCGAGGCTCCGGCGCGCTACGCCCTGCGGCCCATGACCGACCCATCGCGAGCCATGGCCGAACTGGAGGCGCGTGTGATCTGCCGGGCCGCAGAAGACAAGGGCTGCGGCCTGCGTTTCGGCGTCTGGTGGAAGATCTTCCCGGACCGCATCGTGGCCGAAAGGCCCGACGCCGAGCCGGTGCGCCTGCGCCGGGGCCGGTTCCAGAACATCCGTCTGGTCTACGCGGCGGGCACGGTTTCCCTTTTCGTCAACGGCAGACGGCGCCAGGAACTGCCCGTGGACGCCCGCTCGGTGGACACCCGTCCCATGGTCTTCGGCACACGCCACGCCTCCGAGGAAAACGGCGGGGAACACGTCTGGCGAAGCCTGCGGTTGCGCATCACGGAACCGCGCTACGACCGGAGCTATTCCTGGGACTGGAACGCGGAGCGGGGATTGCCCGACGCCCTGGCCAAGACCCGGGTGCTGGAACTGGCCAACGACCGCAAGGCGGCCCCGCCGGATTACGGCTACTCCGGGTGGTGCGAACTGCCCGACGGACGTTTCTTCTGCGTCTTCCACCACGGCGGGAGCGAGTCCCCGGACTACCGGCCGGGCTACAGCTCCCACGTGCGCGGCTGCTGGTTCGAGGCGTCCGATTTCGAGTAATTGGGGGCTTGGCGAAAGGAGGCCGCGCGGCTATGATGCCCTCCGGCTTCCCAAGGCCCAACGCAGACAAGGAGAACGGAATGCAGTTCGAAAGCGCCAAGCAAGGCAAGGCCGTGGTCATCAAGGCCAAGGGGCGCATGGACGCGGCCTCGGCCCCGGAATTCGAGGCCGAATGCGGCCGATTCATCGATCAGGGGGAAACGCTCCTGGCCGTGGACCTGGGCGGGGTGGAATATCTGAGCAGCGCGGGGTTGCGCAGCATCCTGGCCACCGCCAAGCGGCTCAAGGCCCGCCAGGGGGAAATCCGCTTCTGCGGCCTGACCGGCATGGTCCAGGAAGTCTTCTCAGTCTCCGGTTTTTCGTCCATGTTCCAGGTCCGCCCGACGCTGGCCGACCTGCTCGGCGGCTGACCGCCGCGCCTACTGGTTCGGGCAGTCCCGGCAGATGGTCCCGGAGGCCGCCGCCCTGAGCGCGGCGGCGACCACGGCGTCCATCTCCTCCACGGGCACGGCCCCGGCCACCAGCACCCCGTTGATCAGAAACGTCGGTGTCCCGTCCACATTGAAGGACGAGGCTTCCTGCACGTCCCGGGCGATGCGGTCAGCCACCCTGCGGTCCCCGCGGTCGCGGGCCACCCGGGCGGGGTCGGCCCCGATCTCGCGGAGCAGGGCCCTGAGCGCGTCCTCGCCACCGGACTCCAATTTTTCCCGTTGGGCGAAGGCCCGGTCATGGAAGGCCCAGGCCTGGGCCTCATCCCGCAAGGCCAGGGCCTCGAAGGTTTCGGCCAGCTCCATGGACATGGGGTGCAGCGGCAGATGCTTGAAGAAGAAACGGATGTCGCGCGGACGTTTTTCCAGCAATCGGCGCACGTTGGCGGCGCCCCGGCCGCAATAGGGGCAGAGGAAGTCGGAGTAGACCACGATGGTCACGGGCGCGTCCGGCGCCCCGAGCATAGGCCGCCCAGCGTCGATCTCGGGCTTGAGGGGATTGGCCAGGGCCTTGGCGTAACGCTCGGCCTGCTCCTGGGAACGACGCTCCCTGGCTCCATCCTCCACCGCCCGCAACACGTCCTCGCGATGTTCGCGCACGACGTCCAGGACCAGATCGGGGTTTTCGCGCAAGGTCTTGCGGATCTCCTCGCGCAAGGTTTCGCGCGAAACCGGGGATTTGGCCGCGCAACCGGCCAAAATGACGGCCGCCACGACCAGAACAAGCCAGCGACGAAGCATGGGCCCTCCTTCCCGGACCCCGCCCGCCACATGCGCGGGAGGCGATCCATGCCCCCTCCTATCCTTTCCCGGGCTTCCAGCCAAGCCCCCTTGGGCTTCCTTGCGCCGGAAGTCTTTCCTATACTATACAACAAGGACACGGAAAAAGGATCGGACCATGGAGCGTTTTTTCACGTTGCGCTACGCCGCACTGCTGGGGTTCATCGCCCTTCTCGCCGCGCTGGCCTTCTGGAACATCCGCACCCTCTCGACCCTGCACCAGGAGTCGGTCTACTTCATCGACCTGTCCGCCCGACAGATGGCCCTGGCCCAACGCCTGGCCGCCGACGCGGCGCGCCTGGACCTGGCCGCCGGCCAGGAACAGCGTGGGCTCCTGGCCGAAAACCTGCGCAAGAACACCGAGTTCATGGCCAACAGCCATGACATGCTCACCGGCGAGGCCACCCGGCTCCCGGATATCTACCGCTCCTCCGAGGCGCTGCGGGCCGTCTACCACAAGCCGCCCCTGTTCCTGGACCAGCAGGTGCGCCGCTATCTCCAGACGGTCCGGGAACTGTTGGAGGAACCCGACCCGGCGCGCCGCGCGTCCCTGCGCGACTCCCTGCTCCTGGCCGCACGCGAACGCCTGCCCGAGGCCCTGCGCCAGGCCGCCCGGCTCTACCGCGACGAAGCCCACGAGCGGGCCGAGCTTCTGCGCACCCTCGGCCTGGGCATCCTGGCCCTGACCCTCGGCCTGCTTCTCCTGGAGCTCTTCCTGATTTTCCGCCCCCTCTCGCGGCGGGTGTCCGAGGCGGACAGGAACCTGACCGAGCTGGCCCGCAAGATGGAGGAAGCCTCCCGCACCGACAGCCTGACCTGTCTGCCCAACCGGGCCTGCATGAACGAAATCCTGGAGCGTGAGCTGTCGGCCGCCCGACGCTACGGCAACGCCCTGAGCATCCTGCTTCTGGACATCGACCATTTCTCCCGCTTCAACACGATCTACGGGCTGGAGAGCGGCGACCGGCTCCTGGCCGAGGTGGCCCTTCTGCTCAAGAACAACCTGCGCCTCACGGACCACGTCTTCCGCTACGAGGGCGAAGCCTTCGCCGTGGTGGCCACCCAGACCCCGGTGGATGGGGCTCTGGCCTTGGCCGAAAAGCTGCGCCGGGTGATCAAGGGCTGCGCCTTCGGCTCCCAACCCCTGACCCTCAGCCTGGGCATCACGGCCGTCGCCGCCCAGGACGACCGCGAGAACCTCCTGCGGCGGGCGACGCAGGCCTTGAAGCGGGCCAAGGACAACGGCCGCGACCGTGTCGAAGTGGAGCCGTCGCCGGCATGACCGCCCTGCACTGGGTATTCCTGACCCTGGCCACGGCCGCCGATGTCTGGGCCGCCTGCCACGCCCTGCTCACCCAGCGCGACCCCCGCGCGGCCTGGGGTTGGATCGCGGCCACCCTGCTCCTGCCCGGCCTGGGGCCGGTGTTCTACTTCCTTTTCGGCATCAACCGCATCGAGGCCCGGGGCCGCAAGCTCCGGCGGCGTTCCCCCTTCGACCTCCAGGCCCCGGACGGGCGGCTCCGGCCCGCCTGCCCTATCTCGCGCCTGCCGGACGACCTGGACGATCTGGCAGCCCTGACCTACTCCATCACCGGCCGCTCGCTGACCGGAGGCAACGCACTGGAATTCCTTGAAAACGGAGAGGAGGCCTATCCACGCATGCTCGGGGCCATCGAGCGCGCCAAGGAGCGGGTCTATCTCTCCACCTACATCTTCGAGGCCAACGCCGCGGGCCGCCGCTTCATCAAGGCCCTGGAGGCGGCCGCCCGGCGCGGCGTGGACGTGCGCGTCCTGGTGGACGGAGTGGGCGAATGGACCCAGCTGCCCCTGGCCGGAACCCTGCTCAAACGCCGGAACGTTCCCCTGGCCCGCTTCCTGCCGCCCCGGCTCCTGCCGCCGAGCATGCACATCAATCTGCGCTGTCACCGCAAGATCCTGGCCGTGGACGGTGAGATCGGCTTCACCGGCGGCATGAACATCGGCGACCGCTACCTGGCCGGACGCAAATGGCTCAAGACCCGGGTCACGGACACCCACTTCCTCCTGCGCGGACCCGTGGTGGCCGAGATGGAGGAGATATTCCTCTGGGACTGGGGCTTCGCCACCGGCGCGGACACTACTCCTCCCGAACACGAAGACATCCTTCCAGCGGGGTCCACGGTCTGCCGTTGCGTGCTGGACGGCCCGAACGACCCGGGCAACCGCCTGGTGGAGGTCTACTGCGCGGCCATCGCCTCGGCCCGACGCCACATCCGGATCATGACCCCCTATTTCCTGCCGCCGAGGGAAATCGTCGCGGCCCTGCAACTGGCCGTGAAGCGCGGGGTGGAGGTCGCGATCATCCTGCCTGAGCGCAACGACACCGCCGTGGTGCATTGGGCCGCGCGGCACATCCTGCCGCACATCCTGAACCTCGGGGTGCGGGTCGCCTACCAACCGCCGCCTTTCGCCCACACCAAACACATGATCATCGACGAGTCCTACGCAGTGGTCGGCTCGGCCAACCTGGATCCCCGCAGCCTGCGACTCAACTTCGAAATGGTCCTGGAGCTGTTCGCGCCCGAACTGGCGCAAAAACTCATTGCGCATTTCGAAAAAATCCGCCATGTGTCGCGCGAACTGACGCACGCCGACCTGGCCGACCGGAGCCTGCCCGCGCGACTGCGCGACGCCTTCTGCTGGCTCTTTTCCCCATACCTCTAGCACCGGCCGGGCATTGACAACGCGCGGGAACGACTTAGATTTCCAAATCAGCGGGCACCGCCCGCCACAAACGATGAGCAAAACACTCACGGCCTTCATCGGCCTCGTCATAACGCTCCTCGCCCTGCCCGGGGACGCCCTGGCCTGGGGACCCGGAGTCCACTTGGCCGTGGGCGGGACCATCCTGGAAAACCTCGGGCTGGTGTCGCCGTTCATCGCCGACATCCTGGCCAGGCACCGCGACCTCTTCCTCTACGGCTGCATCAGCGCCGACATCTTCATCGGCAAAGGCTCGCGCATCCACGACGGTCACAGCCACAACTGGGACACCGGTTTCGCCCTGCTGCACTCGGCGCGCGACCCCGGGTTGCGGGCCTACGCCTACGGCTATCTTTCGCATCTGGCCGCCGACACCGTGGCCCACAACTATTACGTGCCGAACATCCTGGCCGCCGCCCCCCAGCGCGGCAAGCTCGGCCACGTCTACCTCGAAATGCAGGCCGACCGCGCCGTCGACTGGAATCCCCGCCGAGCGCGGCGGCTGTTCTCCGGCGCGGCCCGCGCCGCCGACGGCATTCTCCTGGAGACCCTGCACAAGAACCGCCTGCCATTTCTCTTCAGGAAACAGGTTTTCCTGAACAGTCTGCGGGTCTGCGGCCGCAAGACACTGGGCTCCTCCCTGGACCTCATCCAGCGGACCCTGCCCTGGGCCGACTCCTCGGCCCACCTCGCCGACATGCTCGACCTGAGCCTGCGCGTGGTCGTGGACTTCTTCCGCCTGCCCCAGGCATCCCCGGCCCTGGCCTTGGACCCCATCGGCAGCCGCAACCTGGAAATGGCCCGCCGCCTGTCCCGCAAGCCGGCGTTCCAGCAGGACGCCCTGCCGCTCCGCTTCCAAGTGGACGCCTGCCTGTCCTGCCTGCCTCCCTTGCCCGGAAACGAGGGCGCGCGCGTCTGGGGTCTGGCCGCCAACCAGTGACCCGCTCAAGCGGGCAAGGTTTCACATGCCCGGCGACATGATTCCCCCGCCGGAAAGCGTCGGCCGTCTGGCCGCCCTGGGACGCTCCTTTCGGCATCGCAACTTCCGACTCTACTTCCTGGGACAGATGATCTCCCTGGTGGGCACCTGGATGCAGGGCGTGGCCCTCTCCTGGCTCGTCTACCGGCTCACCGGCTCCAGCCTGGACCTGGGACTCCTGGGCTTCACCTCCCAACTGCCCATGTTCCTCCTGCCCCTGCTGGGCGGAGCCCTGGCCGACCGGCTGGACCGGCGACGCATCCTGGTGGGCACCCAGGCCGCCTCGATGATCCAGGCCGGAGTGCTGGCCGCGCTGACCCTCACCGGACATGTGGAAGTATGGCACCTCTACGCCCTGGCCGCCCTGCTCGGCTGCATCAACGCCCTGGACATGCCCACCCGCCAATCCTTCGTCATCGAGCTGGTGGTCAAGGAGGATCTGCACAACGCCATCGCGCTGAACTCCTCGGTGTTCAACGCCGCGCGCGTGGTCGGGCCGTCAGTGGCGGGCATTCTCGTGGCCGCCATCGGCGAAGGCTGGTGCTTCCTGGTCAACGCCCTGAGCTTCGTGGCGGTCATCCTGGGCCTCCTGGCCATCCGCCTGCCCCGCCGCACCCCGGCCAAATCCCCGGTCTCGCTTCTGGCGAACATGCTTGAGGGCTGCCGCTTCGCCTGGAGCACACCCTTCGTGCGCTCGGCCCTGCTCCTGCTCGGCACGGGCAGCATGCTCGGCGTGTCCTACGCCACCCTCATGCCGGTCTTCGCCGGGGAGGTGCTGCATTCCGGCGCTCGTGGTCTGGGCATCCTGCTGGCCTCGGCCGGAGTGGGCTCCCTGGCCGCCGCTCTGACGCTGGCCGCCCGGCGTGGAGGGGCGGGACTGGAGAAGCTCGTGCTCGGCGCGGCCGGAGGTTTCGGCGTGAGTCTCCTGCTCTTCTCCCTGTCCCGGAACTTCACGCTCTCGGCCCTACTCCTGGCTCCGGTGGGCTACTCCATGATCGTCTTCATGGCCGGCACCAACACCCTGCTCCAACTGCGCACGCCCGACGCCCTGCGCGGGCGGGTCATGTCGCTCTTCTCCATGATGCTCATCGGAATGGCCCCCTTCGGCTCCCTGCTGGCCGGGGCCCTGGCCCACCTTTTGGGCACACCGCCGGCCGTGGGGCTCTGTGGCGCGGCTATCCTGGTCGTGACCGCCGTGTTCGGACGGCACATGTTGCGGGTGGACGCCTGAAGCGACAGTCTCGCGCCTGAAATGCGATCTCCCCCGGAAGCGGAACCGCCGCCGGGGGAGATCAGGGTGGGGAGAGGCGCCGAGGGGGCGGAATGGCGGAGGAGGGTCGCCCCCTCTAGCGCAGGGCCAGCCGGACCCTCGTCATGTCCGGGATCTCGAAGGACGAGAAGAAACGCCGCATGTCCTCCTCCCGGCCTTCCACAAGAGCCAAGCCATCCAGCTGACGCTCGGGGTCGAGCTTCCCGAGCAGCAGATCGGCAAGGAAACCGCGATCCAGGCGCACGGCGAAATTCGGCCGTTCGGGACGGCGCGGAAGAAACTGGGCCACGCCGCGCCGTATCTCCAGGCCGCAGGTCGCGGGAACGTCCGTGAACTCGAAGGCTCCCACCAGATGCAGGTCCAGGGTCCGCTCGGCGGCCAGGCGCGGCCCCAGGGATTCCAGCAGGACTTCGGGACGCAGGCCGGCGATGTCCGGGTTACGGTCGCCGGCGCCCTTCTCCAGTTTGCCCTCCAGCTCCAAGGCGGCGGTCATGTACCAATGCCGGGGCTGGATCGCGGTTTCCGAATGTCCCACCTCGCGCAGGGCTCGGGCCTTGAGCCGTCGCGACTCCATATCCAGGACATTCAACCGGATGGTCAGGGTGGCCAACTCGGCGGCCCATTGCGGGTCGCCGCTGTCCAGGGCCTGCCGCGCGGCGGTCAACACGGTCTCCCGGCCGCCCATGAGGGCCACCAGACGCGCCGCAGCCAGGGAGGGAGGCGTGGCCCGCAGGCTGGTCGGATCGCCCTGGAAGAAACCCAGTTCGCCCTGGTATATCTCGCGCACATGGTTGGCGATGCTCCCGTAAAACTCGCCAAGCCAGGGATGATTCGCAAGATGCGGCGGCAGCTTGACCAGTCCGGCCAGTTCGTCCGGCGTGTGGCCCCGGTTCATGAGCCGCAGGGTCTGATCATAAACATACTGGATGCCGTCGCGGTAGGCGGTGAGCAACTCGCTCACGGCCTTGCGGCCGAAGACCGGCCTGCCGTGGGAGGGGGCCAGATACTCCGCCGGAAACTCCCGCAGCACATCCAGACTCTTGTACCAACGGCGCGGATCGCGGTAGCGCGTCCCCCGGATGGCGTAGAGATTGGGATAGCATTCCCCCTGGACCACCTCGGCGCTGCACAGAACCTTCCAGTCCGGCAACCAGACCACGATCTCGTCCTCGCATTCGCTGGGCACCCAGAGCAGATGCATGCGCACCCCGGCCACAGTGAGGTCCAGGCTCTCCCGGAAGGTCCGCGTGGGGGCCAGATAGGACGCCTTGCGGACCACCACGTCCGGGCCGATGCCGCAGTTGATCCGGCCCTCGGCCCCGACCGGCAGAAAAGCGCCGAAACAGTATGCGTTGCGCAGGGAAAGGATGGGGGCCGCGCCCGCGGCCATGGTCAGGCTGACGAAATCCGGCAGGGTCTCGTGGGAGATGATTTGGATCTCCCCGCCGTCCACGTCGCGCTGGTCCACGAAGCCCCGTGCTCCACCGATGTGATCCGGGTGGAAATGCGTGTAGATCAGGGCCTTGATCGGCTTGTCGGTGATCTTGCGGAACTCGGCCAGGATGCTCCGGGCCTTGATCTCGTCCTCGGTGGTGTCCACCACCACGACCCCGTCGTCGCCCACCAGGAGGATGGAGTTGGCGTCGGCGTAGCCGTAAGCCAGAAAAACCCGCTCCGTGACCTGATGGATCCCGGGCTTCATCTTGCGGGAGTGCGCGGTGAGGCTCGGCGGAACCAAGGGGGATTCGTCATCGTAAACAGGACAGAAGACGTTGGTGGACATGTCGTTTCCTCGTCGGCAGGCGGGGCGGCGTGATCCATGAACAACCGGCGCGGCCCCTGCCGGAGGGCCGCGCCGGAAGGTGCGCCTTCGTCAGAAGACGTTGACGCTGTCGGAATCCTCCAGAATTTCAGCTAGTTCTCCATTGCCCAGCACATCCACCCCCTCGAAGCCGAACTCGGAGGGAGCGATGCCGCGCTGTTCGGCGCAATAGCCCAGGCAGGCCAACCGGCCGTCGTTCTCCTGGAAGGAGGTGATCATGTTGCGCAGATACTCCGGCAGGCGGCCGGTCAACGCGTAGACGCCCTCGCCGAAGAGCACGAGGGTCGTCTCGTAGCCGCCCGCCTGTGCGGCATAGGCGGCCCGAACGCCCAGGGCCATGCGCTCGTCGCCCAGGGCATGACGGATGATGATGCTCACGGTGCTGATCATATTTCATCTTCCTCCGCTCTCAGCCGCCCAGGGTGAAGCCCACATCGGACGTCATCCAGAACTTGGTCAGCGAAGAGCCGACGTTGCCGCGTTGGACGCCGTCCAGATAGGCGCATCCCTCGGTTCCCCGTCCGTATTCCGTGGTGTGGCAGGTATGCAGCACCGCGCCTTTGGCGGCCAGGGCCTCCAGGCGATCGGCCACGCGGAAGCCGTCCATGAAGGCGGTCAGGGCATCGTTCATGCCCCGCTCACCGGTCCAGGCGACCTCCTTGTTGGCCATGTTGCAGCCGTTGCCGTAGAGGAACACGTTCACGCCGTGGCCCTGGTCCAAGGCCGCCTCGGCGAAGCGGATCATGAAATCCGCGTTCTCGTTCTCCAGCGCGCCCGAGAGCATGGTGATGGTGATGGTGGACATGGTTCCTCCTACAGGCTCAGGATCTTGCCGTGTTCCAGGACCAGATCCACGATGTCCGACATCTCGGTGGCCTCGCAGTGGCCGCCCGGCTCGATGCCGCGCTCGGCCAGGGCCTTGGCCTCGGCATGGATGCCGTCGAAGTTCCACTCCGCCAGCTTCGAAGCCATGGCCTCGCGGGCCAGGTAGACGCCGTCGCCTATGAGCAGCAGTTCCTTGTCCGCGTCACCGGCCAGAAACGGCACCACGCGCAGGGCTCCCGCCTCGGCCTTGTCCAGAAGAAAGAGCATGTCGTCCTCACTTGGCCTCGATGTTGTAGTCGAGCTCCATGCCGTTCTCCAAGGAGTAGGTCAGGAGCGAACCGCGCAGGAGCACGCTGCGGACGGCCTCGTAGGCCGCGCGGTCGACCTCGGCCACTTCGCTCTCCACGTTCAGCTCGATGTGCGTGTAGCGGGTCCGCAGGTGGTCGTCCTTCTCCTTGGTGATCTCGGCGTGGGCCTCGATGGGCGCCACGCGCGACACGTTGCGGGCCTTCAGGTCGTTGGCCATCGTGTTCACGAAGCAGGTCAGCGCCGCTGCCATGAGCAGGCGCGCGCCCATGTGTTCGTTGGCCCGCGTCGCCTCGTCCAGCTCCAAGGGGTTGAAGCGGATCTGGGGCAGCGCCGCCGATCCGAGATCGATGATGAATTCCCCGTTTTCCGCCCGGGTCAGGCGAACTTCCGCACCCATTCCGTGTTCTCCGTTCGTTGTTTCACATGTTGCTCGCATCAGCCGTTGGATTGGGATGTCCGCGGCTTTCTCCATTGGGTCGGGGGCGGTTCGCCGCCCCCGGCCGGCAGGGAGGATGTCTATGCCCGTCTCCCATTTGTTTTTTTGCGGAGAACGGACAAGCGGGATGTGTGAAAGAAAGCACAGTTTGTGCCAAACCGCCTGGAACTTGTACTAGCTTGAAATAAATATATTTATTAGTCGCAACAAAAGGCTCGCCTAATTTATGAGACAAAAACGCGCACCTCCGTTTTTACGGAAGTGCGCGTTTTATTGAGTTTTTTTCCTAAAAGGCTACCGGGTCACTTTCGCGCATGCGGCCATAAATGCCCCGGACAGTACCGTTCTCCCCGATGCTACGACTCCGAAATCTCCAATTTCTTCATCTTGCGGAACAAGGTCTTGCGCGGCAGTCCCAAGGCCGCCGCGACCTGAGAACGATTCCAACCATACTTCTCCAGGGCATCCGAGATGATCTTTCGTTCATAGTGGGCCAACCCTTCGCGCAGGGTGCCCTCGGCAGGCAGATCGTAGACCTTGATTTCCGGCATCGCCCGTCGGTCGCGTTCGTGGACCTTGAGGAAATCCAGATGACCGAAAGCCACGAACCGCTCCAACACATTATGCAGTTCACGCACGTTGCCCGGCCAGTCGTATTCCAGAAGCAGGGCCATTTCCTTGCTCATAAGCCGTCGGGACGCTCCGAGTTTGCCCAGGATGTGCTCGACCAAATAAGGGATGTCCTCCTTTCGGTCGCGCAACGGCGGCAGATAGATGGGGATGATATGGACGCGGTAGAAGAGATCCTCGCGGAACTGCCCCTTCTGAACCATCTCGCGCAGGTTCCGGTTGGTGGCCGCGATGATTCGGAAATCCGCCCGCACGGGCGACACTCCGCCCACGGGTGTGTATTCGCGGGAACCCAGGGCCCGCAGCAGCTTGGCCTGACAACCCAGGCCGATCTCCCCCAATTCGTCCAGAAACAGGGTGCCGCCCTTGGCCTTGTCCAGCAGACCAGGCTTGTCCGCGTAGGCCCCGGTGAAGGATCCCTTGCGGTGGCCGAAGAATTCGCTTTCGAAAAGTTCCTCGGGGATGGCCCCGCAGCTCACCGGCACGAAGGGCTTGGTGCTCTGGGCGCTCAAGCCATGCACGGCGCGGGCCACCAATTCCTTGCCCGTGCCGGTTTCACCGTAGACGACCGTGCCGGAATCCGAGGCCGCGGCCCGCAGGATGGACTCGTAGACATCCTGCATCTTCTGGCTCCGGCCGATGATGTTGCTGAGCCGCATGCGGCAGTCGACCGAGGCCTTGAGCCGGTCGCGCTCCACCCGCAGTTCCCGCGACTCCCGCTCCATCAACTCCTCGCGGAGCTTGTACTCGGTGACGTCCATGACGAAGGAGAGCACGGCCGGACGGCCACCCAGCTCAATGGGCGTTGGGCGGCCTTCGAACCAGACCTTGCGGCCGTTCTTGTCCAGGCCGGTCCACTGGTAGCGGGCTCCGGCGTTCTGCTTGTTCAGGCTCTTGAGCAAGGCGGCGTGACGTTCGCGCTCCTGCTCCACGAGCAGGGACGAGGCCGGATTGTTCAGCAACTCGCCGAGGGATTCATAGCCGAACATGTTGCAGAACGTCTTGTTGGCCATGACGATGATGCTGTCCACGAAGAGGCAGACACCGGCGGGCACGTGCTCGGCCAGAACGCTCATGCCGTCGAGAATGGAGGTGCTGGCCTGCATCCAGTTGGCGATGCGCTCCAGGTCGTAGAGATCCTGGATCACGCCGTCACCGTGAGGATCGGCGGCCACGCGCGTGAGCAGGGGGCGCAACTCCCCAGAAGTATCCAGATAGTTGCAGACGGCCACCCACTCGCCGCCAGGCTCCATGCGCCGCAGGTTCGCTGAGCCATGGTAGGCCACGGCGGCGTCGAAGTCGCCGCTCAGGAACCAGTCGGCCAGCACGGGCTGCTGCTTGGGAAGGAAGGCGCGCCAATGCTTGCGGGTGCCGAGCATGTCGGCAGCCGCGAGTCCGGTCATGCGCTCGGCGCCCGCATTCCAACGGACGATCACGTGCGCCTTGTCCAGGGCGATCTGCCCGAGGCTCATGTCACCGAGAAACGTCTCCATGATCCTTTCCGGTTTCGGCCGAATCACTGGTGGCAGGGCCGTCATCCTCCCTCCTGGGCGAATATTCTCGACCGATTCACAGCCACGGTCAAGCGATGGTCGGAAATGAAGGCGGCCGGTCCCCATGGGGCCGGCCGCCGGGAAAGCGGTCCTCTAGTCGAAGAACGTTCCCACGTCAAAGAACTTCATGATCTTCAGTTCGAAACGGTAGTCGTCGGAGCCGACCTTGGTGTTCTGATACCAGCGGTCCACGGGGAGCATGCCGGCCACGGCGACATTCACGCCCCAGGGCTGGTACTTGAACACGGCCTTGGGTCCGGCATACCACTCGTAGCTGGCGTCCTTCTGTTTGGCGCCGTTCAGCTCGGTCTCGTCGTTCCACTCGAAGCAGGACTCAACGCCGATGTCCCACATCTTGTTGATGGCGTAAGCGTAACCGGCGTTCCAACGCACACGGTCGCCCTTGGTGAAGTTGTGGGCGCCCTCGGTGAAGGTCGAGTAGTTGGCCTCCATGTCGAAGCGGTGGGAATCCAGGAAGTAGGTGGCGCCGATGCCGCCGACCAGGCCCCAGGCGTCGTTGCCGATGGCGTTCACGGAATGGTCGCCGACGGAAGCCGTGGGCACGACCCCGCCGTAGTCCACCGCCAGGTAGAAGGGATCACCCTTGTCCTGGTTCAGGATCACGCTGTGCAGCAGGACCGTGGTGTCGCCGATGCCGTAGTTGGTCCGATCCGGCCCCGTCTTGCTGTCGATGTGGATGTTGTAGACCGGCGTGGCGGTACGGATGTCGAAGCCCGGCAGAATGCCGTACCGCACCTTGACCACTTCCAGGTACTTCTGCGTCTCGGCGTTGCGGTTCAGCTCGTCGCCATACTTGCGCACGTGTTCGCTCTCGCCGTACTGGAAGTTGCCTCCCACGGCCAGCAAGCCTGCGGGGATGGCCGAACCGGACGGGCCGAAGTTGGCCGCCATCGGCGCCCACGGCCTCGGCGCGGGCGCCGGTTTCTGCGCCGCCTCGTCGGCCGCCCAGGCGGCCGACGCCAGGAGCCCCAGCACGGCCAGTACAGTGATTCCTAGCCTCAGACGTTTCATTTCTCCCTCCAGGTTTTGGGCGCAAGACTCCCCGTTGAGAATTTGTAATATCTTGTAATAATTACAAATTCACTCAAGCAGCAAGCGTTTGCGCCCGGGTTTTGGAACTGTCGAACTTGCCCCTCGGAACGGGGCGACCACACCTCCCTAGAACAGCATGCCCACGAGCCAGGTGGCCATGCCCGGGAAGAAGATGAGCAGGGCCAGCATGAGCACCATGCAGAACATGAAGGGCAGGATGCCCTTGAAGATCGCCCCCATAGGCACGTCCGGCGCCACGCTGGACATGGCGAAGACGTTCACGCCCACCGGCGGGGTGATCTGCCCCATCTCCATCATGATGACCGTGATCACGCCGAACCAGATCGGGTCGAAGCCCAGGGCCTTGACCGTGGGGAAGATGGTCGGCAGGGTCAGGAGGATCATGGGAATCACGTTCATGAGACAGCCGAGGATGGCGTAAAGGCCAAGGATGCCCACGAGCACCACGTAACGGTTGTAGCCGTGCCCGGTGATGAGCGCGGCCATCTCGTCCGGCAGGCGGCTGGCGGCCAGGAAGTAGCCCAGGATGCCCACGCCGATGAGGATCATGAGCAGCTTGGTGGTGATGTTGGCCGTCTGGGTGAGCACGTCCTTCATCACCTTGCGGGTCACCCGCCCGCGCAGGACCAGGATGCCGAAGGCCCCGACCACGCCTACGGCCGCGCCCTCGGTGGGGCTGAAAACGCCCACCAGGATGCCGCCGAGGATGAGCACGAAGAGCAGGATCATCCAGACAATGCCCTTGAGCGAGAGCAGGCGGACGCTCAGGGACGCGCGCTCGCCGCGCGGGGCCCATTCGGGGCGAGCCTTGGCGATGACGTATACGCTCAGGATGTACATGAGCGTCAGCACCACGCCCGGCACGATGCCGGCCACGAACAGCTTGCCCACCGACTCCTCGGTGACCAGGGCGTAGAAGATGAAGCCCATGCTCGGGGGAATGAGAATGCCCAGCGTGCCGCCGGCGGCCAGCGCGCCGCAGGCCAGGCTGGCGTTGTACTTCTTGCGCTGCATCTCGGGCAAGGCCACGGAGCCCATGGTCACGGCCGTGGCCATGGAGTCGCCGCAGACCGCGGCGAAGCCCGCGCAGCCCGAGAGCGCCGCCATGACCAGTCCGCCGGGAAGGTGGCCCATCCACTTGTCGGCGGAGTCGAAGAGATCCTTGCTGATGCCCGACTCCGAACAAAGCAGGCCCATGCAGATGAACAGAGGCGCCACGGCCAGGATGAAACTCGCCGTGGTGGAATAGGGACCGACGCCCAGAGTGTTCAGCGCCGGGGTCATGTTGAAGCCGATCGCCGAAAGTCCCAGGAAGCCGACCACGGCCATGGCGAAACCGATGGGCATTCCCAGGAGCAGCAGGGAGATCATGGTGGTCATGCCGACCATGCCGAGCCCCAGGCGGCTCAGCTGGTCCGGCAGCATCTTGTACCAGAACGGGAAGGCCAGGAAGGCCACTGCCAGGGCGACGGCCACCAGCAGGCCGATCACTGCCTTGTCCTTCAGGTTGTCCGAGATGCCGCGCAGGGTCTGGCTCAGAAGCGTGAAGACCAGAAGCAGCAGGCCGGCGGCGGCCACGGTGATGAAGATGCTCAAGGGAATCTTGAGCATGATGCTGTGCTCGCCCATCTTGAGCATGGCCGTGACGCAGGTGCGCCAGAAGACCAGCCCGAAGAAGGCGGTGCTGACCACGTTGTGAAACGTATCCAACAGTCGGACGAATCTCTGAGGCATCTTGCAGGTGATGAGATCGATCTTGATGTGCCCGCCGCCCTTCTTCTGAACCCAACCCAGGGCGAGGAAGACGATGAGCACCATGAAGTACTCCTCCGTCTCGATGATGCCCTCCAGGGAGTCCGAGAAGATGAAGCGGGCCAGAACGTCGCAGAAGATGGGGATGGCCATGATGCCCGCGGCGATGAAGCTCACCAGGAACGCCTTGTTCAGCACGGGCTCCAACAGGGCGTCCAGGCCGTCGGCGAGCGCGTCGAAGATGTTCCTCCCCTCTTGGGGGGCACCCTCGGCCACGCAGCTGTGCGGCGGCATTTGCAACTCGGTGGCATTGCTCATTGACAGGTTCCCTCGAAAGAACCCCGGGGGGCGGCGGAGCCGTCCCCCGGGTCCGTTATTTTACTTCTCGTAGCCCCGGCCGGTGGTCTTGGCGAACTTGGCGCTCAGGCCCATGGTTTCGTCCAGAAGCTTGCGCGCGTCCTTGAAGCCCTTGGACTCCATGTCCTTGACCCAGGCCTCGCGCAACGGCGCGGTGGCGGCCACCCAGCGATCGCGCTCGGCGTCGGGCAGGAGATAGAAGTTGTGCCCTTGGGCCCGCAGCTTGGCCGCGTCAGACACGGCCCCCTTGTCCAGGCTCACGCCGCTGCGCTTGGCCATGACCTCGCCGGTGGTCTTCCCGAAGGCGTCCCGGTCCTTGTCGCTCAAGCTCTTCCAGGCGTCGTGGCTCATGCCGGCCCAGAAGGAAGTGAGCAGGATGTCGCAGACCGTGGTGTTCTTGACCGCATCGCTGATCTTGAAGGAAACCAGGGGAGCCAGGGGGCAGAGCACGCCGTCGGCCATGCCGCGCTCCAGGGCCAGATAACTGTCCGTGGGGCTGATCTGCACGGAATTGGCGCCCAAGGCCTTGATGATGTCGGCGGCGGCGCGGTTCCAGGCGATGATCTTCAGGCCCTTGAGATCCTCCAGGGTCTTCACCTGCTTCTTGGTGGTGTGAATCTGGTAAGTGGCGCTGGCCCAGAGCCAGAGCAGCTGGATGTCCTTGTATTCGGCCTGGATCTCGGGGTGGGTCTTGTACAGCTCCCACATGACCATGGAACCGCACTCGGCGCTGGGGGCCACGCCCGGCAGCTCAAGCACGCTGCTCAGGGGGAACTTGCCCGGAGTCAGGAGAAGTGGGTCCGGTTTTTGGACCACTCGGCGGCAAAACTAAGGTGGACAGGTTCATGGGCTATGCCGCCTTTTCTGGGCAAGCCAGAGGGGGTACCCCCTCTGGCTTGAGCACTTGATATATCTCCATCGGCTTTCTGCCGTCAAAGGTCTTATGCGGGCGGCGGTTGTTGTAGAAATCGAACC